>JALYXY010000101.1 GCA_030946875.1 Pseudomonadota bacterium | reverse complement strand
CTCCTCCACTGCTGCCTCGCGTTGAGCCTTCGCCAGTTGGCGCTTTTCGCGCTTGGCCTGCATCGGGTTTTCCCCATCCGCGACCGCCTTGCGCGTTGCTTCGCGCTTCACGCGAAATTCCGCGAGGGTCACTGTCGGATAAGCACCGTATGAGAGTGTTGTTTCGCTACCGTCGCGCAAGTACAGCTTGTGCTTCCACAGGTCCGTGCCGGCCGGCTTGGTGTTGATATGCAGATAGCCACCGTTGCCGTCGAACTTCTTGAGACTAGTGCCCTCCTCGTGCGCCTTCCTGATCGCGGCGCGGATTAAGAGGTCCGTGAGCTTATTGGTCGCCATCGCATTACCCCTTTTGCGGATTACCCCCATAGATTACCCCCGCATGGGGTCGGCCGCAAATGGGATGGCGTGAAACGTTCTGCACGCGTTCTACGCGCAACGGCAGGGGCTTGCGAAGGACTGCGGGAAACTGCGGAGTGTTTTGAAATGGCCCGAAAAGGGTCACTGGCGGAGACGCAGGGATTCGAACCCTGGATACAGGTTTTAGCCCGTATGCTCCCTTAGCAGGGGAGTGCCTTCGACCTCTCGGACACGTCTCCGGAACGCAGTCGCGGATTATATAGTGCCTGCACCGTGCATGCTGGGGCCGTTCTGCTCCAAGGCTCAGGTCCGCTTCGCGCTCACCGAGTCGCGGGCAAAAAAACGGGCCCGCAGGCCCGTCCTCGCTGGCCGCACCTCGCTATTGCGACATGCGCTGATTGCCCTGACCCTGCTGCAAACAGCGCGCGAGGAGCTCGCGGCCGCGTGTAGCGCGCCGCTCGTTTTCCTGCTGCACCTCGCGCAGAAATTGCGCGACTTCCTGATTGCCGCCTTGCTGCGCGTCCTGAATGTACTTGCCGTAGGTCTCCGCGCCTTGCAGCGCGTGGTAGATGACGCTGATCAGGTCATACGTCACGTCAGGCGTGCCTGTCTGTGTTGTGCTACTGCCGGCACCCGACCCGGCACCCATTCCAACATTCGACTGTGTCATGAACCCTCCACCTCGTTCGTTGATCGTCGGCAGCGCCGTAGCACCTGCCGCCCAACGGAGAGACCGGGTCTTTCAGGCACGAGTTCCAGCGATTTTCAGGGCGAACTGGGGTTGGACGGGGTTCAGCGGCCGGCTGGACGTCTGCAGGCGCTGGGACATGCCTGCAGCCACCGCGGGCCCGTAGCAGGACGGCGGCGGCTGCTGCGATGCGTCAGCGCCCGGCTGCGCATCCGGACAACATGCAACCGGGCCCTGCTGCGCATCTCACGCCACCAGCGACGTACCTTCCTTGTCGAGCTCGAACGCCTGATGCAGGCTGCGCACCGCAAGCTCGAGATACTTCTCGTCGATGACGACGGAAATCTTGATCTCGGACGTGGAGATCATCTGGATGTTGATCCTCTCGTCGGCAAGCGTCTTGAACATCTTGCTCGCGAGGCCCACGTGCGAGCGCATGCCGATGCCGACCACCGACACCTTTCCGATCCGCTTGTCGCCGATGATCTCGCGCGCCTGAAACGTCTTGCCTCGCTGACTTGAAAGCACGTCAAGCGTCTTCTGGTACTCATTGCGATTGACCGTGAACGAGAAGTCGGTATGTCCCGACGCGCCGATGTTCTGCACGATCATGTCGACATCGATGTTGGCCTCGGCAATAGGTCCGACGATGGCGTACGCAATGCCGGGCCGGTCCTCAACCCCCATGACTGAAACCTTCGCTTCATCGCGCGTGAACGCGATGCCGGAGATGATGGCTTGCTCCATCTGCTCGTCCTCCTCGTAAGTGATGAGCGTCCCCTTCGCGTCCGAGTCAGGATCATCGAAGGAAGAAAGCACGCGCAGCTTTACCTTGTACTTGCCGGCGAACTCGACCGAACGAATCTGCAACACCTTCGAGCCGAGGCTCGCCATTTCGAGCATCTCCTCGAACGTGACGGTGTCGAGGCGGCGCGCTTCAGGCACGATGCGGGGATCCGTCGTATAGACCCCATCGACGTCGGTGTAGATCTGGCATTCGTCGGCATGCAACGCCGCGGCGAGCGCAACGCCCGAGGTGTCGGAACCGCCGCGGCCCAATGTGGTGATGTTGCCGTGCTCGTCCACGCCCTGAAACCCGGCGACGATCACGATGGCGCCGCTCTCGAGATCCGCGCGCATGCGCTGCTCGTCGATCGCGAGAATGCGCGCTTTGGTGAATGCGCTGTCAGTGAGGATGCGTACCTGCGCGCCGGTGTAGCTTCGCGCCTTGAGCCCCATGGCCTGCAGTGCGATCGCGAGGAGACCGATGGTCACCTGCTCCCCTGTCGCTGCGACGACGTCGAGCTCGCGCGGATCGGGGTCTGCCGAAAGCTCCTTGGCGAGAGCGAGGAGCCGGTTCGTCTCACCGCTCATGGCCGACACCACGATCACGAGCTGGTGACCATTCTGATGATAGTGGTGAACGCGGCGCGAGACGTCGCGGATGCGGGCAACGGAACCCACGGAAGTGCCGCCATACTTCTGGACGATCAGCGCCATCGTGCGCTCAACCCTGCTTCATGCCGTCACAACGCTTTGAACGCGAGCGTCGCGTTGGTGCCCCCGAAGCCGAACGAGTTCGAGATTGCACTCCGGATGCGCATCTTGCGTGCGGTGTGCGGCACGAAATCGAGATCGCACTCGGGGTCCTGCTTGAAGAGGTTGGCAGTGGGCGGCACCACCTGATCACGAATGGCGAGCACGGTGAAGATCGCCTCGATGCCGCCTGCAGCGCCCAGAAGATGGCCGGTCATCGACTTGGTGGAGCTCACCGCGAGCTTCGTTGCGTGATCGCCAAAACAGCGCTTGATGGCCCGGCATTCGGCAAGGTCGCCCAGAGGCGTCGACGTGCCATGCGCGTTCACGTAGTCGACGTCGTCCGGGTTCATGCCGGCGTTGCGCAGTGTGTTGCGCATCGCCCGCGCACCGCCGTTGCCGTCCTCGGGAGGAGCGGTGATGTGAAAGGCATCCGCGCTCATGCCGTAACCCGTGAGCTCGCAATAGATGTGCGCGCCACGGGACTTCGCATGCTCGTATTCCTCCAGCACCAGGACGCCCGCGCCCTCCCCCAGCACGAATCCGTCACGATCGACGTCCCACGGGCGGCTCGCGGTCGCCGGATCATCGTTGCGCATGGACAGCGCGCGTGCGGCGCAGAAGCCGCCTACACCCAGCGCGCTGACCGTCGATTCGGAGCCACCGCAGATCATGATGTCGGCGTCGCCATATTCGACGATGCGCGAGCCTTCGCCGATGGCGTGATTCGCGGTCGAGCAGGCCGTCGCTGTCGCGAGGTTGGGTCCCTGATAACCATACTGGATGGAAACGAGGCCGGCAGGCATGTTGACGATCGTGCCAGGCACGAAGAACGGCGACACCTTGCGCAGCCCGCCTCCTTCGAAATACACCTTCGCGGTGGCTTCGATCATCGGCAGCCCGCCGATGCCCGAGCCGATCGAGACGCCTATGCGCTCCTTGTCACCGGCGTAGTCGGTGAGCCCGGCATCGTGCACCGCCTCCATCGTGGCGACGAGCCCGAAGTGCACGAACGTGTCGTAGCGGCGCGCCTCTTTGGGCGAGAGGTATTTCGCAACGTCGAAGTTCTTCACCTCACCGGCGATGCGCGACGGAAAGGGCGAAGCATCGAAGCCGGTGATCGGCCCGATGCCCGATCGCCCGGCGAGGATCGCCTCCCATGCCGTGGCGACTCCGATACCCACCGGCGAGACGATGCCGAGCCCGGTCACGACGACGCGACGGCGACTCATGGAATATTGAGTGGCTTTTTGGATTGCCCTGAAGCGATCACCGCATTGCTCTCAGGCACACGTCGCCGGAGCGGCGACTCGGAAACCTGACGTGACGCAAGGTGCGCCCGGCGCACCTCGGCCGAATAACATTACTTTTTGACGTGCGAGCTGATGTAGTCGATCGCTTGCTGAACGGTAGTGATCTTCTCGGCTTCCTCGTCAGGAATTTCGGTTTCGAATTCCTCTTCGAGTGCCATGACGAGCTCCACCGTATCGAGCGAATCCGCCCCGAGGTCGTCGACGAACGATGATTCGTTCTTGATTTCGGCCTCGTTCACGCCGAGTTGCTCGGCGACGATCTTCTTGACCCGTTGGTCGATATTTTCCATGCGTTTCCTCCCCAGCAGGGATGATGATCCCAAGTGTAAACGGGCGAATTTTACCAGATCGCACCCGCGCCCCGCCTGCCGATTCCGGCATCTTGCGCCCGGCCAGCGTTCAGGCCATGTACATGCCCCCGTTGACGTGCAGTGTGGCGCCCGAGATGTAGCCGGCTTCGCGCGAGGCGAGAAAGGCGACAGCATGCGCGATGTCGTCGGGTGAACCGAGGCGCGCGAGCGGGATGCGCGCTACGAGTTTCTCGCGCTGCGCATCATCGAGCGTACGCGTCATGTCGGTGTCGATGAATCCCGGCGCGATGCAGTTCACGGTGATGTTGCGACTGCCCACCTCCTGGGCGAGCGACTTGGTGAAGCCGATCAGCGCCGCTTTCGATGCGGCGTAGTTGACCTGCCCCGCATTGCCGCTGCTGCCGACTACGGAGCCGATCTGGATGATGCGTCCGAAGCGCGCTTTCATCATGCCCCGCAGCACCGCTTTCGAGAGGCGGAAGGTTGCCTTGAGGTTGGTCGACATGACGGTGTCCCATTCCTCCTCCTTCATGCGCAGCAACAGGTTGTCGCGCGTGACCCCGGCATTGTTGACGAGAATGGTGACATTGCCGTGACGAGCCTCGATGTCGGTGAGACACGCCTCGGTGGCCGCCGCATCGGTGACGTCGAGGGTACATCCCTGGTGGCGCTCACCGAGTGCTTCGCCGATGCGCTGCGCACCTTCGGGCGTAGTCGCGGTTCCGATCACCGTTGCGCCGGCCTCGGCAAGCTTGGTGGCAATCGCACGACCGATGCCGCGCGTGGCGCCCGTCACCAGGGCAACCTGTCCCTCGAGCGCGACCGTCAGCATCGATCGACCCGCACGCCGCGTCGCATGGAAGCCCCCATTTCAATAGCGCATCGAGTCAGAACCGGAGTTGCGCCAAGTGCTGGCGTTCTGCCCATCACGAACCGCCGCCGCGTGCCGACTCGAGTGTCGCGCGCACGCTGGCGAGCGCAGCACCGTCGCCCAGCGACAATCCGGTGAGCCCTGGCGCGATGCGTCGGGTGAGCCCGGAGAGCACCTTGCCCGGGCCGCACTCCACGACGTGCGTGATGCCCTGCTCCGCCATGCATCGCACGGTGTCGGCCCAGCGCACGGGACTCGCCGCCTGCCGCGCGAGCGCATCGCGCATACCCGAAGCCGTTGGATGCTCGGCCACGTCGACGTTATGCAGCACGGGAATGGTTGGCGTCGCAAGCTCGATGCCTGCGAGACGATCTCGTAACCGCTCGGCTGCGGGTTGCAGAAGGCTGCTGTGAAACGGCGCTGACACGGGCAGCAGCACTGCACGCTTGGCACCACGCGACCGTGCAGCCGCAATCGCATGCTCGACGGCGCCGCGATGGCCGGCAATCACGAGCTGACCCGGCGCGTTGTAATTCACGGGCTCGACAATCTGTCCCGGGCATGCCGCAGTCGCTTCCTTGCAGGCTGCCGCGACAGCGTCGTCATCGAGCCCGAGGAGCGCGGCCATTGCGCCGACCCCGGCGGGCACGGCCTCCTGCATGGCCTGGGCCCTGAAGCGCACCAGCGGCAACGCATCGGCGAATGCAAGCGCGCCGGCGGCCACGAGCGCCGTGTATTCGCCGAGGCTGTGACCTGCAACCAGAACGGGCGATGCGCCACCACTTTCGTGCCATGCGCGCCAGGTCGCAATGCCGGCGGTCAACATCACGGGCTGCGTATTCACGGTCCGGTTCAACTCGTCCTCGGGCCCTTCGGTCACGAGCGACCAAAGGTCCTGCGCCAGCACCGCCGAAGCCTCGTCGAAGGTCGCGCGCACGACCGGGTGCGCGTCGTATCCGGCCATCATTCCGATCGACTGCGAGCCTTGTCCCGGAAATGCGAAGGCAACGCGCATGGTCACGCCCCGTCCCAGCGCAGCAGCACCGAGCCCCACGTGAAGCCGCCCCCCACACCAAGCAGCAGAACGTGGTGCCCCGAGCGAATGCGACCGTCGCGCACGGCTTCGTCCATCGCGAGTGGAATAGACGCCGCGGAAGTGTTCGCGTGACGCTCGACCGTCATCACGACCTTGTCCATCGACAACCCAAGCTTCTTCGCCGTCGCCTCGATGATCCGTTCGTTGGCCTGGTGCGGAATGAGCCAGTCGATCGCGTTGCGGTCGAGTGCATTGGCTTCGAGCGCCTCCTGCGCCACCTCGGACAGCACGCGTACTGCGAACTTGAACACGGCCTGTCCATCCATCTGCAGAAGCGGACGCCCCCGCACCTCTCCGTTCGCCACGGTCCCTGGCACGCACAGCATGTCGCGGTGAGCACCGTCGGCGTGCAGATGAGACGACAGGATGCCGCCCGTCGCGCACGGCAGGAGCACCACTGCGCCAGCGCCATCGCCGAACAGCACACACGTACCGCGATCCTTCCAGTCGATAATACGTGAGTAGATCTCGGCACCGACCACGAGCGCGTTACGTGCCATACCGCTGGCAATCATCCGGTCTGCAATGGCCAGCGCATACACGAACCCGCTGCACACCGCCTGAACATCGAATGCCGGTCCACCGCGTGCGCCGAGCTTCGCCTGCAGAATGCACGCCGTCGAGGGAAAGACCATGTCCGGCGTGGTGGTGGCAACCACGATCAGGTCGACGGCACCAGGCGCGATGCCAGCTGCCTCGAGCGCGCGGCGCGACGCTTGCAACGCGAGATCGCTCGTATTCTCGTCCTCCGCCGCGACGTGCCGTTCGCGGATTCCCGTGCGCGTGCGTATCCATGCGTCGCTCGTTTCGACGGTGGACTCCAGGTCCGCGTTGGTCACGAGCCGCGCCGGCAGGTAAGAGCCGGTCCCTGCAATGCGTGAATGATGATGACTAGGCATTCGCCGCAGGCAGCGAGTGCGCAGTGGCCCGGTTGACCGCGCCAGCATGCGCGCTCGTCATCCTTTGGGTGATACGTTCGAGAACGCCGTGGGCGACTTCGGCATGTGCCTTGTGCAATGCGTGCGTGAAAGCCAGCGCATCCGCGCCGCCGTGACTCTTCACCACGACGCCGCGCAGCCCGATGAGCGTCGCACCGTTGTACCGACGCGGATCGATGCGCCGCTTGAAGGCGCGCAGCACGGGGTAGGCGATCGCCGCGGCGATGCGGCTGAGCGGCGTGCGCGTGAATTCGGCCTTCAGGAATTCGTACAGCATGCTCGCAAGTCCTTCGGACGTCTTCAGCGCGACATTGCCGACGAAGCCGTCGCACACCACGATGTCGGTCGTGCCCTTGTAGATGTCGTCGCCTTCGACATTGCCGTGGAAATTGAGACCCGATCCCTTCAGGAGCTCGGCGGCTTCCTTCACCACCTCGTTGCCCTTCATGTCCTCCTCGCCGATATTGAGGAGTCCCACGGTTGGACGCTCGATGCCGTCGACTGCGGCCACCAGGGCCGATCCCATGACCGCAAACTGCAGCAGCTGCTCGGCGGTGCAATTCACGTTCGCGCCAAGATCCAGCGCAGTCGTCACGCCTTTGCGCGTTGGCAGCTGTGACGCGATCGCGGGCCGGTCGATTCCGGGAAGCGTTTTCAGCACGAAGCGCGAGATCGCCATCAAGGCGCCGGTGTTGCCGGCCGATACGCACGCCTGCGCCGCACCTTGCTTGACGAGATCGATGGCGACGCGCATCGACGAGTCTTTCTTGTTGCGCAAAGCGAGCGCGGGGGATTCGGACATCTCGACGACCTGGGTAGCAGCCCGGAGCTGCAGGCGATCCCGGGCGGATGAGCGCCGTTTGGCGAGCACCGCGCTCATGTCGGCCTCCAGGCCTACCGCAATGACGCGTGCGTCAGGTGTGCTTTCGAGAAACAACAGGGCGGCCGGCAAGGTGACCAAGGGCCCGTGATCGCCTCCCATCGCGTCGACGGCGATCGTGATCGGCATCGAGCGCGCAGGGTCGGCAGACATGCGGGACGCAGGGTCGAGCGTATTCAGCGGGCGCTCGGGATGATGGATACCTGCACGCCGTTGCGGTTGCCGTTTCCGGTGCCGCTACGCCGGATGAAGATCACTCGTCGTTCTTGGTCTCGATCACCTTCCTGCCGCGGTAAAAGCCGGTGGGGCTGATGTGATGGCGAAGGTGCACCTCTCCACTCACCGGCTCGACGGCCAGCGAGGGCTTCTTCAGATGATCGTGCGCGCGGTGCATTCCGCGCTTGGACGGCGATTTCTTGTTCTGCTGGACTGCCATGAGGAGGTTCTCCTGCGTTTACGTGTGATGGTGGTGAAACGCACGCCGCAGCGCGCAGCTTGCGATCAGTTTGGATCGGCGTCCTTGCCGGGTCTTTTCAGCGCTGCGAGTGCGGCAAATGCACTTTGACTCTCGACGCCCTCCTGCGGTTGCTCCGGCGTCGCGGCTACGCAATCCTGGCGGTCGCACCGGGGAACATACGGCAGGCTCAGCAACAGCTCGTCGGACACGACTTCCAGCGCATCGAGCGGCGCATCGGCCAGCAGGACCTCGCGCTCGTCGCTGTCATCGAGAAACGCGAGCTCCTGCTCGTCGCGAGCCAGCAGCAACGTCGTGCGCTGCTGCACCGGCAACGTGAAGAGGCGCAGGCAACGCTGGCACTGCATCGGCACCTCTCCGGCGAGCGAAACGTCGAGGACGGGTCGGCCGGCGGCGTCGACCTCGCCATCGATACGGTAGCTCACCTGCGACGGCGGAATCTCACCTTCTTCATCGCCGAGGCTATCCTGAACCCGGTCGAGATCGAAGGGATCGACACTGCCCTCGATATGCCCGCGTGTCGCGGCGAGCTTCAGTGCGTCGAACTTCCCGGAGTGCGCGTGGCGGTCCATTGCATGTGCAGCCGGGTACGGTGAGCCAAGCGCGTGCTGCGCTCCCGGCGCGGCAGACGAAAAACGTCGGATAATAGCGCGAAGTGCCCGTCAAGTCAAAAAGAACTGCAAAAACAACACCTATGATGATGTCTGGCGATAGCGGAGGAGCCTCGCTGGAGCTCGGCACCGCGGGGCAAGCGCGCGGCGGTCACCCGGTGGGCCGGCCTGCCGGCCGAAGGCTCGTTCTCGCCTCCACCTCACCCTATCGGCGTGAGCTGCTGGCGCGGTTGCAGCTCGAGTTCGAAACAGCGCCGCCGCAGGTCGACGAGGCACCGCGCACGGGCGAGAAGCCCGCGCAAACGGCCCTGCGGCTTGCCCAGGAGAAAGCGGCAGCCGTGGCACATCGCTATCCCGACGCGGTGATCATCGGCTCCGACCAGGTCGCCGACTGCGATGGCGAGCTCGTCGGAAAACCTGGAACGATGGAGCGCGCACGGGCGATGTTGCTGCGTCTTTCCGGACGCACCGTGGTTTTCCACACCGGCCTGGCCGTGCTCGACGCTCGCAGCCGTCAATGCCAAAGCGCTCTCGTGGACGTGCGCAGCACATTCCGACAACTCGAAGCAGCAGAGATCGACGCCTACCTCGCCCGCGAGGCGGCACTCGATTGCGCCGGTGCCGTGAAGGTCGAAACCCTCGGCATCGCGCTCTTCCGGTCGGTCGAGGCTGACGATCCGACGGCACTCATCGGATTGCCGCTCATACGGCTCATCGACATGCTGCACGCCGTGGGCATTCGACCACTCGGATGAACACGTGGCCGGCCGACTCTACCTCGTACCCAATCTCCTTGGCGTCATCGCTCCGGATGCCGTGCTGCCGGCACATACCATCGCAGTGGCGCGACAGCTGCGCCATTACGTGGTCGAGAATGCGAAGCCCGCGCGACAATTTCTGAAGTCGCTCGCGATCGAGGTGCCGATTGCCACGATCCATATCGAAGTGCTCCCGGTCAAGGCCAGCGCCGAGCAGTGTTCGATGCTCCTCGAGCCTGCACGTGCAGGGGAAGACATCGGCTTGCTGTCCGACGCGGGGTGCCCCGGCGTCGCGGATCCCGGCGCAGCGCTCGTGCACGCGGCGCATCGCGCGGGCGTGGCGGTCGTGCCGCTCGTGGGGCCCTCGTCACTGCTGCTCGCGCTCATGGCGTCCGGCCTCAACGGTCAGACGTTCACCTTCCACGGATACCTGCCGGTCGAGGCGGAGGCGCGGGCGCGCAAGTTACGCCAGCTCGATGACGATGCAGTGCGCACCGGCACCACGCATCTTTTTATCGAGACTCCCTACCGCAATCGGGCAATGTTGTCGGCAACTCTTGCAAGCTGTCGCGCAACGACCGAGTTGTGCGTCGCTGTCGACCTCACCTTGCCGACAGAATGGATTGCGAGCGAGCGCATCAGCGCGTGGAAAACGCGAGCGCTGCCGGATATCGACAAAAGACCGGCCATGTTTCTGCTCGGGAGGCGTTGAGTGCATCAATGACTCTCGGCCTGCTACGTCACTCCTCCCCAGGCCAGTCCTTGATGTAGCTCTTGAGCATGCGGTTCTCGAAGCTCTGCTCTTCGTACACCGCCTTGGCGACATCGTGGAACGACACGACTCCTGAAAGGGTGTCGCCATCACACACCGGCACGTAGCGAGCGTGACGCTCGAGCATCAGCCGGCGCAACTCCATGACATCGAGACTCGGCGTTGCGATCAGCGGATCACGCTCGAGGATCTCGTCGATCGTGAGGTCACCCAGGCTGCCCCGGCGCTGGGCGAGCGCCTTCAGCACCTCGGCGAAGGTGAGGATGCCCACCATTTTTCCGTGATCCATCACGACGAGGGATCCGATATCGCGCTCGGCCATCACCTCGACCGCCTGCAGCACGCTGCTCGAGGGCGAAGCAGTGAAAAGAGCGTTGCCCTTGATGCGCAGGATCTCGCTGACGAGCATGGCAGCTCCCCGAAGGTTTCAGGCTTTCGGGCCACCGGCTCACTTGCCCGGCGGTCCTATGGGTATCACGCCAGGAAACACATACGCCTGGAGTAGAGCGATGAGACCGATCACCGCCGCGCCCGCGATCGAATGCCACCAGACCGTGCGGAAAATGGGACCCAGCGCATGCGAGCGCTCGCGTGGATCGTCATAGCACGCCGCGCACGCCACCATGATCGATTGTGCATCGATCATCTTGCCCATGACACCGCCGGTCGAATTGGTGGCCACGATCAGCACTTCGTTGAGGTGCAGTTGCTGCGCAGTGATGCGTTGCAGGCTCCCGAACAATGCGTTGGACGCCGTGTCGGAGCCCGTCAGGAATACGCCCAGCCAGCCGAGATACGCCGCGAAGAAGGGATAGAGTACGCCCGCCCCGGTGAAAGCGAGGCCGAGCACTGCATCAGTCCCTGAATAGCGCGTGAGGAAGCCGAGCCCCAGCACCTGTCCGATCACCAGCACCGGCACTGTCATGCGCCGGGCCGTCCGGCCGACAGCCTCCCGCCATTGCTGCGCCGAAAGGCCGAGAACGAGGCCGGTGAGAATGGACGCGACGAAGACCCCGGTGCCTGCCGCAGATAGCCAGTTGATCGTGAAGCGCGCCGCCTCCGGCTTCGCATTGGGCGCCGCGATCGGCGGCGTGCGCTGCACCTGGTTGTGCAGACTGGGCATGTCCCAGACCGGCAGCGACAGCGTGCCCTGGAACGGTGAGCCGAGCAGCGTCGTCTTGAAGGTGGTGCCAGCGAACGCATTGTTGAGCGTGGCCTTCCATGCCGGCGCGCCCCACAGTGCGCAACAGAGGATCAGGATCACCCAGGGCATCCACGCGTGCACCGTTTCCCGCACGGTATACGGATACTTCCAGTTCTTCTCGTCGCGCGGTGCGCCCGCGGTGTGCGCCTCCGCCGCGGCGCGCTCGGAGCGCAGCAGGAAACGCGTCTTGGGATGCCATATAAAGCGCAGGAACACGGCGGTGCACACCACCGAGAACACGCCCGACACGACGTCGGTCATGAGATGCAGCTCATTGGTGCCCGAAGCGTAGAACTGCATCAGCGCGAAGGACCCGCCTGCCACGAGCGCAGCAGGCCAGATCTCGAACACCTGCTTCCACGTGCCGCCTTCCATCTTGACGAACACGGCTACGAGCCAGAACGGCACGAGAACCGACACCCATGGCAACTGTCGGCCGGCCATGGCAGAGAGCGTGAGCTGGTCGAGCCCGCTGACCGCTGCGAGCGTCACGATCGGGGTGCCGATGGCGCCCCATGCGACCGGCGCGGTGTTCGCGAGAAGGTTGAGCACAGCCGACTGGAACGGCTTGTACCCGAGCCCCACCATCACCGCCCCGGCAATGGCGACCGGCGTCCCGAAGCCTGAGGTGCCCTCGATGATCGCGCCGAACGAGAAGGCGATCAGGATCGCCTGCAAGCGGCGGTCGAACGAGATGTGCACGATCGACTCTTTGACGA
This sequence comes from Pseudomonadota bacterium, assembly GCA_030946875.1. Lineage (GTDB taxonomy): Bacteria > Pseudomonadota > Gammaproteobacteria > Burkholderiales > Casimicrobiaceae > CAIWHR01. The sequence goes on along the minus strand of JALYXY010000101.1, from coordinate 9,605 downwards.
TCTCGAACTTGCCGGAGATCACTGTCATCGTGTAGAGGAACATCGCCGCCAGCACGATCCAGATGATGCCGAGGAAACCCGACAGCGTGCCGAGCGCGAAAGCCGATATCGCGGAAGCCACCGGCATGCGAAACCCGATGCAGGTCACAAGGAACGCGGCAATGACTCCGAAGAACGCTGCATACGGAGCGGAGATGCCGAGCTGTCGGACACCGTTCTCATCGCGGTGCGGGTGCAACGCGATGAAATACAGCAACACGGCGATGGGAACGGCGGCGAGAATCGTCGAGAGTACGAAGCTTCCCGCCGGATCGTAGTTTTGCTGGTACATGCTCTCTCCCTGGCGCCGGCGCCGTCTGAAGCGGCGTTCGACGGCTGTTATGGCGACCACCCGCATTGCGCGGGCCGAGATACCACCGACAGGTTGCGCGTATCAACTGAAGCGTCGGCACCGTGCGCCGAAGCCCCCAAGCCATGTTACCTAAGCGCCCACCGGTTCACAACCGCGGCGGGGGCGTGCCTTTCATCCCCGACAATGCTGCAGGTCAGGTGGTGGCGCGTCGCTCGCGCAGGGCCTGGGCGAGCGTGCCGCTGTCCACATACTCGAGCTCACCGCCGACCGGTACCCCGCGCGCGAGCCTCGTCACCTGCAGCCCGCGCGGCGCAAGAAGCTCGCTGATGTAATGCGCCGTCGCCTCGCCTTCGTTCGTGAAGTTGGTCGCGAGCACCACTTCACGCACCACACCATCCGTCGCGCGCCGCAGCAGCCGCTCGAGGCGGATTTCCTTGGGTCCGATGCCGTCCAGCGGCGACAGACGCCCCATCAGGACGAAGTAAAGACCCGAGTACGCGTGCGTCTGCTCCATCATCATGAGATCGGCCGGTGTCTCCACCACGCACAACAGGGTCGCGTCGCGCTTGGCCGAGGCGCACAGCCCACAGACCTCATGCTCGGTGAAGGTGTTGCAGCGCTTGCAATGCTGCACATGACGCGCCGCATGCTCGAGCGAGCGCGCGAGCTCGACTGCGCCATTGCGGTCGTGCTGCAAGAGATGCAGCGCCATGCGTTGAGCGGCCTTCGGGCCTACCCCGGGGAGGCAGCGCAGCGCGCGCGAGAGGGCCTCCATGCTCGACAGGGGCTCGAGCCCGGGCGGCTCGGATGATCGCTCAGCCATCGTTGTGCAGCATTGCCCGGGACGCAGTAATCAGAAGGGCAACTTGAATCCCGGCGGCATCGGCATGCCCATCGTGAGCCCGGACATCTTTTCCTGGGTCGTCGCTTCCACCCGCCGTACCGCGTCGTTGAAGGCCGCCGCGACGAGATCCTCGAGCATGTCGCGGTCCTCACCGAGCAGCGAAGGATCGATGGTGACGCGCTTGACGTCGTGCCGGCACGTCATCTGCACCTTGACGAGCCCCGCACCCGCCTGACCCTCCACCTCGGTCAGCGCGAGCTCCTCCTGGGCCTTCTTGATGTTGTCCTGCATCTGCTGCGCCTGCTTCATGAGGCCGGCGAGCTGGTTTTTCATCATGATCGGCTCCTTCGAAAGTCCATGTCGTTGAGGCAGCGCAACGCGTCTTCGCTGCAGCTCGGCAGGTGCAATGGCGGGCCGACGATCAGCCGGGCTTGACCGAATCGGGCTTGATGCGCGCATCGAACCGCGCGAGCACGTCGCGTACGAACGGCTCATCGCGAAACTGCGCTTCGGATTTCGACTTCTGCTCGGCACGATCGCGCCGCTCGTGCGCAGCGGGAGACGCGTCGGTCTGCGCAATGGTCTCGAAGGTGAGACGCACCTTCTGGCCTGCGGCGGCCTCGATCGCGGCGCGCAGCTTGTCGGCGTAGGGCCGGTCGGACAGATGCTTTTGCGCTTCGGGAATGGCGAGCACCAGCTCGCGACCATCGCAGCGACGCCACTCAGTCTGCGCGGCGAGCTGACCCGCAATGCCGGGGATCTTGAGCTCGGCGACGAGCGTGATCCAACCCTGCGGGCTGGATGGCAGCGTATGCGCGGGTGCACCAGTCGCCGGGGGCGTGCTGGCCTCAGCCGCGCGGGTAGCGGACGCTTCCGCATCGCGGGGTCGCGGCGTCTCGGGAGCTGCCGCTGCGGGTACCGGCCCCTCGGGCGTCGACTTCGGTCCCGGTACGGTGCGCCCCTGCGGCGGAGTCACCACCGGTACCGGCGTCGCGGGCGCTGCAGCAGCACCTGAGGGCACTTGTGCCGGGGATCGATTCGCCGCGCTGGGGGTCGACGCAGGACCGCCCGGCTCGAATGCCAGCAGCCGCAGAAGCGTCATGGAAAACCCCATCGCCTCATCGGTTGCAATCGCGAGGTCCGCGCGACCCTGCACGCAAATCTGATAACCGAGCTGCACCTCCTCGGGTGACAGGCGACCGGCGTACTGCCCAACCTGCTCTGCGTCCTCGAAGGTGTCCATCGCGGCAGGAACTGCCTGTGCAATGGCGATGCGATGGAACAACGCTGCAAGCTCTTCGAGTGCAGAAGCGAAGGTCACGTTGCGCGCGGCCATCGAATCGGATTCGGCGAGCAGCGCCTTGCCGTCATGTGCGAGGAGTGCATCCACGAGTCGGTAGGCATGATCGGCGTCCACGGCGCCGAGGAGGGTGCGCACGGGGTCCTCGTGCACGACGCCACCACCATAGGCGATGGCCTGGTCGAGAACCGACAGTGCGTCACGCATCGACCCTTGCGCCGCGCGCGCGATCAGCCCGAGCGCTCCGGAATCGCTGTCGATCCCTTCGGCCGCAAGAATGGCGTGCAGGCGCTCGGCGATGAGAGCTGGCGGCAGCTGCTTGAGATTGAACTGCAGGCAGCGTGACAGAACGGTCACGGGAATCTTCTGCGGATCGGTCGTGGCAAGCACGAACTTGACATGCTCCGGCGGCTCCTCGAGCGTCTTCAGCATCGAGTTGAACGCCGATTTCGAAAGCATGTGCACCTCGTCGATCAGGTACACCTTGTAGCGACCCGAGGTTGGCGCGTAGCGCGCGTTGTCGAGGATCTCGCGCATGTTGTCGATGCCGGTGTTCGACGCCGCATCGAGCTCGAGGAGGTCGACGAAGCGCCCGGCATCGATCGCGGTGCACGCCGCGCATACGCCGCACGCAGCGGCCGTGACGCCCGTGTCGCAGTTGAGGCTCTTCGCGAGAATCCGCGCGATCGTGGTCTTGCCCACGCCCCGCGTGCCAGTCAGAAGATAGGCGTGATGCAGCCGATTGCCGGTCAGCGCGTTGGTGAGCGCGCGGACCACGTGCTCCTGGCCGGCAAGCTCCGCGAAGGTGCGGGGTCGCCATTTGCGGGCAAGCGCCTGATAGCTCATGAACGGTTCATGCCCTTGGGTAAGTCGCGGGCGCTTGCGCGGGGTCCAGCTTGAGTGCGCCCGCGCAGGCCGCGGCGCCTGCGGTCAGGTCACGCATGGCGGAGCCGCAGAGGGCGGAGAATGGGTGGCGAGCCGTTCCCCCGGCACTTGCAGAGAATCGCTGTGGCTGCTTCCTTCCGGACCTGACCAGGTTCACGACCATGCAATGCGGGGCGACCCGCCGTTGATCGGATGCTTCGGCGAGCAAGCGAGCATTATCGGCCATCGCGCGCCCGCGGGCAAGCTCGCGCACGCTCATGAGAGGTCGGCCATCGCCGCGCCGGCCCGCACCCTCAGCATCGTTATAATCCTCTCCCCGCACCACCCGCGCAGCACGCTCGATCATATTCCGCTCACACACACCCGTATCCGTCTGGCCCGCTCTCGCGTTTGCCACGCTCGGCACGCTTGCAGGCTGTGAGCGCACGCCCGAGCCCATGCCTCCAGCCCGGACATTGCTTACCGACGAGCTCGTGGTGCTCGTTCGGCCCGGTCCTGCCACGTTCTACCAGGGGGCGGACGGCAATCCGACTGGATTCGACGCGGATCTCGCGCGACTCTTCGCTGCACGCAAGAAGCTCGGCGTTCGCTTCGTGCCGGTGAGCCATGCCGGCGAGCTCATGGACGGGGTGGCGAGCGGCAAGGCCGATTTCGGCGTGGGCGGGCTGTACCGCCCGGCCGCGCCCGCGCCGAAGCTCACGGTTACGAGCACGGGTGGCATGCCTGAGGGGCTGCGGCCCTCGCAGGAAGTCCTCTGGACAAGCGGCTACTTCACCGTCAAGCCGGTGCTGATCTACAACGTCGATGGTTTTCGACCGGCTGGCTGGAAGGATCTCGAGGGCGAACGAATTGCGTACATGCAGGGCACCGGGATCGAAGACCAGCTCGGAACATTGCGCCACGATCATCCGCACGTGCAGTGGGAACCTGCCGACGCTGCTTCCGAAGGCGCGCTCATCGCCCAGGTGAGTGATGGCCCGCGCGATTACGCGATCGTGCCCTCGAACGTGGCGGCCCTTTCCCGCAACGTCTATCTCAACTTCGACGTCGCGTTCGCCGTCGACGGCCATCGCGAACTCGCCTGGGTCGTTGCACCGCAGAAGGAAGCGCTTCGCGCCGACATCGACGCATGGTTCGCCGAGATCCGGCGCGACGGCACCCTCGCTCGTCTTGTCGACCGTCACTTCGGTCACGCCAACGAGGTGCCGCGCATGGACGCAGGCATTTTCCAGGAACGCATCCGATCGCTCCTGCCACGGTGGAGGCAGGCATTCGAGCAGGCACAGCAGGCCACGGGCATCGAATGGCGCCTGATTGCGGCGATCGCGTATCAGGAGTCGCAATGGGACCCGCAGGCGACCAGCGAAACGGGCGTGCGCGGAATGATGCAACTCACCGAGGAGACAGCCCGCCATCTCGGCGTCGTCGATCGTCTGGATCCGAGGCTCAGCATCGGCGCCGCCGCGAAATACCTCCGCACGTTGAAGGACAAGCTGCCCCTGCGCATCCAGGAGCCGGACCGCACCTGGCTTGCACTCGCGGCGTTCAACATCGGCCTAGGGCACCTCGAGGATGCACGCGTTCTCGCGCAGAAGCTGAAGCTCAATCCGGACCAGTGGACGGACGTCAAGAAGGCGCTGCCGCTCCTCGCACAGCCCGAGCATTACGAGAGCGCCAGGCTGGGTTACGCGCGCGGCGGCATGCCGGTAGCCTTCGTGGATCGCGTGCGCGTGTACTACGACGTGCTTCTCGCGCAGGAGCCGCTGTATCGACCCCGTCTGCACGTAAGCGCGCAAGCCCCGCGCGTTGACACCGCAGCGGTTGTGCCGGCGAGATGAGCTGGCTTCCCGGCACGCGACGTCTCCGAGGCATGACCGCCCGTGCATGCGTATCGATGCTCGGGCTCGTGCTGTGGACGTGCGCGGGCCATGCCGCAACGCTATCTCTCGAGCAGATGACGTGGACCGAAGTTCGGGACGCGATCGCCGCCGGCAAGACCACGATCATCGTGCCGATTGGCGGCACCGAGCAGAACGGACCGCACATGGTGCTCGGGAAGCACAACGTGCGCGCACGCGTGCTGTCGGAGCGGATTGCCGAGCTTTTGGGTAATGCCCTCGTGGCGCCCACAATCGCCTATGTGCCCGAGGGGGCAATTGAACCGCCGATCGGACACATGCGTTTTCCCGGCACGATCAGCATTCCGGCGCCCGCTTTCGTGAGCATGCTCGAAGGCGCTGGGAAGAGTTTTCGCGCGGCGGGTTTCCGCGACATCGTGTTTCTCGGAGATCACGGCGGCTACCAGCGCGACGAGCGCACGGCCGCGGATCGTCTCAACCGCGAATGGCGTACCACGAGCACCCGCGCTCATGCGATCGAAGAGTATTATCGCGTTGTCGAGACCTCGTTTCGCGACGTTCTCAAATCGCGCGGTTTTCGGGATGACGAGATCGGCGTGCATGCGGGACTGGCGGATACATCGCTCACCCTCGCAGTGGATGCCCGGCTCGTGCGTACGGATCGGCTGCCGGTTGCGACCGGCCCGGCGGCCACGACCGGTGTGCAAGGCGATGCCCGCCGTGCAACCGCCGAGAGTGGCATGCTCGGCGTCGATGCAATCGTCACCACAACCGTGGCCGCCATACGCCGCGCACAACGCCGCTGACGCCACGCTGTCTTTTTGCCGTTTCTCTTCTGCCCCATGGTTTCTGCGGCCGGGTTCGGTCGCTTCTTTCTGCCTTTTCTGTATGCCCCTTCGATCCCTTGACCTGGAACCGTTCGTGAGACCCATTGCAAACATGCGCCGTGCTGCGCTGACCGCCTCCGTCGCCCTCTCCCTGAGCTTTGCCTGCCTCGCGCAGGCACCGGCCAGCAATTCCACCACTCCCATGCCTGGCATGCCCAGCGTGCCCAATGCGGCCAATCTGTACAGCGAGGCGGGACCCAACCGTCTGAGCCCCCAGCTGGGCAACGCGCTCCCTCGCGTCTACGTCCCCAACGTGAAGTCGAACGAGGTGTACGTCATCGATCCCTCGACGATGAAGGTCGTCGATCGCTTTCGTGTCGGCATCAACCCGCAGCACGTGGTCCCGTCCTGGGATCTCAAGACGCTGTGGGTTGCGAACAACGCGGAGGGCCGCACGGACGGAAGCCTCACGCCGATCGATCCCGCAACCGGCAAGCCCGGGAAGGCGATTGCGGTCGACGATCCCTACAACATGTATTTCACGCCCGACGGCAAATCGGCGATCGTGGTTGCCGAGGCGCTGAAGCGGCTTGATTTCCGCGATCCGCAGACGATGCAGATGCAGTTCTCGATCGACGTCAGCGAGTGCGCGGGGATCAATCATGCGGACTTCTCGATCGATGGCCGATGGGCGATCTTCACCTGCGAGTTCACGGGCAGTCTCGCCAAGATCGATCTCGTCAATCGCAAGGTGACCGGCTCCATCAAGCTGTCGCGCGGCGGCATGCCGCAGGACATTCGCGTGTCACCCGACGGCCGATTCTTTTTCGTCGCCGACATGATGGCCGACGGCGTGTTCGTCATCGACGGCGAAGCCTTCAAGGAGATTGAGTTCATTCGCACCGGCGTTGGTACGCACGGCCTCTATCCGAGCCGCGACGGACGCAAGCTCTACGTGAGCAACCGCGGCTCGAACAAGATCCACGGCAGGCGCAACGGCAAAGGCAGCGTGTCCGTCATTGACTTCGCAACGCGCAAGGTCGATGTGACGTGGCCCGTTCCCGGCGGGGGCAGTCCTGACATGGGCAATGTCAGCGCCGATGGCAAATGGCTGTGGCTGTCAGGCCGGTTCGATGACGTGGTGTACGCGATCGATACTGAAACCGGCGCGATGACCAAGATCAAGGTGGGCAAGGAGCCGCACGGACTCACCGTATGGCCGCAGCCGGGACGCTATTCGTTGGGTCACACGGGCAACATGCGGTGACCTGAGGCGGGCGTTCAGGAAACCATTGGTCGCAACGCCGCCACGTCGCCCATGTACGGACGCAGCGCGGCGGGGACATCGATACCGCCGTCCTCGCGCTGATAGTTTTCCATCACCGCCACCAGCGTCCTGCCGACTGCGAGGCCCGAGCCGTTGAGCGTGTGCACGAGGTCGGGCTTGCCTTGCGCATTGCGAAAGCGTGTCTGCATCCGCCGCGCCTGGAAGGCCTCGCAATTGGAGCAGGACGAGATCTCGCGATAGGCATTCTGGCCCGGCAGCCACACTTCGAGATCGTATGTCTTGGCCGCCGCGAAGCCGATGTCCCCCGCGCACAGCGCCATCACGCGATACGGCAGCTCGAGACGCTGCAGGATCGTCTCGGCGTGACGCGTGAGCTCTTCGAGCGCTGCGTATGACTGGTCAGGATGCACGACGTGCACGAGCTCGACCTTGTCGAACTGGTGCTGCCTGATCATTCCACGCGTGTCCTTGCCGTAGCTGCCAGCTTCGGAACGAAAGCACGGCGTATGCGCGGTCAGTCTGATGGGCAACGCATCAGCGGGCAGGATCTCTCCACGCACGGTGTTCGTGAGCGTGATCTCGGACGTGGAGATGAGATAAAGAGGCTCGCTGTTGTCGGCTTCCCCACCCTTCCTGACCACGAACATGTCGGCTTCGAATTTCGGGAGCTGCGTGGTGCCGACGAGTGTCTCCGCATTCACGATGTAGGGCGTATAGCACTCGGTGTAGCCATGCTCGCGGGTGTGGGTATCGAGCATGAACTGCGCAAGTGCACGGTGCAGTCGCGCGAGGTCGCCGCGCAGCAATGAAAAGCGCGCACCGGATAGCTTGGCAGCCGTGGCGAAATCGAGAAGGCCGAGGGCTTCGCCAAGATCGCTGTGATCACGAACCGCAAAGCCGAACTCGCGCGGAGTTCCCCATCGCCGTACCTCGACGTTATCGTCGGAGGACCGGCCGGCCGGCACGCTCTCGTGGGTGAGATTGGGCAGCGACAAAAGGAAATCGCGCAAGCCGGCCTGCACCTCGTCGAGGGCATACTCGAGGCGCTTCAGCTCATCACCCAGGCCGGCAACCTCGTTCATGAGCGCAGACGCGTCAGCGCCTTTGGACTTGGCCGCGCCAATCTGCTTCGAGAGCGTGTTGCGCCTCGCCTGCAGCTCCTGCGTGCGCGTCTGGATGTCCTTGCGCGCTGCTTCCCGCGTTTCGAAAGCCTGCGTGTCGAGCGCGATGCCGCGCCTGGCGAGGCCGCTTGCAACGCGATCGAGATCGTTGCGGAAAAGATTGATGTCGAGCATCGGCCGATTCTAGCAAAGCAGGCCGAACGGGCGCCTGATCGCCCGGGCGGAGCGAAGCATTGCGCGGAGTTCTTCATATGGCCGAAGCCATTTCGCGCTGCAGCCGCGCATCACGCCTGGCAGCCTTGCTCTCCAGCTGATCAGGTAGGCGCCTTGTTCTGCGCGGGCTCGCGACCGGGGTCGACGCGAGCTTGCTCGTCCTGCTCGCGCAGCCACATGAGCTTCTCTTTCAGCCTGGCCTCGAGTCCACGTTCTGTCGGCTCATACCAGCGCACCTCGGGCATGTCGTCGGGAAAGTAGCGCTCACCGGCGGCATAGGCGCCCTCCTCCGCATGAGCGTAACGGTAGCCCTTGCCATAGCCGATGTTCTTCATCAGCTTGGTGGGTGCATTGCGCAAACGCAGCGGCACGGCGCGCGAGCCGTCCTCCGCGATGAATGCGCGCGCCGCGTTGTAAGCCGTGTACACGGCATTCGATTTGGGCGCGAGCGCGAGGTAGATGACTGCCTGCGCAAGCGCAAGCTCGCCCTCCGGCGTGCCGAGACGCTCGAACGTTTCGACCGCAGCGGTCGTCAGCGACAGCGCACGCGGATCGGCAAGACCGATGTCCTCGCTGGCCATGCGGATGATGCGCCGACCCACGTACAGCGGATCGGTACCACCATCGAGCATGCGGCACATCCAGTACAGCGCGGCATCGGGGTTGGACCCGCGCACGGACTTGTGCAGAGCCGAGATCTGGTCGAAGAAGGCTTCGCCCCCCTTGTCGAAGCGACGCAAGCTCCGCGCGATCGTCGCTTCAACGAACGGCAGATCGATGATCGCCTGACGCTCGGTTCCGGCCGCGACCGCAAGCTGCTCGATGAGGTTGATCAGCCTTCGCCCGTCGCCATCGGCATAGGAGATCAACGCGTCGCGCGCGGTGCCGGTCAGCTCCATGCCGGGCAGAGCCGCAT
>JALYXY010000065.1 GCA_030946875.1 Pseudomonadota bacterium | reverse complement strand
CATCAGCACACCCTGGTCGATGCCGGCGGCGAGAAAGTCGGTGCCGGTGAGTACCAGATCGATGTCGCTGCGCCCAGCGCCTTGCATCGCCTTCAGCTTTCCGGGCAGCTCCGGCGCCGGCGCCTTGGTGAAGGTGATCTTCGAGACAATGTTGGTGTGGCTCTTCTGGTAGGCCTCGATCGCGTCCTGCGTCAGTGCGAGATTACCGGCCACGTCGACCACATTGATGCTCACCGGACTCTTTGGCATTGCCGGCTGGGCGAAGGCGCCGGTGGAGAAGAGCGCGGCCGACGCAAACGCGGCAGCTGTGGCGCGCAACACGAAGCGGCGAGCGGAGTTCGAGGGCGACTTCACGTGCATGGTGTTCCTCCTTGGCAATGACTGCGCGGTTCATGGCGCGGGTCGGTGTTTGCGACAGATCGTAGTTGTGTGCGGTGATGGTGTGTTGCGTGATGAAAATGTGACCTGCTGTTCAGGCTTTGGGGCCAGCGCGGCGAACGGAAGTCGGCGCAGCGGGAGACGGGCGCTGAACCTTGGCAAGCTTGCGTGGCGCGCGAGTTCCGGCGTCGATTCCACGTTGGAACTCGTGAGCGACGCGCGAGAGGTGCTTGCGCATCGCAAGTCGCGCAGCATCGGCGTCCTGCGTTTCGATGGCGGCCACGATCGACTGGTGATCCTGCAACGTCTTGGCGTGCAACTCGGCTGTGTGGAAGTGCGCCTCCGTGCGGGCCCACAAATCACCCCGGCGTTGCTCCCAAAGACTTGAAACGATCCACGTGAGAGCGCCATTGCCGGTCATGGTCGCAATGCGCTCGTGAAATTCGCGGTCTGCGGCATCACGGCGCGAAAAGTCATCAGCATGGGTACGCATCACGTCGATGGTGACCCGCAGATTTGCAACGTCGGACTTGCGCGGATGCCGTGCAGCCAGCGCCGCGATCTCGCCCTCGATCACCGCGCGCGCAGAAAGCAACTCGAAGGGCCCTGGCCCGGGATCGTTGGATGCGGCGACCGCCTGCGATGCTGGCGACGCGCGTAGCGGCTCGCGAACGAAGATGCCGGTGCCGACGCGCACTTCGACGAGGCCGGCAATCTCGAGCGAGATGATCGCCTCGCGCACTGATGTGCGTGAGACGCCCAGCAGACTCGCGAGCTCGCGCTCTGCGGGAAGCTTGGTGCCGACCGGATACTCGCCCTGCTCGATGAGCGCGGAAATTTGTCCGGCGATCTGTCGATACAACCGCAGCGGCTCTACAGCCTGCAATGGCACGCGCACTCCTCCATGGCCGCCCCCGCGGAGTGTCGCGGAAGGCCCCGCCGGCTTCTGGACGGCCGGTCAGTGGGCGCGAATGTACGCGTACATGGTTGCAGCGGTCAAGTGGCCGGGCCACCGGGCCGCGTGTTCAGAAATTGATCTGCCAGGTGACCGCGGATGCAGGGGTCAGTGGCGGCATAGCGGAAAAATCGTAAAAGCCCGTAGTTGGCCATGGCGCGCAATTGGGCGCAACCTGCGCTTTGGGATGCACTTCTGTTGGTTTTTTCGAACCCGTGGTCGTCTGTCCCTCGGCGGGTAAAACCTCGTTCTCCTTCATTGCCGCGCGATGACTCACCACCTGCTGTACGAAGAACAGGCCGTACTGCCGGTACTTCCCGCGAAGTGGGTGCACGGGACAGGTACGCTTGTACTGCCCCGCATTGGGGCCAGTGTCGTCCATTGAAAACTGTTGCGTGTCCCACGGATAGCGCTCACCTGGTGCGGGGTAATCGCCCGACCATTCCGTGGAGGCCAGGGCTTGAGTGATGGGTTTTCCATCCTTGCTCAATGGCATCAGCACCGCGAATTGCGCATGCTGTCCGCCATCGAGACGGTCCAGGGTCGCGATCGATGTCTCCGGTGAAACAGCAGTGTTCTCGCCGAAAGCGAAGCGGATGTTTGTCACGGCAACCGGCGAACGGTAGTTCTTGTACCCAAGAGCGTAATACTTCTGGAACGCCTCATCGAAGACAAAATCAGTTACGTTCGTGAGCGCGTAAAAGTTGGGCTCGGATATGTTCTCAGTCGCGACCACGACCGCATCGTCTTCCATGCCCAGCTTGCCGCGAAATACTACCTGCAGAAACACGTCGCTCGCGCTGATCGGGATCGCGCCTGACACGAAGTTGAACTGCACCGCCTGCAACTGGCTTCTACTAACGTTCGTAACCCTTACCGGATCGGAGACGACGATGGATTCATCAGGCGATCGGCATGGGTTACCAGCAAACGCCGGGCCGCCGTCATCGCCGGAAAGGTCTGACTTGTAGCAGGTGTTAACGTGATACTTGATGACCGCCCATAACGTACCGTCACCCATTACTTCGTTCCCAGGGGTGGTGTGTTTGACGTTCAGCTTGATTTTGCGAAACCCACAAGGGGTGGCGCAGCCACCAGGACTCGTATCAACGATGGCATACACCCCATCGGCGGGCGGAGCGACTTCCATTTCACCTCGGAACAGGTAATTGATCAGACCGGCCGAATAGCCGACGGCGCGAGGAAGGAGGTACGCGTGGTCATACATGAACGTGAATCGATTCACGGTCCCTGCTCGCACACCGTTGATCCGGTATTTACGCAAATCGGGGTCGAAAACAGAATCCGATGCTGCGTACGGGTGCATGCCGCCCGTCTCCGGGCGTAATTGGTCATCGACGACGGTCGGGGAGAACACAACGACATCGTCGCTGTTGAACTGGCCGCACGCCGGCACGATTCCGGCGCATAAGTCAGCCGCCTTGACAGCGTAGATTGCTCCCCTTGCCGGCGGCGACACGTCCATGCTGCCAGTGGTGAAGAAGTTCCGGTTGGTGAACTCTGCGAGTCCCAGTCCGTTGTAGGTCCACAGGCGGATGGGGTCTACGAAGGTGCTGGTGTCATTGGCGTCGTACACCGCCGCATACCCCCGGGTAGGAAGCAGGTCTGCGTTGGCCTTTTGCACCTCGCTGGTAAACCGCTCGTACGTGCTGGGTGCGCGCAGAATCTGGTAGGCAGGGCAGATCGGTCCGAGAAATTTCGATAGCGGACGCCCGCAGAGGCCATCGAAGTCATCGTCCTGCAAGTGTTGATCGTTCCGCACGTGCTGCGGTTGAGCCATGTCCTGAATGTGATGAATGACGTGGCCGATGGCGCTGAACAGATCCCCTACATGTCCCGCTCGATCGACATTGTCGACGGTCGTGAGTGCGCGGAAGAAATGCAGCTTGGCGTTCGTGTAAGCGTATGCATTTGCGAGGTACCTTCCAGAACGTAGACCCAGTGCCCAGGCGGGAGAAGGT
>JALYXY010000031.1 GCA_030946875.1 Pseudomonadota bacterium | reverse complement strand
GCACTAACGGTGGTCGACGCGCCCGCCGTGGATCAGACGGTGCTTGCAGATCTGCATCGACTCTCGCCGGACCCGACGTTCATCTCTCGCCTGCTGAACGGATTCAGATTCGATGCCGAGCGTCTGGTCAAGGAGATGACGGACGCGCTCGCTGCCCGGAAGTACGAAGTGCTGAAGGATGCGGCGCATGCATTGAAGGGTGGCGCAGGCAGCGTGGGCGCAACGCAGCTAATGCAGATGGCTACGCGCCTAGAGAAGGCGAGTCACGAATCGCTACGGCTAAATGCCGCCAGGTGGACCGAGGACCTCAGGCGAGCGAGCGACTCCGCCCTGCAATCATTGAGTCAGCACTTGGAGACGCACCGGCAACGCAGTGGCGCCTGATGTGATGCGTCACATGACCCGCTGCAGCGGTGTCACCGTAGCGTAGGGAAGCGGCACTTCATCCAAATCAGCGCTACGGCTCTGCGCACGAACGAGACGTTCCATCATTCTCAGGTCTCGATCGGTTAGTCGCAACGCTGCGTCAGCCCATACGCCGACGATTCTGTCGAGCTCATCGCGCGTCACGGGGCTGATTGCCTGACGCGCCTGTTCGATCCCTCTTCGCCCATTAGCGGCTTTCGCGTGCTTGCGTACGAAGCTATACAGTGCAGCTTCGCCCTCCCCATCTGGTGCAAGTACATCCACCACGCCCATGTCATAGAGTTGGCGGGCGGTATACATCGCGCCGCTACTGATCAGGTCCTCGGCGATCCTGCGTCCTACCTTACGAAGAAGAAAACTGTAAGCACCCATACCCGGAAACAGGTTGAACAGGATTTCAGGAAATCCCATTTTCGACGACTCTTCCGCGATCAGGACAGTGCTGGCAAGCGCGCACTCGAATCCGCCGCCAAGGGCGTCTCCCTGCACCAGCGAAATCGTCGTCAACGGGAGATCGCAATTGCGCGACCACGGATAAAGGTTGTCGACACATTGTTGGCCGTAAGCAAGTAATCCGGTGCGATCCTGCCGATCTATGGCTTCGCGAAAGAGCGCCAGATCTCCACCGAGATTGAATACACCGGGAACTTTCGAACCGATTACCGCATAGGAGACGCGGTATTGTTGGCTGCGGTGTGTGAGGTATCCTGCGCCGTCGATGATGCTGTCGATGTAACCACGTAGCTGCGTCAGCAACTGCGTGTTGAAGCTCGGGCGCGGCTTGGGATTCATCAAACCCCAGAGCACACCGTATTCAGGATCGAAACGAGTGGCAACCTGCGGGAACTGCGCGTGGGGCAAAAAGCGCACTTGCGCCGCGGAAGCGGCATCTGCGGTTGCACTCATGTAGTCCCTGCCTGTTGGAGTTGTCGGGCTGTGGCTGACAGCCTGCTCAATCTAACCGAGACTTCCCAAGCCGTCCAGCCTTTGCTGATGGCACGGTTCAATTCGGCAGGTCGGAACGGACGCTTAACTGCAACGTTCTAAAAACAAAGGATTTTTCCCGCCTGCCGGCCTTCCTCAACTTTTAAGGACCCGCCCCAGGAACTCCCCAATAGCCGCGATTTCCTCCCACACGACCGAATGGGGCATCGGATAGGTCCGCCATTCGACCGGGTACCCGGCCCGTTGCAGTGCCTGCCGAGACGCCTCGGCCCATGCAAGCCGGACTACAGGATCTTGCGTTCCGTGGGCCATGAAGATGGGCAGATCCGCGTTCTCGGCGCTGGCTTGATGCTCGAGAGAGGCGCCATCGATCAGGTACGTTGAAAGCGCGACAACACCGCCGAGTCGTTCGCGATGCCGCAGCGCCGTGTAGAGCGCAACAGCGCCGCCTTGCGAAAATCCGGCAATGATGATCCGGCGCGGTTCGATTCCCCGTGTCTGTTCGCGCGCGATCAATGCTTCGACTTGCGCCTGCGATTCGCGCACGCCGGTGAGGTCGGCACGATTCGACAGATCCGCCTCGACGATGTCGTACCAGGCGCGCATGGGATGCCCGCCATTGATCGTGACTCGACGCACCGGCGCATGCGGAAAGACGAAGCGCACGGACACCGGCGGAGGCAGTTTCAGCTCCTCTACAATGGGGACGAAGTCGTTACCGTCCGCGCCGAGTCCGTGCAGCACGATGACGGCCGCATCTGGATTTGCGCCGGTCTCGAGCTCGATGGAGGGAAGCAGCGAAGTGGACATTTGATGTCTCCTGAAGAATCGTAGCTTAGGGCTGTCGAGCGACCTGAAGTTCGCATGCGCGCCTGCATCCGACACACTGGACCACATGACCACGCCCGCACCGCATCGCGCCCCCTCCCCGCCTCTGCACGCTCGCACACCGTCCAAGACCGGTGCCGTCATCGGGCAGGTGCAAAGCCTTACGAGGGGCCTGCAGATACTCGAGGCGCTTGCACGTGCCGAAGGCGGTCTCACGTTGACCGAAGTCAGCCAGCGTGTCGCACTCGCGCCTTCGACGACCCATCGCCTGCTCGCCACGCTGGAGAAGATGGCTTACGTCTACCAGGCAGGTGACCTGGGGCGGTGGTATGTGGGGTTGCAGGCGTACACCGTGGGCTCGAGCTTCTTAAGCAACCGCGATTTCGTGGCCCAGAGTCACAGCTACATGCGACGGCTCATGGAGCAATCGGGCGAGACCGCAAATCTTGCGGTGCTCGATGGGAGTGAAGCGGTCTACATCGCGCAGGTTCAATGTCGCGAGATCATGCGTCTGCTCGTGAAGCTGGGCAGTCGCGCTCCGCTACATGCATCCGGCGTGGGAAAAGCCATCTTCGCCGCACTGCCGGACGAGCAGATCGATGCCATTCTGAAAGTGCGGGGCTTGCCGCGCATTACGGAAAGCACGATCGGCGCACCGGAGACCATGTGGGCGGCGCTGCGTGTCGTGCGGCAGCGCGGCTGGTCGTTCGACGACGAGGAGCATCTTCTCGGTACCCGGTGTGTCGCAGCGTCGATCTACGACGAGCATGCCGAGCCCCTGTGTGCCATTTCGCTGGCGGGCCCCGCAACCCGCCTTCCCGACCAGCGCATCAAGCAATTGGGGCTGCTCGTCGCCCACACCGCCGAGGAGATCACGCACAAGCTTGGCGGCCGTTGGCCGCATCCGTACTGAAGCAAAGTCACGCGAGCGTCATGCCTCAGGCCGGCACCTGTGGCTGCCGAACGGGTCACATCAACAGCCGACGGCGGCTTACCGTGACGTTCCACAGACCAGGTGCCTAGGACGCATAGGCGGGACGCAGCGTCCTGTCGCGCTGCAAGAGCCACCATGCAATCGCCACGTTGAGCAGATTCCACGCGACGCCGTTCAGGAATGCTGCCCTGTACGATCCGGTCAGATCGAAAACGGCTCCCGACATCCACCCGCCAAGCGCCATTCCGAACAGGGTTGCCGTGATGACTGCCGCCACGCGAGCGCCCGCCTCTGCCGCCGGAAAATGCTCCCTCACGATGATGGCGTACGAGGGCACGATGCCGCCCTGAAAAAGACCGAAGAGCGCTGACACCAGATACAAGGATGCAAGGCTGTCGAACGGCAGGAACATCAGCAGCGCCATGGCTTGCAGCGCGGAGCCCAGCAGCAGCGTCCTCAACCCTCCGATGCGATCCGAGATGAACCCGAACGTGAGCCGACTGGCGATGCCGCACCCAAGCATCACCGAAAGCATTTGCGCGCCGCGGGCGGGCCCGTATCCCAAGTCCGCACAGTACGCCACGAGGTGCACCTGCGGCATGGACATCGCGACACAGCATGAAAACCCGGCGATCAGCAGCAGCACCTGAAACGCACCGCTCGAGATTCCAGCTACACCTGCAGTGTCGTTCAACGGCTGTGCAGCCATGGAGGAATGATCGTCGACCAGGGGCGGCGGCCTCCGTAACGCGTAACTGAGCGGCAGCATGGTCGCCGCACACAGCAAGCCAATGCCGAGCGATGTTGCGCGCCAGCCGGACGACGCGATGAACTGCGCGATGAATGGCGGCCACAACGTGCCGGCAAGGTAGTTTCCGCTGGCGCAGATCGCTACCGCAATACCTCGGCGCCGGTTGAACCACAAGGAGGTATGGGCGAGAAGGGGACTGAATGTGGCAGAGCTCCCGACACCGATGAGCAGTCCCTGTGCCAACGCGTAGTGCCAGATGGATTGGGAGAAGCTCGCCGCCACGTATCCCAGCGCGAGCGCCACCGCGCCAATCACGACGGGCACGAGGACGCCCAGTCGATCGGAGAGGCGTCCCATGAGAATGCCGCCCAGCCCGAAGCCGATCATCGTCAGTGTGTACGGCAACGAAGCCGCGCCGCGGGCAATGCCGAACTCTGCTTGCACCGCGGGCAGCGCCACCACGACAGACCACATTCCAACGCTGCCGATCGTGGACAGCGTCAACGTCACCGCGAGACGTAACCACGCGTATGGCGACTCTGCGACGGCGGGATAGATGGGAGGGCCAGACGAGGCGTGTTCGTGGCGGATTTGCTTCACCAGGCGCATCGATCTTTGAGGGGAGCGCATGAGTTCGCCGCGTCCATGTCGGGCATCGAAGACCAGAAACGAACGGCAGCACTGATTGTCCCACGTGCACCTCTCCGCGTAAGGCATCGCAGATGATGTCGAACATACTCGTTGGCACGTCCTCGTGGACGGACAAGACCCTGCTCGAGTGCGGCCGCTTCTATCCGCCAACGGCGACCACGCCAGAGGATCGGCTGCGCTACTACGCCTCGCAATTTCGCATCGTTGAAATCGACAGCAGCTACTACGGGATACCGACCGAAGACAACGCGCGCCTGTGGGTCGAGCGCACGCCGCCGGGGTTCGTGTTCAACATCAAGGCCTATCGGTTGTTCACCCGGCACCAGACGCCCGTAGCGACATTTGCCAAGGACATTCGCACCGCCCTCGGTCCGGTGACCAAAAAGACGCTTTACGAAGCCGACGTTCCTCCCGACATTTCGCTCGAACTGTGGCGCCGGTTCCGCGGTGTTCTTGAAATTCTGCGCCACGCCGGAAAGCTTGGCGCCGTGCATTTTCAATTCGCGCCCTGGGTCGCGTTCCATCCCGAGAACTTCGAGTACATCGAGCACTGCCGCGCCATGCTTGCGGGCTTCACCCTCGCCGTCGAGTTTCGCAATCGGTCGTGGTTCGAAGGCGAGCGACACGTCGCGCGCACCCTGTCATTCGAGCGCGATAACGGGCTCGTGAATGTCGTGGTCGACGAGCCGCAGGGTATTGCGAACAGCATCCCGTCGGTGTGGGAGGTCACCAACCCGGAGCTCGCCGTCGTGCGCCTGCACGGCCGCAACCACGCGATGTGGAACAAGAAGGGGCTCACGGCCTCCTCGCAGCGCTTCGACTACGACTACCCCGAAAGCGAGCTCACGGAGATTGCGCAGGGAGTGAAGGGTCTGTCGCGCAGCACACAGCAGGTGCACGTCCTGTTCAACGTCAATCACCAGGACCAGGGACAGCGCGGTGCCCGGGCCCTCACCGAGGTATTGGCCGGCGACACAAACCCGGCGCCCGTCCCGGCAGGCCGTTAAAGTTAGGAGCGCGACTTTCCGTTAACGGCCGGACTGGCGCGCGGGCCCGCCTGCATTTTGTCCCAGCGTCGTGCGAGCTTCGCGCCAACGGGCGGCTGCCACGTATCGAGCAGTCCTTCCGCCCCGGTAGGATCGTTGCACACCAGTACGACGTCACATCCTGCCGCGAGCGCCGCATCTGCACGGTGCTGCATTTCGCCGGCACCGTGCGCTCCCACCATGCCGAGATCATCGGAGAAGATCACCCCGTCGAACCCAAGCCTCCCACGCAGAATGTCCTGCAGCCATTTGGTCGAATAACCTGCAGCCATCTCGTCCACCGCGGGGTACACCACATGCGCTGGCATGATGGCCTCGAGACCCGCCGCAATCAGCGCGCCGAAGGGGATGACATCCTGCGCGAGGATGTCGGCAAGCTCGCGCGTATCGATCGGCACATCGGTATGCGAATCGGCTTCCGCATAGCCGTGACCGGGGAAGTGCTTGCCGACAGCGGCCATACCGCCGGCGTGCAAACCTTCGACCAGCGCGGCCGCCAGGTGCGCGACGGCGTTCGCATTGCCGTGGAAGGCACGATCCCCAATCACACCACTGCGCGCATGATCGAGGTCGAGGACGGGCGTGAAGCTGAAGTCGATGCCACAGCCGCGAAGCTCCGCGGCAATGGTGCGCCCGATCATGCGTGCCTCCTGCGCTGCCGCATCCACATCGCGATCCCACATCGCACCCAATGTGCGCATGGGCGGTATCACCGAAAAACCATTGCGGAATCGCTGAACGCGACCGCCCTCGTGGTCGACGGCGATGATGAGGGCGGGCGAGCGCAAGGCAGCGATGCTAGAGGTAAGCGCGCGCAGCTGCTCGAGCGAGGCGTAGTTGCGGGAGAACAGGATCACCGCCCCGACGAGCGGATGCATCAGGCGCTCGCGCTCGGCACCCGTAAGCTCCAGGCCCGCAATATCAATTACGACGGGCCCGCGGGGCATGGACAACTTTGGCAGCAATATCATGCTCGGACCTCGGCGCTCGACGCGCCCGAACGTGAGGCGCCTTCACGCAACAGCGCCTTCATCTCGCGCACCGCACCGCGCAATCCCACGTAAACGGCACGCGAGATGATCGAGTGCCCGATGTGCAGCTCGCGTATGCCCGGCAGTGCCGCCACGGGCTGCACGTTGAAGTAGTTGAGCGCATGACCTGCGTTGAATCTCATGTTCGCAGCAAGCACGGCGGCGCCGGCTACGCGCAGCTTGGCAAGCTCAGCCACCACGGGTGGACTCTGCGCGTCCCGACCGCGCGCATGAAACGCATGCGCATATGGCCCGGTATGGAGCTCGCACACGCGCGCGCCGATTCTTGCAGCCGCTTGCACCTGCGCCGGCTCCGCATCGATGAAGACACTCGTCACGATCCCCGCATCATCGAGGCGACGCATCACTTGTCGCAGCTTCTCTTCCTGTCCCACGACATCGAGCCCTCCTTCGGTGGTGATCTCATGACGACCTTCGGGCACGAGCATGGCCATCTCCGGACGCACTCGGCAGGCAATGTCCACCATCTCGGGAGTCGCCGCCATCTCGAGGTTGAGCTTGATGTACACGAGCTCGCGCAGGCGGCGCACGTCTTCATCATGAATATGGCGCCGGTCTTCGCGCAGGTGCACGGTGATGCCATCGGCGCCGCCGAGGTGGGCTTCGACCGCGGCCCATACCGGATCGGGCTCGTAAGTGCGGCGCGCCTCACGCAGCGTGGCGACATGGTCGATGTTGACGCCGAGCTCGATCACTCTGTTCCTTCCTGGCAACGCTCGCCCGACGCGATTGCAGTGGAAACGCTCACCTCGATTTCGTCGAGCGCCTGCAGGTCCTGGACCATTCGCCGGCTCTGCACGCCGCGCCGCTCGAGGTAATGGTCGAGCACCTCGCGCATCAGCCGCTTGGCCTCTGCCGCCGTTTCGGCGTCGGGGTATTGCTGCTCGGACAGTGCGAGCAGGGTCGAGCCGCGCACGATCGTGCAGGGCTCGCGAGACGGAGGGTACACGCTCTCGACGGATCGCGGACCACGGTCGAAGGCGTACTCGTACCGCGCGCCAGGATCAATCGAACGCCCCGTGTCGGCTTCCCGCACCAGCGGCAGAGCGTAGCCGAGCTCGGCCAGCAACCGCACTTCGAAGCGGCGCAGCGCACGCGCCTGATCGGCACCTGCCGCGAGCTCGTGCAAGGTCGATTCGTACTCGTCATACAGCGTTGAATGCGGGTCCTCGCGCGGCAGGAGCTTCAGCAGGAGCTCGTTGAGGTAGAAGCCGCACATGAGGGCCGAGCCCGCAAGGAGCGGCAGGCCACCTCGCCACTCCGCCTTGTGCAGTGTCTTGAGTTCCTGCTGCCCGGCCCATGCGAGGAGCAGCGGCTGGAACCCTTGCAGCACTCCGCGAAGCTCCGAGCGCGGACGCTTGGCTCCGCGCGCGACCATCGCCACCCGCCCGTGCTCGCGAGTCAATGCCTCTACGATGAGGCTCGTCTCGCGGTACGCGTAGGTATGCAGGACGAACGCAGGCTGGTCGTCGCGTCGCTGTGGCTGTTGCCGGCTCACTCAGTACCCGAAATGCTTCAGTGATGATTCGTCGTCGGCCCATCCGCTCTTCACCTTGATCCAGACCTCGAGAAACACCTTGCCGCCGAAAAGGCGCTCCATATCCTCTCGCGCGCGCGTCGCGATCTCCTTCATGCGCGCGCCGCCCTCTCCGAGAAGAATGGCACGTTGACTGGCTCTCTCCACGTACACGGTGGCATGGATGCGCCGCACGTTGCCGACCTGCTCGAACGAATCGATCCCGACCGTCGTGGCGTAAGGCACCTCGTCGCCGAGCAGCCGGAAAATCTTTTCGCGCACGAATTCCGAGGCCATGAACCGCTCGTCGCGATCCGTGAGCTCATCGTGCTCGTACAACGCCGGACCTTCGGGAAGAAGCGGCCGCACCGCGCGCACGAGCTCCTCGATGCCGCGCTCCTTTTCCGCGCTGATCGGCACGATCGCCGTGAAGTCGGACGCCGATGCCAGATCCGCCATCTGCGGGAGCATCGCGTCCCGATTGTCGAGCTGGTCGATCTTGTTGAGCGCGACCGCGGCACGGGCGCGCGGCGGCAGGAGCGCGATGACCGCGCGGTCAGCCGGCACGGTTCTGCCCGCTTCGATCACGAGCACGACGGCGTCGACGTCGAGCAGGCTTTGCGTGACGGCGCGATTCAGCCGATCGTTGAGCCTGGATCGATGCAGCGTCTGAAAGCCTGGCGTGTCCACGAAGATGAATTGCGCATCGGCGTCGGTCCGAATGCCGGTGACTCGATGGCGCGTGGTCTGAGCCTTGCGAGAAGTAATGCTGACCTTCTGTCCCACGAGATGGTTGAGGAGCGTCGACTTGCCGACATTCGGGCGACCGACGATGGCAACGTGCCCGCATCGAAAGGCGTGTTGAGTCGTGTCCATGGTCAGGCGGCCGAGCGACCCCGCTTCGAAACCGGGGCCGTCAGCGCGGCTCCCTGCGCAACAACGGCCACGTACGCGGCTTCGGCGGCCTGCTGCTCTGCCACGCGTCGACTCGGTCCTTCGCCCCTGGTGATGACCCGCAGCAAGCCGACGCGACATTCGACGGTGAAAATCTGCGCATGCGGCTCGCCGGCGGTATCGACCACCGTGTACTCCGGGACCGGTACCTTGCGCGCTTGCAGCCACTCCTGCAGCCGTGTCTTGGCGTCCTTTCCGGACACGCCGGGGTTGACGTTGCCAAGCTCCTGCTCGAACACGCTCTCGATCGCCCGGCGCGCCGCATCGAATCCGCCGTCGACGAATATGGCGCCGAAGATCGCCTCGAGCGCGTCCGCGATGATCGAGGGGCGACTCTTGCCGCCGCTCCTCAACTCGCCCTCACCGAATCGGATGCTCGCCCCCAGGTCCAGTGCACTGGCAAGACGCGCGAGGGTGTCACGATTGACGAGATTGGCGCGAATGCGAGAGAGATCGCCTTCGGGCACGTGCGGAAACCGCTCGAATAGGGCGGCGGCGATCGCGCAGTTGAGCACGGCATCGCCAACGAACTCCAGACGCTCGTTGTGTGTGGCGCCGAAGCTGCGATGCGTCAGCGCCTGCGCCAGCAGCTCCGGTCGCGCGAACGAATGACCCAGGCGATCGTGGAAGACAGTGGAAGCCATGTTGCAACCCATGCGGCGCTTCGACCAGCTCAGCGCGTCGCGACGGCCTCGAACTCCAGCACGAGACTTGCGTTGGCTACGAGGTGCATGTTGCGCGACCAGGCCACCGTCGCGGTCACCAGGTTGCCTTCCTTCCTGATCTCCACATCCTTGCTCGTCACCGACTCGATGTAACCCGCGTCGATGCGACGCTGGAACGCCTTCTGGATGTCCGGCAGCGCAGTGGGGTCCTTCGCATTCTCGAGCGCCTCCGCGAGTGCCGTCTTGACGGAGTAGTACTCGATCACCGCCGGCGTGATGCGCAGCGCGAGCATGACGATCGCGACGATGACCGCGGCGACGAACACGAATCCGGTCAGGGTAAGCCCCCGCTGCTTCGCGCGCCCTCGCCCCTGCGTTGCTGCCCGTTGCATCGACTGCCTCCGCGTCCCTGAGGTCTTTCGCCAAACCACTGCAACACAGCCTGTCACGCAGTAGCCGCCTTCAGCGTATGCCCGAACCGACGCGTCTGAAGGCGAAATTGCTGATGTCGTCCCAGTTGAACCAGATGAAGAAGGCGCGGCCGCGAATGTGATCGTCGGGTACGAATCCCCAGTACCTGCTGTCGTCGCTGTTGTCGCGATTGTCACCCATCATGAAATAGTGGCCCTGAGGCACGCGGCACGTGAAGCCGCGTTCATTGTAATCGCAGTTCTCCCGCCCGGGAAAAGCCCTGACGTTCTGCTGATAGACGGGCGCAGCAGCCGGGTTCCATGCGAGCTCGTGGTCCTTGTCGCCCGCGCCGGTGTCGACGGTCTCGATGGAGCGTTGCGTCGTCTCGAACCGCAATCCTTCCAGATAGCTGTAGCTCCCCGCGGCTCGCAACGGCCACGGCTTGCCATTGACGGTGAGTCGCTTGTCCCGGTAAGTCACTTCATCGCCGCCGACGCCCACCACCCGCTTGATGAAGTCCTGTGATGGATTCACCGGGTAACGAAACACCACGACATCGCCGCGCTTGGGGTCCGAGATGGGGACGATCTTCTGCTCGATCACCGGAAGGCGCAACCCGTAGGTGAACTTGTTGACGAGGATGAAATCGCCTACCTCGAGCGTCGGGCGCATCGAGGATGAAGGAATCTTGAATGGCTCGGCCACGAAGGAGCGCAACAGAAACACGATCAAAAGCACCGGGAAGAAGCTCTTCGGGTACTCGATCCACCAGGGCTCGGGTTCGCCCGGGCCACGCTGCCGCGAGAAAAACACACGATCCGCAAGTGCGACCACGCCCGTGATGAGGGTGGCGAGAAAGAGGATGAGGGCGAAGTTCATCGACGCATGAGCCCGAAAGGCGGCGCCGTCAAGGGGGCACCAAGCGGCGCATTGTCACACGCATGCCTCGGGAAAGCAGCGCCAAAAGAGGCGTTTCGTCCCGGTGCTTTGGCGCTTTGTCTCATTTGTCGCCGACCTGCAGGATCGCCAGAAATGCCTCCTGCGGAATTTCCACGCTGCCTACGGCCTTCATCCGCTTCTTGCCCGCCTTCTGCTTCTCCAGCAGCTTCTTCTTGCGGGTGATGTCGCCGCCATAGCACTTGGCGAGCACGTTCTTGCGCATGGCCTTGATCGTCTCGCGGGCAATGATCTGCGCCCCGATGGACGCCTG
>JALYXY010000275.1 GCA_030946875.1 Pseudomonadota bacterium | reverse complement strand
TCTCAGGAGCCGCAACGTCGAACTGTTCATCGCGCGGCTTGCCAGCCCGCTGTCTGACGAGGATCTGTCCACTGAAGATCTGTTCGACGAGCCGTTCACGGTGTACGCAGGACTCGACAGCCCTTTTGCGCGAAGGCGGCGTGTCCCACTTTCAGACCTGATGGGCGAGCATTGGGTGCTGCCGCCGTACGACAGCGTCCCGGGCGCATTCATCGCCGGCATCTTCGGCTCGTTCGGCCTGACGCCACCGCGCCCCACCGTCGAAACCTATTCGGCGCACCTCAGTGCGGCGCTCGTCGGAACGGGCAATTTCGTCGGCATGTTGCCCAAATCGGTCCTGCACTTCCACGCCAGGCGCTTGTCGGTGAAGGCGCTTCCCGTGGAACTGCCCGAGCGCCGTTTCAAGGTTGTAATGGTCAGGCTCAAGAATCGATCACTCAGTCCTCTGGCGGAACTGCCCCGTTCCCGTTTCCTCGTGCGACAGATGCAGATGCACGCGAGGGTAGCGGCGCACGAACTCCTCGAGGATGGGAGGCAGCACGCCCGCGACGATGATCTCGGGGCATCCGATTCGCAATTCGCCCGAGTGGGGATCGGAAAGATGCCTCAGGTTCAAAAGGCCTTGCCGCATCTCGTTGAACACGGCAACACCGCACTTGAGCAACGCATCGCCGTATGCAGTCGGTTCAACCCCGACGGAGCTACGGTCGAAGAGGTTTACGCCCAGAGTCGCTTCCAGTTCGGCGACGGTTTTCGAGATCACAGGGACGGTGACCGACAGGCGCTGCGCTGCTTTCGACATGCTCTTGCATTCGGCCACAGCCTGCAGCACATGAAGATCGCGCAACTTGAGCCGCCGGCCCATGCGCTCGACCCATTCGTTCGGCGTGCCCGACGACGGAACTGACCCAGCTCTTTTTTCAATTCTCCGCACCATGCGAATGTACCTCGGCGCTGATCGGCGCGCCCGCAGCTCTTAGCCATTCAGACAAGGGGGCTTCGGAAGAAACAGGGTACCCGGCTAAGGCAGACCGTGGAAACATGGCGCCTCACAACGGGGAAAACGTTTGCACGCAATCATCGTCGGAGCAGGCATAGGCGGTCTGGCTACGGCTCTCAGCCTTCATTCGGCAGGCATCGAATGCATGATCTTCGAAGCAACGCCGACCATCGATGCAGCCGGCCTGGGGATCAACCTTCAACCGATGGCCGTGCGCGAGCTGGCTGCCCTTGGCTTTGAAGAGCAATTGTCCCGTATTGCGAGCCCCATCGAGCGGCTCACGTATTACAACCGCCACGGCCAGGAAGTCTGGACCGAGCGGAGGGGTCGGGCCAGCCACTATCGCTGGCCGCAATACGCTGTGCATCGCGGCGCACTGCAGAAGCTTCTGCTCGAGGAGGTCTGCCTGCGTCTCGGCGCCGGTTGCGTGAAAACCGGCCACGCGTTCACCGGGTTCGAACAGGATGGGTCCAGGGTGACGGCGCATTTCGCGGAACGACGCGACGGAGCGCCCTCCACAACCGTATCAGGCGACATCCTCATCGGCGCCGACGGGCTCCACTCGACGCTGCGCCGGGGCATTTACGCGAACGAGCCGCTCCGGTTCTCGGGCCAGATGATGTGGCGCGGTTCGACAGTCGCCTCGCCTTTTCTCGACGGCCACACCATCATCATGGCGGGTCATCGCAACCACAAGTTCCTTGCCTATCCGATGGGGCAGGTTGGCGATGGCAATGTCCTCGTGAACTGGATTGCCGAGCTCGGGACTCGAGGCGGGCCGGAGTTGCCAGAGGAATGGGACCGCGTTGCCGACCGCGACACTTTTGCCGGACATTTCGCAGACTGGCGATTCAGCTTCCTCGACATACCCTCGCTCATCGAAGCCGCACAAACCGTACTCGAGTTTTCCAAAGTCGATCGCGACCCGGTGCCGCAATGGACCTTCGGCCGAATGACGTTGCTCGGCGACGCAGCCCATCCCATGCAACCGACTGGCGGCCAGGCGGGATCGCAGGCGATCATGGACGCGCGCTGTCTCGCCTTTCATCTCGCCCGCAACCGCGACGACCCGGCGCTGGCACTGCGCTGCTACGAGGACGAACGCCTGCCGCGGATGCACGCGGTCGCGCTCGAGAACCGCGCGATGGGGTCGGAAGCGATGATGGATATCGTCGAAGAACGCGCGCCCAACGGCTTCGAGCGGATCAGTGACGTGCTGCCGCTCGCCGAGCGAGAGACGATGGCGGCCGCGTATCGGCAGCTTTCGGGGCTCAACGTCGAATTGGTCAACAACGGCTCGCCGTATTCGGTGGCCTGAGCTCGCTTCACGGACCGGTAACCAAGTAAAGGAACTGACATGAACACGATTTCGATACGCCTCCTCATCGTGGGCGCGCTCGCGCTGATCGCGTCGGCAGGAACCGCGGCGCAGCCGGTGAAGATCGGCTTCCATGCCGGGCTCACGGGCGCAGCCGCCGCCGACGGCAACGCCGCGCTCGCCGCTGCGAAGATCGCAGTCGATCAGACGAACGCGTCCGGTGGGATCAATGGGCGGCAAGTGGTGCTGGTGGTCTACGATGATCAGGGCAAACCCGAACAGGTCGCGCTGCTTGCGAGCCGGCTCATCAGTGACGACAAAGTGCGTGGCGTCGTGTCGGCCGGCTTCTCGCCGCCCACGCGCGCCGGCGCGCCCATCTTCCAAAAGGCCGGGATGCCGTACATTGCGGCCATCTCGTCGGCACCCGAGGTCACCCAGGCGGGCAACTACGTCTTCCGTGTTGCGAGTGTCGGTGAGGTGCAGGGCAGGGCGGGCGCGAAAGTCGTCGGCGACATGATGCACAAGAAGCGCGCCGTTGTACTCACGATCAAAGTCGATTTCGGCAAGACCATCGTCGCCGGATTCAAGGAGATGGCGCCGAAGTTCGGTGTCGACATCATCAAGGAATACGAGTACTCACCGGCCGAGCGCCAGTTCGGCCCCATGATCGCCGGCATCAAGGCCGACAATCCCGACGTGATCTACGCCACAGGCTTTTACTTCACCGGCGGTCCGCTCGTCAGACAGATTCGCGCGGCGGGTATCACGGTGCCGATCGTTGGCGCCGAGGCACTGAGCTCGCAGAAGTTCATCGAGATCGCGGGCTCTGATGCCGAAGGTGTTCTCATCACCAACGTGATCGACTGGGGCTCGACGAAGCCGGAGGTGGTCGCGTTTCTGGCCGAATTCGAGAAGCGAACGAGCCAGAAGGCCGAGGCAGTAGCCGCACAATCGCATGCTGCGGTCATGGTTCTGCTCGACGCACTGCGCCGCACTTCGTCGGAGGATCCCGAAAAGCTTCGCAGCGCGCTCGAGAAGACAGATCTCTCGACGGCCATCGGCAAGGTCTCGTTCAACCGGCAGCACGAGGTGCGCAAGGCGTTCCCGCTCAGCATCGTGCGCAATGGCTCGTGGCAGGCGTACGGCATCGTCGACGACATGGTCCTTCTCGCGCCGCCAGAGCACTGACAGCATCGGCATGAGGCTCATCGTCGAGTTGCTGGTGCAGGGCCTCATCAACGGCGCGATCTATGCGCTGATCGCAGTCGGGCTGGCGATGGTCTACGGCTTGCTGCGGATCCTGCACGTGGCCCACGCGGGAGTGTTCGCGCTCGGTGGCTATGTGGGTCTCGTGATCACCAATGCATCCGGGTCGTTCGCGGGGGGCGTTATCGGAGCGATGCTCGTTGCCGCGGTGTGCGGAGCTCTGATGTACCGCTTCTGCTACGAGCCGCTCCTCGGGGATCCTCCCTACGTCGCCCTGATCGCGTCGGTGGCGATTTTTTTGGCGATGGAAGAGGCGCTTCGGCTGACGTTCGGAGATCATGGCCTGACGTTCAAGTCGCCACCGATTGCCGGAGCCTTGTCGATCTACGGTGTTCGAATCCGCTACGCCGAGTTACTGGTCATGGGCTTGGCGGTGGTCCTGCTTGGGAGCTTGGCGGCGTTCGCCCGACGAACGAGGCAGGGCATCGCGTGGCGCGCGACAGTGAGCGAGCCCCGAATGGCCGAGTCTTTCGGAGTCGACGTGCGCCGGGTGCGCTACCTGGCCTTCTCTATCGGCTCCGCGCTCGCGGCCGCTGCGGGTGTGCTCGTCGTCGTCCTCAACAACGTTGCCGAGCCACACATGGGCTCCGTGCCAAGCTACAAGGCGCTTGCCATCATCGTGCTCGGCGGCTTCGGCAGTGTCGGCGGCACGCTCGTCGCCGCCTTGGTGCTGGGGATCATCGAGGCATTCGGGAGTGCCTTTCTGTCGGGGTGGATCGATCGCGACAGCATCGCCTTCGCGACCATGCTGCTCGTGTTGCTGATCCGTCCGCAAGGCTTGGTCGCCGTGGGAATGCGCTCTTCGCGGTCGCGTGGTGCGCTGAGTACACCGGCCAAGATCGCGTGACCGCTTACCCGGCCGCGCTGCTGACGCTGATCGCCGTGAACGCGATGTTGGCGCTCAGCCTCAATCTCATCACGGGCCTGTGTCGCCAGGTGAGCCTGGGGCATGCTGCATTCGCGTGCGTGGGTGCCTATGCAACGGCATTGCTCGCAAAAGCCGGGTACGGTGTCTGGATGACGGTGCCGGCGAGCGTTCTGCTGGCAGCGTTGATGGGGCTTCTGGTCGGTGTGGGCAGCATCCGCATTCGCGACGACTTCCTCGCGATCGCAACGATGGGTATCAATTTTCTCATCGTCGGCATCGTGCGCACGAACGACGCCCTCGGCGGCGAGCTCGGCATCTCGCAGATTGCATGGCCGGATGGTGCGCCGCCGTTGTGGATCATTGCATGCACGTCCATGGTCCTGGTCTGCGCCGCCTGCTGGTGGATCAAGCGGAGTTGGCTGGGATTCGTGTTCGTTGCGGTGGGCACCGATGAGGCGGCCGCGCGGAGTCTCGGCATCGACGCATCCCGCTACAAGGTCGCCGCTTTCGCGATCGGCACCGGTCTCGCCGGCCTCGCGGGTTGCGTGTATGCGTACTACCTCACGTCGGTCGGTCCGGATGCTTTCGGCTTCCCCGTATCGGTCATGATTCTCGCCACTGTCGTCATCGGTGGGATGGGGTCACTCGGTGGAAGCGTGCTGGCTGCGCTGTTGCTGACGTTGTTGCCGGAGTCGATTCGCTTCGTCAACGACTACAAGCTGCTCGTGTTCGGTTTGCTGCTGTTCGCAACGGTACGACTGTTTCCGCGGGGTCTATATCCGGCGCTCGTCGAAGCGGTTGGCCGTTGGTCGCGCACGCGAACGCACCAGCCATGACCAATCCGATGCCCTTGCTTCAGGTCAATGCGCTGACGGTCCGTTTCGGCGGCGTCACCGCCGTCGACGCGGTCTCGTTGCAAGTGGATAAAGGGGAGTTCGTCGGCTTGCTTGGCCCAAACGGTGCAGGCAAGACGACGTTGCTCGCAGCGGTGTGCGGTCGCGTCACGCTTTCCTCCGGCTCGATCATCTTCGGCAATCGGGATCTGTCCGGAGTCAGCGTTCCTGCCCGGGCACGGCTCGGAATCGGCGTCTCGCACCAGATCGTTCGACCCTTTCGCTCGATGACCGTGATGGACAACGTCATCCTGGCTGCCGGAAGCGCCATCACCGCCACGCCCTGGCGCGCGCTCATGCATGTCAGCCGTCGGTCGTTCGAGCGGCGCTGCCTGGAAACCCTCGATCGTGTCGGCCTCGTTCATCTTGCTGGACAGACAGCCGCCGCCCAACCGCTTGGCGTGTTGAAGCGCCTCGAGGTTGCACGTGCGCTGGCGACAGCGCCGAGCATGCTTCTTTTAGACGAGCCGCTCGCGGGCTTGAACCACGTCGAGTCGGCGAAGCTTGCGGACACCGTGTCGAGCTTGCATCGCGGCGGAATGACGATCGTGCTGATCGAGCACAAGCTGGGCGAGGTCATGCGCATCTGCCCGCGGCTGGTGGTGCTCGACAACGGCCGCAAGATCGGGGACGGCAAGGCCGCCGAGGTGATTGCGGATCAGCGGGTCGTTGATGCTTATCTCGGCTCTGGAACGACACATGCTGGTTCTTGAGCGCCTCACCTGTGCCTACGGTCAAGCCGTGGTCGTCGAAAGCGTCGACC
>JALYXY010000262.1 GCA_030946875.1 Pseudomonadota bacterium | reverse complement strand
GCTCAGAGGCTGGTCGGGAGGCGCCGCATCATGCACCAGCGGCTGGAGCCGCCGCGGAACAGTGACGATCGTGTCGCCTTCGTTGCTCATCAGGCGGTCGCCTCGAGGCCAAGGGCAAAACGAGTGGACCGACAAAGCAGGCGAGGGATGTCGACCAAGTGCGGGAGCGCCGTATCGTGCGGCTTGACTGACGACGATGAAACATGCATTTCGACATACTATCAGCCACACCTGACTAAGTGTCGATCCGCGCTGCCTTCTACGAGTACTTTGGGTTATGGTTGGACATGATCGTCGCTTGGCTCGCGATGCGTGTGCGAGTCGGGAATACTCGTCCTTGAGATCGCATCGCGGGTTGGGAACAACATGAACGTCGTCCGTGTCGAGCACGTCTACAAGGAGTACCAGCTCGACGAGCAAAAGGTCCATGCGCTCAAGGACGTCACCCTGGCGATCGAGCGCGGGGTATTCCTGGCGATTGCCGGCCCTTCCGGCAGCGGCAAGACAACACTGCTCAACCTGATCGGGTGCATCGACACGCCGAGTCAGGGCAAGATCTACATCAATGATCAGGACGTATCCGGATTGACGGCAGATCAGCTCGCGGACCTGCGGGCACGCACGATGGGATTCATATTTCAGACATTCAACCTGCTGCCCGTGCTGTCCGCGGCCGAAAACGTTGAATACCCGCTGCTTCAGCGTCGCGATATCAGCAAGGCAGAGCGCCGCGAAAGAGTGGCCAAATTTCTGCACGTCGTGGGTCTCACGCCGTTCGCGCACCATCGCCCGAACCAGTTGAGCGGTGGTCAGCGGCAGAGGGTCGCGATCGCGCGGGCGCTCGCGATAGAGCCGACGATCGTGCTCGCTGACGAGCCGACGGCCAATCTCGACCATGTGACGGGGCGCGACATACTTCAACTGATGAAACGAATCAATCGACGCTACGGGACTACGTTCATCTTCTCCACACACGACCGAAGGGTGATGAAAATGGCCGATCGTCTGGTCAAGGTGGACGATGGCGAGATCGCCATGCTTGCCGTCAGGACCCATCGTACGTGGGCCAAGGTGAGGGAGATTCGGGCATCGATGGTTGCCGCTCCCGTCCCCACGGATGCAGGGACGCAGGCGTGCTAACGCGTCGCCTGCGCAATGCCGCGCTCAAATGCGCGCTGATTGCATTGAGTGCCTCGGCCGCAGCGGCCGACGGTCCCTTCGTGCAACCGGTTCGTGGAGATCGTTGGCAGGATGAACTTCTACCGCCCAGGCTCTCGGGGCCCTTCACGGCGCATCGCCACGAGATGGTCCAGCTCGCCGCCGCAGCGGCGGAAGATGACGCTGAGCCGGGGTCGCTTGACGAGCTATTTGGCAGCGATAAGGCAAAGGCCCCGCAAGCTGCGGTCGAAAAAGGCTTCGGCGGTGTCAGGGGATATGTTCAAACCGAGGTCGCCCGCACGATTGCGAGCCCGGTGCATTGGTCGAAGCTGCTGACACGGGCTGACCTCGGTGCCGAGGGCAGATTTTCGCCGTCCGTCAAATGGAAGGCTGAAGTTCGGCTCGATTACGACGCGGTTTACGACCTGACCGACTTCTACCCGGACCGCGTGCGGCGCGACCAGAGGGTCAATATCCTCGCACGCGAGAATTACCTCGACATCGACGCCGGCGGAGATTGGGATTTCCGCATCGGGCGGCAGCACGTCGTGTGGGGCGAGATGGTCGGTCTGTTCTTCGCGGATGTGGTGTCTGCCAAGGACCTCCGCGAATTCGTCCTGCCGGATTTCGACGTTTTGCGGATTCCGCAATGGGCCGCGAGGGCTGAGTACTCGAAGAACGACTGGCATGCAGAGCTGGTGTGGATTCCTGTGCCGAGCTACGACGAGATCGGCAAGCCGGGCGCCGAGTTCTATCCGTTCGTTCCGCCGACGCCCGCGGGCTACCAGGTCCGAATCGCAGACGAACTGCGACCGAATCGCTCATTGCAGAACACCAACTATGGGGCAAGGCTTTCCACGTTGCGCAATGGCTGGGACGTTTCGGCGTTCTATTACCGGAGCATGGATGCCTCGCCAACGTTCTACCGCGAGGTGGTGCTCGCTCCCGAGCCGACCTACGTGTACCAGGCCCGCCATGACCGGATCCAGCAATGGGGCGCAACCATCGCCAAGGATTTCGGCGCGTTCGTTCTGAAATCGGAGGGGGTCTACACGCGCGGTCGGCGTTACGACGTGCTGCGTCCCAAGGACCCGGATCTCGTGCAGAAGCCAACGCTCGATTGGGCTGTTGGACTCGATTTTTCATTGCCGGCAGATACCCGCTTGAACCTCCAGGCGTTTCAGCGAGTCTTCTTCGAGCACGAACGTGAAATGATTCCCGATCGCTACGAAAATGGGTATAGCGTTCTGCTCAATCGGCGGTTCACCGAGCATCTCGAGGCTCAGGCGCTCTGGATCGCCAGCTTCAATCGTAACGACTGGATTTTCCGACCCCGTGTGATGTGGACGTTCCAGAAGAATTGGCGCTGGGCTGTCGGCATGGACGTATTCAACGGCCCACCCACCGGATTTGCGGGTCGTTTCGACAATCGTGATCGGGCGTACACGGAGCTTCGGTACAGCTTCTGATGGCGAGCGATCAACGGTTCGATTACGCGACCGCGTTCGGCCGGAACCTCGGCTGGGTCACACCCGACGAGCAGGAGCGGCTCAAGGG
>JALYXY010000221.1 GCA_030946875.1 Pseudomonadota bacterium | reverse complement strand
CGCGACGCACTGGCAGCCCATCTCAGGGAACAACGCGTGGGGACCGACGTGCATTATCCGATTCCGGATCATCGGCAGCCGATCATGGCGGAGCGGTACCGACAGGTTTCGTTGCCGGTGACGGAGCGCGCGTGCACCGAGGTGCTGAGCCTGCCATGCTTTCCCGAGCTCACCGCACCCGAAGTCGATTACGTCATCGAGACATGCAACACGTGGAAGCCGTCAAGTACTCCCTGATCGTTCCCGTATACCGCAACGAGGCCTCCATACCGGAGCTCGTCGAGGTCATATGGCGGCTCAACGACAGTCTCGGGGGCGCGCTCGAAGCCGTGCTCGTGGTCGACGGCAGTCCGGATCGATCCGCGGAGATCCTCGATGCTGCGCTCCTGCACGCCAACGTGAGGGCGCAGCTTCTGGTGCTCTCGCGCAACTTCGGATCGTTCGCCGCCATCCGCGCCGGGCTTGCCGCAGCGTCGGGCCGGTATTGCGCCACCATGGCAGCGGATCTGCAGGAGCCCGAGTCCCTGGCACTCGACCTGTTCCGGGCGCTCGAGCACGAGCCGGTCGATGTGGCGCTCGGTGTGCGCACCAGTCGCAGCGATCCGTGGCGGAGCCGGCTCGCCTCGAGCGCATTCTGGAGCCTTTACCGTACGTTCGTGCAGCGCGATATACCCGCCGGAGGCGTCGACGTATTCGCCTGCAACGGTGCGGTGCGCGACCACCTCCTGCAGCTCGAAGAGTCGAACAGCTCGCTCATCGGGCAGGTGATGTGGCTCGGCTTCCGGCGCAAGCTCGTGCCGTACGTGCGCCTGCCCCGGCGCCATGGCCGCAGCGCATGGACGCTCTCGCGCAAGCTGCGTTACCTGGTCGACAGCGTGTACTCGTTCTCCGACCTGCCCATCAGGGTCCTCACCTGGGCAGGGTTCATCGGGCTCATCACCTCATCGGTGCTGGCGATCGCCGTCATCATTGCCAAGGTGCAGGGTGACATCCCGATCCCGGGCTATGCGGCCACCGTGTTGACGATCATTTTCTTCGCGGCGCTGAACTCGTTCGGGCTCGGAATCATCGGCGGCTACACGTGGCGCGCATTCGAGAACACCAAGCGGCGGCCGCAGGCAATCGTGCTTGCCCACAAGACATTCAACGCGGAGGCTTGACCGTGTTCGTACACCCGAATGGCTTGTGTGAAAGCACATCGGTAGGCGAAGGCACGCGTGTGTGGGCATTCGCACACGTGCTCGCGGGCGCACGCATCGGACGCGACTGCAACATCTGCGATCACGTGTTCATCGAGAACGATGTGCTCGTTGGAGATCGGGTCACCGTCAAGTGCGGCGTGCAGCTGTGGGACGGCGTGACGCTCGAAGACGACGTGTTCGTCGGGCCGAACGCCACGTTCGCCAACGATATGTTCCCCCGAAGCAAGCACTACCCTCGCGAGTTCCTGCGTACCGTGGTCGCGCGCAATGCCTCGATCGGAGCGAATGCGACGGTACTTCCGGGGGTGACGGTTGGGCGCAATGCCATGGTCGGCGCGGGCGCGGTGATCACGCGCTCGGTGCCACCGAATGCCATCGTAGTCGGCAACCCGGCACGCATCATCGGCTATGTCGATTCGCCGGAACTCTCGCCCGGTGACGCCGGGCATCGAACATCGCCGACCGCGGTCGCCGAAGCGCTGCCGGTGAAGAACGTCGTGCTGCATCGCCTGCCATTGGTGCAGGACATTCGTGGCAGTCTCACGGCTGGCGAAGTGCCGCGTGACGTCCCTTTCGTGCCGCAACGGTACTTCCTCGTGCATGCGGTGCCGAGCGGCGAGACACGCGGTGCGCATGCGCATCGCGCCTGCGAGCAATATCTGGTGTGCGTGGCCGGCGCATGCTCGGTCGTACTCGACGATGGCCAGGCGCGGGCCGAAGTGCGGCTCGACACGCCTTACCTGGGGCTCTACATCCCGAACATGGTGTGGGCCATCCAGTACAAGTACACGCGCGATGCCGTGCTCCTCGTGCTCGCATCGCACCCGTACGACAGCGCCGACTACATCCGCGACTACGACGAGTATCTAACGGCGATCGCGCAGCAGTGACTCGCCGGTGATCGCGCGGCTCCTGACGCCGGAGTTCCGGCGCTTCCTCGTGACGGGAGCGGTGAACACCGCCGCGTCATATGCGATGTACTTCGTGCTGCTGCAGGCGCTGCCCTATCTCGTCGCATACACGCTTGCCTACGCCTCCGGCATCATCTTCAGCTATCTGCTCACGGCCCGGTTCGTGTTTCGCGCGCCGGCACGATGGGCAACGGCACTGCGCTTCCCGCTCGTCTATCTGGCGCAATACGTCATCGGCTCGACAACCATCTACGCGCTCGTCGAGCACGCAGGCGTGACCCCATGGCTGGCGGCCGTCATCGCCATGCTGATCGTGGTGCCGACGACCTTCCTGCTGGCGCGGCTAGTGTTCAGGCGCTGAGTGCGCTTGCTGCCAGGCGACGATGGAGGTCGATTGCTTGCGCACCCACTCGGAAAGCGCCAGCGCACCGACCACGTAAGCGAGCACGAAAACCGCAAGCACGAACAGGCGAGGCGGCCCTGATGGCCCTGCGCTGATGCGCATCCAGGGCCACACCGCGAGGGGCCCCGCGAGTGCGAGCAACGGCAATCCGAACCTCATCTCCACTGCCGCGGTGGCGTGAACCGCCACATGCGCGATGACGAGTGTGGCAAGCGCGATGCAGGCCACGGCGCGCGTCCTCCACTGCCCGAACAGCAGGGCGGCACCCATGAGCGCCAAAGCGATCAGTGCGTGGTTGAGCACACCCACTGGCCACCGATACCACGGATCGAGGTTGCGGCTGTAGGTGAAGAAGAGGTCCTGATCCAGCATATCGAAAACGTGCAGGCCCATCGTCGCCAGCCCTGCGACAGGGTGGTCCCGGTACCAATGGAGCGGGTGTACCGGATCGACGGGACGTTCACGCGCGAATGGATTCGCGTAGAACACCGATGGCAGCGGCACGGGCGGCATCGCCGTCGCGTACTTGATGTATTGGATGCCCCAGACCTGCTGATTGGTGCCGAGCCGGGCCACCACGAGCGGCGTGTGCTCGCCGTGGTAACGAACGTTGTTGGCGTACTGGGGCGCCATGGGTACGGCGATGCCGATGGCCACAGCAACGAGCAGCGCCAGCCATGCTCCCAAGCGCAGGCGTCGCTCGATACCGAGCAGTGCAGTCGCGACGATCCAGGTGGCCAAGGCAAATACATTGGCCGGCCGCACCATGACGGAGAGGGAGATGAAGACGCTGCCGAGGAGCAAGGCAGGCCATAGCGCGGCAGGAGCCGCACGGGCCCGCAGCCAGCAGGCGATGGCGGCGATGAGGAGAGTCACCGAGATGCTCTCGGACAACGTCTCGGGCGTGTACGACAGCACGAAAACATTCAGCACCACGGCCATGAAGCTGGCGCGGGCGAATCTTTCGTCCCACACGCGCAGCGCTCGTCGAAGCGCGAGCGCCGCCATGATGAAGAGCGCAAGCTGGATCTCAAACACGAGCCACGTCCAGCGCGCCCATTGCCCGCCCGAGACCTCGCGCACCGTCGCAAGGAAAAGCGGATAGCCGTAGGTGCGAATGTTGGAATAAAAGAAATTCGCGAACAGACCCTTGCGCGTGATGTCTTCGGCGATCTCCAGATAATTCTGAGCGTCGAATGCCGATGGAAAGAGCACGATGCGCCAGTAGAAGGCGTGCGCGATCACGAGCGCCAGCGCCAGGGCCGCCCGCTCGGGCGCGCGCAAACGGAACGTGTCGGGTGGGGCGAGCGGTTTCACCGGGCGCCGTTGGTATCGGCGAGCTCGATCGAGCGCAGCCCGTAATAGCGTGCGACGCACTGATTGACCACGTTAGATGGATCGGCCGTGATGTCGATCGCGTGTAATGTAGGCGGCGGATAAGGCCGGATCGGGGTGACTCTCGTGTCCCGGGCCTGCAACGGTGCGCTGCGCAGGAACTGATCGCGTTCGATCTGCCGCTCCCGGCGCATGCTCGTCAGCGTGTAATCGTCGTTGAGGCGATAGGCCAGGAGCAGAGCCGCGACCAAGCCGATGCCGGTCAGCACCGCGAGGCTGGCCAGCTTGCGTCGCTCCTGCAGGCGCGGCGCAAGCACCATCATCGCGGCCATCAGCAATGAAACGAGCAGGTACAAGGCGTTGCGCGGTGCGAATTGCGCAGGCGCCGCGAGCACCGGGAGGAGGCTCGCGAATCCGCCCGTCAGCACCGCCCCGGCTTCTGTAGCTCGAGCGCCCGGCGCCACCGGTTCGCCGCCAGTGAACCGCCCGCCTGTGAACCGCCCGCTTGACAACCCCCAAAGGACGGCGCCCGCCGCCGCGACGCACGCTGCGATGAGTGGCATTGCACTCGCAAAATCGAGCGAGGCGGCAAGGATGCGGGCATACGAACGGCTCAGCACCCGCACGTTGGTCTCGAACGACCCGGGGGTGGAATGGCCGCGCAGAAAATTGCCGGGTGCCGCGATGAGCACCATCGCGCCGAGTGCAAGCCCTGCCGCGCGTACCAGGATGGCGTGAATCGCGGCACGATCCAGCCGCGCTCGATTCGTGATCGCCAGCGTGGCAAGGTAGATGACGGCGAGCGGAACGACGAGCTCGATGGAATTGCCGAGTGCGACGCTGACCGCGAACCAGTAAACGGTGCGTTGTTCGGCAGCATCACCCGTGACGAGTGCCCGTAAGCCATTCATCCAGTGCAACAGCACGATGAGTGGCACGAGATAGACAATGCCTCCGGTGGGCCAGTACACGACCTGCCCCAGCAGTGGATAGAGGCCGATCGTGAGCGCCACGAGCGTGAACGGCCACACCGCCAGCACGTCGTGTGCGCCGCCGACCGCGACGAATCGGGCGATCTGCCAGCTCGACACGAGAAAACCTGCGGCGAGCAGCGCGCTCACCAGGCGCAATGACGGGAGGTCGAAGGCTGCAAACGTCGGGTACATGATGCCGCCGGTGAAGAGCCGGCCGCTCCACCGCGCATACAACCAGTGCAGCGCCCCGGCCACGCCGTCTTCCCTCACCAGAACGGCGTTGCAGAAATCGTCCGCGGAGGGCCAATTCGACCAGCCCAGCGCAAGCAGCATGGTGCCGACCAGCACGATGGTTCCGGCCCCGCCGCCGATCACGATGCGCGTCGCGAGATGCGACGACGCAAGAGTGGAGGGAGTCGCTGCCATCAGTCGAATCGGACTCCGGGACGAGGCAGTACGGTCGGTCGTTGGGAAGAGCGCTTTGCGAGGCCGCCGCAGCGCCGGGCGCTCGGCATGACTCAGATCTTGGGGAGCGTTACACCTTGCTGGCCCTGGTACTTGCCGCCGCGATCCTTGTACGAGGTTTCGCAGACTTCATCGGACTCGAAGAAGATCACCTGCGCAACTCCCTCATTGGCGTAGATCCTCGCAGGCAGCGGCGTCGTATTGGAGAACTCCAGGGTGACAAAGCCCTCCCACTCGGGTTCGAACGGCGTCACGTTGACAATGATCCCGCAGCGGGCGTACGTGGACTTGCCGAGACAGATCGTGAGCACGTTGCGCGGAATGCGGAAGTACTCGACCGTGCGTGCGAGCGCGAATGAATTGGGCGGAATGATGCAGGAATCGCCGTCGAAGTCGACGAACGACTTGTCGTCGAAGTGCTTGGGATCAACGATCGTGCTGTTGAGATTCGTGAAGAGCTTGAATTCATTCGAGCAGCGGATGTCGTAGCCGTAGCTGGACGTGCCGTACGAGACGATCTTGCGGCCATTGACTTCGCGGACCTGCCCCGGCTCGAACGGCTCGATCATGCGATGCTCGGCAGCCATCCGACGAATCCAGCGATCCGACTTGATCATGAGGGGCCTAGGTGTTCTGAACCTTGATGCTCGGGAACTTCGCCGAGAAGTCCTCGGCTTTCTGCGCCACGAACACGGCGGTCTTGCGGGCGATCTCGCGATAGATGGCGGCGACTGCGCCATCGGGGTCGGCCACGACCGTGGGCCTTCCGGAGTCTGCCTGCTCCCGGATGCGTATGTCGAGCGGAAGCCCGCCGAGGAACGGCACGTTGTAATCCGCGCAAAGCTTCTTCGCTCCGCCTTCGCCGAAGATCGCCTCGGCATGACCGCAGTTCGAACACACGTGCATGCTCATGTTCTCGACGACGCCCACGATCGGCACGCCCACTTTCTCGAACATCTTGAGACCCTTGCGCGCGTCGAGCAGGGCTATGTCCTGAGGCGTCGTGACGATGACTGCTCCAGTGACCGGAACCTTCTGCGACAAGGTGAGCTGAATGTCGCCGGTACCGGGAGGCATGTCGACGACCAGGTAATCGAGATCGCGCCAGTTGGTGTCCTTGAGCAGTTGCTCGAGGGCCTGCGTGACCATCGGGCCCCGCCATACCATCGGCGTGTCGACATCGATCAGAAAACCGATCGACATCGCCTGCACGCCATACGCTTCCAGCGGTTCAAGCGTCTTGCCGTCCTTGGATTCGGGGCGCCCGGCAATGCCCAGCATCGTCGGTTGCGACGGACCATAGATGTCCGCGTCGAGCACCCCGACGCTCGCTCCCTCGGCGGCCAGGGCGAGCGCCAGGTTGACCGCGGTGGTCGACTTGCCGACCCCGCCCTTGCCGGACGCGACTGCAACGATGTTCTTGACGCCCGGAATGAGCTTCACGCCGCGTTGCACGGCATGCGATGAAATTCGCTGGCTGAGATTGACCGTGACGCGCCCGATTCCAGCAATTCCCTGCAGCGACTCGACGGTCATGCGTCGAAGCATGTCCATCTGCGATTTCGCGGGGTAACCCACCTGGACGTCGACCGTGACGTCGCCCCCCGAAATGGAGACCTTGCGCAACTGCTTGCCGGAAACGAAATCCTTCCCCGTGTTCGGATCGATGAACGTTCGAAGTCGCGCCTGAATTTCATTTTCGGTAAAGGACATAGGGGCTCCGCGTGGCGCGTCGTGATGCAAGCGTCGCATTTTAGCAAAGCGGTCGCTTGGGTCTTTCTATGGCAGCCCTTTGCTAAAATCGGATTTTCCAGCCTGAACGCATGCGATGCCGAGTGCAGCACCCCGCCGGCAACTTTTCGTCACGACGGCGTTGCCGTACGCGAACGGGCCGTTTCACATCGGTCACATCATGGAATACATCCAGGCGGATATCTGGGTGCGTTTCCAGCGGATGCAGGGCCACACGGTGCACTTCGTGTGTGCGGACGACGCGCACGGGGCACCCATCATGCTCAAGGCCCAGGACGAGGGCGTGACGCCACAGGCACTCGTCGCAAGAATCGCCGCCACGCGCCTGAAGCATCTTTCCGGGTTTCACATCAGCTTCGATCACTGGCACTCCACCGATTCGCCGGAGAACGT
Source organism: Pseudomonadota bacterium (assembly GCA_030946875.1). GTDB lineage: Bacteria > Pseudomonadota > Gammaproteobacteria > Burkholderiales > Casimicrobiaceae > CAIWHR01. Next base: position 10,189 of record JALYXY010000221.1, on the reverse strand, counting down.
CGAGCTCTCGCAGGACATCTATCGGCGGTTGCGCGACCGCACGCCCTCGCTTGTGGTGCGGCGTCCTGTCGAGCAGTTCTTCGATCCGGTGAAGGAGATGTTTCTTCCCGACCGCTACATCAAGGGCGAATGCCCGAAATGCGGCGCGAAGGATCAGTATGGTGACTCGTGCGAGGTCTGCGGCTCCGTGTACGCACCCACCGATCTCATCAATCCGTATTCGACGCTTTCCGGCGCGACCCCCATCAGGAAGTCGTCGGAGCATTTCTTCTTCCGACTGTCCGACCCGGCGTGCGTGTCATTTCTGCGCAAATGGACACAGGAGCCCGGCAGGTTGCAGCCGGAAGTGGCGCACAAGGCGCTCGAGTGGCTGGGTACGGAGGTGGTGGACGAAGGCACAGCCGTTACGAACAGCAACCGTCTCGCCGATTGGGACATTTCACGCGACGCGCCCTACTTCGGCATTTCGATACCCGATGCCCCAGGCAAATACTTTTATGTCTGGCTCGACGCACCTGTCGGTTATCTCGCAAGCCTCAAGGCGCACCTTGCGAACCGGGGCATCGACTTCGCGCAGTTTCTGACGGACCCGGAGGTCGAGCAGTATCACTTCATCGGCAAGGACATCGTGTACTTCCACACGCTGTTCTGGCCCGCGATGCTCGAGTTTGCCGGCGCGCCGTACAAGGTGCCGGACAACATCTTCGTCCATGGTTTCATCACTTTCTCGGGCGAGAAGATGTCCAAATCGCGCGGCACCGGCATCAGTCCGGACGCGTACCTCGACGGCGGGCTCAACCCCGAGTGGCTTCGCTATTACATTGCCGCGAAGCTCAATGCGCGGGTGGAGGATCTCGACTTCAACCCCGAGGATTTCCTGAGTCGCGTCAACAGCGATCTCATCGGCAAGTACGTCAACATCGCGAGCCGCGCCAGCACCTTCATCACGCGGCATTTCGACGGCCATCTGTCAGCATGGCCGGCGGACGCGCTTGCCGCATCGCGACGCTTTCCCTCGCACGCGGTCGCCCGTGCCGCAGCCACCGAGATCGCGCAGATGTATCAGCAGCGCGAGTTCGGCAAGGTGGTGCGCGAGGTGATGCGCATCGCGGATCGCATCAACGAGCGCTTCGACCAGGCGAGACCGTGGGAGCTCGCGAAGGCGAACGCCGCACGCGACGAATTGCAGGACATCTGCTCGGATGCGCTCAATGCCTTTTCCGTGCTGACGATCTATCTCGCTCCCGTGCTTCCGGCGACCGCGGCACGGGCGGCCAAGTTGCTTGGCCTCGAGGCGCCGTTACTCTGGTCGCACCTCGATGCCTGGAATGTCGCCATCACACCCTACGAGCACCTCATGACACGTCTGGACAACAAGCACATCGACGCACTCCTTGCCGGCGTTCCCACCGAGGCCCCAGCCGCTGCGCAAGCTCCTGAAGGGAGCGCGACTGCACCGCCAACCGATGCGCAGGCAGCGCCGGCCCGGGAGACACAGAAGACGCAGGGCGACAAGCTCGCCTCGGCGGTCACCGCCGCCAGCGAGGGCGCACATGAAACACCCGGCACCTCTACGGCCGCCGCGCCCGACGCAAGTCCTGCGATCAGCATCGACGACTTCTCCAAGGTCGATATGCGCATCGCGCGCATCGTCAATGCGGAGCATGTGGAGGGTGCGGACAAACTGCTGCGGCTCACCCTCGATGTCGGTCACCTCGGCACCCGTACCGTCTTTGCCGGCATCAAGTCGGCTTATCGTCCCGAGGATCTCGTGGGAAGACTCACGCAGCTCGTTGCGAATCTCGCGCCGCGCAAGATGAAGTTCGGCGTATCAGAAGGGATGGTGCTCGCCGCGTCGGGCGAGGCTCCGGGGATATTCCTGCTGTCGCCGGACAGCGGTGCGGAGCCCGGAATGCGTATCAAGTAGATTGCGCACGCGGGCGACGCGGTGCCTGCTACCAATCCGACCGTATGAGCCAGGATGGATCAATGCTGCCGGGGTGCGCTTAAGGCGGGGCGGGCTGCTACCGCCCGGGAGGCGAGGCACCGCCCGAGTTCATTCGGCCAATCCTAAGAGGCCTACGTAGGGTACTCACACTTGCCAGTGTATGGGCTCATGATTCCGCCGTCACCGGGCTTCCCGCAGGGCGCCCAAGGCACAAAGGGTTTGTCATCGATCACGTTGATCGCGATCTGAAAGTAACGCTCGGAGGTGGCACTCCCACTCGACTTCCAAAGACCCGCGACTTTATCGGTCAGCTCCCCTTTGATGCCCGCTGCCCCCGCGCTGACACCCTGAATGATCCACTGCTGACCGGGAATCAGCGCGATATGGTTAGCTCCCCCGGTAGAGATGAGTTTCACGACACGCGTATCGTTCATTTCAACCGGCGGGAGGTCGTGCGCCTTGAAGGAGAAGTAATTCTGTGTGGCCGCCGCCCAGGGTGGAAACCAGCTTTTGCCTGAGGCGGCGTTCAGCAGATTGTCGAGCTGGGTGTGCGAGATAATGCCCCAGGTAGTCTTCGCCTTTTTCATCGCTTCATCGATGGCCTTCCGAAGCGTGTCAGTCGTCTTGAATCGTTCTATGAACTTTCCCGCCCCGCCGAGAGTACCGAGATCTACCACGGTACCAATGATCCCGAGGGGCGTTATCACTTGGGCGTCTGAGGTGTGCGGGATCACGTATACACGTCCGGTGACCTGGTTAGGGGGGCCGACCTTAAGTGGCCATGCGGGCGCGTTATGGACGTAGCCGCGGCCACCCATCGTCATGTAAACGCCCGAGATGCTGGTTGGAGTATTGACGGCCATCGCATTCATCGCCGCGACCGCCATGAGCGTTGTTACCTTGGCGATCGTGTATGCAGTGGCAAATTTCGTGATGCGCTTCGAAAGCACGTGTTCTTCCAACGCGCTTAAGCCGACGTGCTTAGGAAATGCTTTTTCAAGGTACTTGGTTGCACCTTCGACGAAGCTGCTCGCGGTCTGCTCGGCGAGAGTGAGCCCGCCCGCAAACGTGGATGAATTGTTCAGCGCGCGACCAAATGTCAGGATGGCAACAAGTGTCTGGGCTCGATCGTTGCCGTCGAGGTTGAGCTTCTGGCCCTCCCGATACAGGTACAGCTCGGCACCGCCGGGTATTTCCGCCGTGCTGCGCTCGAGGAATGTCGACGCTATCGCCAGAGCTTCACTTTCTGACAGCGATCTACTCGCGAGCAGAGTCGCTTTGGCTTCTCGTACCTGATCCACGAGGCCATCGGCCGCGATCATGTGATTGAACGCCTGGCGCTCGTCTTCGTCCATCGCCACGACGGTGCCCGCGATGAGCTTTGCTAGGGAGTACGGGTTACCCGGACCATTCAGCAGATAACGCGCGCCTCGTACCGCTCCGACGGCATCGCTGGCCGTCGCTGGGTCCAGCAGACCGGCTCTGGCAGCCGTCTGCATAGACTCGGCTAGATTCTGGGCGACGTCCGCGATTTGTAGAGTTTCACGCAATAACGCGGCGCCCGTATCAAACGCATCGAGCTGTCCAATAGCCCCGTCATCAACTGGTGCAGCAGAAATGACGCTGTTTCCGAGAACAGCCACCTTGGAACCAGCAATGACGCGTAGCGCTCGACCGGTGCTGACTTGATATCGGTCTCCGTTACGGCTCCACGACGCCCCGGCACGTCCAGCAGCGTCGGCGCAGGGCTGCACGGTCACGAGTTCACCCTCGCTACCGGTGCCTGCATCCAGACACAACTCGCGTCCATCCGATTTCAGATTGACGAACAGTTGAGTGCCGGAAAGGCGAAACTGCTTACCCGGACTGCCGCCGCAATCTGCAAGCACGACCGCAGCGGCTGCACGTGCACTGTCGACCGTCACGCATTGCGATCCGATCCTGATGGGGGCGTAAGAAGAACTAGAGCTAGCCGTCAGCGCCGGGCTACGCAGCTCCGGTGAGGGTGTCACCGTCGGGGGCGGTACCGTTACCGTTCGAGCGATCACGGCAGGCGACGGAGGTGCAGCGGCTGTCGTTGTGGGTCTGGAGGTGGGCGCAGCGGCCGGCGACGCTGCGGCGGTTGCGGATGAGGTCAGATTGATACCCAGCTGCTCCGCGAGTTGAGTGCGCACAGCGGAGGTGCCTCCGGCGGCAGCGACGATATCGCTCGACAGGCGCAAGGTACCGCCCAGCGAGGTGGTAATGCTTGCTGCATCGTCGCTGATCGTCGTGGCACTTGCAGTCGCCGACGCACCAACCACCTGTCCCGCTTTGGCCGCGACGAGGCTCCCGCTCGACGGGACCACGAGGAAGCGGCCGTTGCCGATCGCTGCGACCCCAACGTCGCCTATCGCCACCCACGTGCCGCCCGGCCCTAGTGCGGGACCACGGTCTTTGGCCGCGCGATCGACGATTCCAAGCTGTACCTTGCCTGCGGGGCCGAGGCCGATCCGGGTCGCGGCTCCAGACAGGTCTATCACATCAGCGCGCGCAAACCGTTGCGCGGCGCCACCGGTGCACTGCTCTGCCGTGACCTGGCCATTCGATTTTCCTTCGGCACACAGTCCGGACTTGTGCCGAAGATGACCGTCGTCCAGCGACCAATCCTGATCGTCGTTGCGCGCGCATGCCGAGAAAGTCAGAGGCTTCCCGCGCTGCAATGTCAGGCACGCGCTACCACTTTGGACGACACTTCGGCCGCCCGTAAGCTCCGCGCCCGCGCAGGAAGCCAACGCCGCGATCCCACCCTGGTTCGACAGGCACGTCGTGGTCTGCTGTCCGTTGACGTAGACCGATGCCTGCGCACTGCCAAGCACATTGATCGAAAGCAGTCCGAATACAGCGACGCAGCGCGCGACTCTGATAGCCAGGATAGTGAGATCTCTCGTCATCGGTGTTTGCCGCAGTAGAGCCCGGTGGTACGGACGTCCAACCGGAGGAGCGAGCGCGCGCCTCCGACGGGACGTGCGTAGTCAACGAACTGACTGGATATGGAAGTTATCCGAGTACCACTTCTTCACATCAGGTTTGTTGATGTAATTGCATAGCGCTCCGCCATCGCCATGAGCGCGAGGCTGCATGTCCACCTCCGCTGCCCACTTCACCGCCGGATGCGGCTCGACCTTGTAATCCTGGCCTGGGACAGCGTTGCGTGAAGCGGGACGCGTCGGCCCCACGTGTGCAAATCCTGCGCAGTTGAGCGCCATCTCCGAAACACCATACTTGGCCTTGTATGCGCCTTCAGCGCGACGGACCGCGTCATCGCTGACGATCGCCGCCTGTGCGGCTGCCGAGGTAAACGCCAGTGCAACCACGAGTGCCGATGCTTTCATTGATCCTCCTTCAGTTAACCCGATGAAACGGGTGGACGAGCGTCGGCTGCAGTTGCATCGACTGCTGACAGACTGCACAGGCGCGATTCGTGACCAAGACCCGCGCGAGCAATTTCGCGGGTTATGCGTTGGGGTTGTTGCGGTGGTAGGTCTGGATCAGCTGACGCAGGTTATCCCAGCCCGTCCACGAGCCCCTGTTGTACAGGTTGATATTGCAGAGCGGGTGCGGCGGCTGGAGACTACCGGACGCGGTACCTAACTGTTTGTATCCCTGCTCGCGCTCAGCCCAGATCTGTCCGATCCATGGATCCGGACAATAGAACGATTGTTTCACCAGATCGTTAATTTCAGGCTGATTCACGTTCAGCGCCGCGGGATTACGATCGGCGCCACGATAGCGACTTGGATTGCACAAGCCGCTCGTGCCAGAGTCCGCAGGGGTGCCCCGTGGGGGGTTTTGCGCCTTCAACGCAGCAGTCAACCCTGCATTGGCGCAGTTTGGCCCGGCCGGCGCAGTGGCTAAAACGGGTTGTGGTACGGGGATCGGGGTTGATGGCGCGGGCGCAACCGTGGTTGTGGGCGGGCGCACGGGCGCTGGGGCCTGCACTTGTGCAACGACCGGCGAAGGCGTGGTGGTGCCCCCGATTAAGCTGAAGTTAGCCATGTACCAACCAGCGACATCGGGTTGGCGCAGATAATTCAGCAACGCAGCGCCTTTGCCCCGGACCGGCTCGTCGACTTCTGCTGCGTGCTTCACTGCAGGCGCCGGATCGACGACCCACTGGCCCCCCGAATACCGCGGCGTGCTGCGCACCAACTTCGCATTGGATCCGGGGAATGCACTTTTGAGAGCCGTTTCCGCGCCGCCGTACTTCGCGTCATAGGCGTTCATTGGCTGCGCGGTCATGCCTCCCGACAATTGAAAGTTCGACATGTACCAACCCGCTACATCGCCGTTCTTCGGGTGACTGATGTTTGTGAGATAGCTTGCTGCCGACTCCGAACCGAGGCTCGGCCGATCGACTTCGGCGAAGTGCTTGACCGCCGGAGCAGGATCGACGCTCCACACGCCGTTCCTGTCGCTTTGCACGGGATCGAGCTTTGAAGGCGACCCGGGGAATGCGCTCTTCAGCGCCGCTTCGGCGCCACCGTATTTCGCCTTGTACGCGGCCATCGCTGAGTCCTTGGCAGCTTGCGTCGTGCCGCTCGGCGTGGTTGCCACGGGTGGCGTCGAATTCGAGGTCGTGACCAGCGTCAGGAGCTCTGGATACTTCGCCATCAACGCATACGCTTGGCTAGGATTCGCGCTCAGCCGATCGATGAGTTTTTGAATGTCGCTGCTTACGTTGGAGCTTTTCCATTTACCGCCCGTGTAGTTGTCTGGACTGCATTGATCCACACTCGGTGTCCGGGAAGGATTGAATTCATTGAACATCGCGACCACCCACGGCGTACAAGTTGCGGGCGCCGTTCCAGCTTGGTACTGCCGTGGCGCCAATCCGGCGCTGGGCAAGCTGCCCGCCGCATTCGCCGCTTGGCGCGCAAGGCCGGAGCCGTTGTCCGTGACTAGCGTGCCGCCGCTGTTTCCGACTAGCGTACCGCCGTCATTGCTGATGACGCCGTTTACCAGCCGGAAGGTGCTGCCGTCCTGACCAATCAGCCTTGCATCGGACATCACCCGGAAAGTACCTCCGTCCTGGCTAATCAGGCTGCCGCCATCATTGGATATGACCTTCAACACCTGCGCCACGCTGACGTTGCCGTTGGATCGCGCGGCATAATCCAGGACCTGTGCAAGCGTCATCTTGTTGCCGCCGATCTTGAGCTGAAGCTCCACGTCCCCGAGTGTTGGAACACGATTGGTAATTGATGCGAGGGGAGCTTGCGTGCTGACGGTGCTCGCGCGCCACTTCTGGTTGTTAGGAGGCGCCGAACCAGCCCTCGGACAGTCATAGGCGATCACGTGAGTACCCTGCGCGGTGCCCTGCCTCTCCACGTCGGCGCACCAACCCGATTCGTTGTTGAGCTGGCCGTTGCCTTGCAGGCCCCATCGCTGGGTCGGCGTGTTGCCGCAGCTCGCCCATGTCAGCGCTGCCCCCTTGCCGTGGCTCGTCAGGCAACGATCGTGGCTCTTGATCTGTCCATAGCCGGTGAAGTCGGCGATGGAATCCGAGCACGATCCGAGTACTGCGGTGCCGCCGCTATCGCCGAGACACAACGAAGGAGCATGCTGGCTCACCATGCGATTGCTGGCGTGCGCCAATGGCACCCATGCGACGACGGCGAGAGCAATCCCCAGCGACATACCGCTGCTGACAAGGCTGCGTTTCATGGCCATTCCTTCCGGTAGTCAGAGTCAAAGTTATTTCGCGACTGCTCGTCGCAGAGGCATCATCACTTCTGGACGCGCACTTCCCGCCATGCGCTCTGCCCGACCAACGTGCCGTCGACGTCTACCGCCGTCACACGCCAGCGCTGGATCTCGGATTTGGCGCGCTCGCGTATGAAGGGTGGCGCCCTGTACGTGCCGACTCCGGCGCGGACGAGCGCGGACAGCAGCACGTCGCCGTCTTCCTGCTGGATCTCGACCCGGTAGACGCTCGCGCCCACCACGTCACGCCAGCGGAACTGAGGCAGCTGATTGGCGGGGATCGTCTGACCATTCATGGGCCGATCGAGCACGACCGCCTGCACCGTGCCGCCGCCGGGAATGCCACCGATGCTGCCAACGAAGTAACGCAGCGTCGGCAGCGGGAACGGCGCACTCCCGCCCGACAGGAACAGCGGCTCGTCGCTGCCGATCGCGGGTTCCGCTTCGAACCGCAACAGCACGCGGTATTGACCGTCCGCGCGCACGGGCAGCTTGCTCACATCCGGCCCGGGCAACACGAACCGTCCCGTTGCAGGCAGGTACGCCTGGAACCGCTCCACCAGCTGATAGCGCCGCTGACTTCCGCGGGCAGCGAACGGCAGCGAAGCTTCAGGGATCAGGTCCTCGACAGTGGGCTCGAAATCACCTGGCGCCACCACTTCCCAGCGCCCGCGCAGGATCCCCGATCCCGTGTAATACAGCGTGGCCTCGATCGCGGGCGGCGTCTCGTTGCGGCGCACGAACGTGAGCGGGAGCTCCGCGTTGCCCTTCCTGAACGCGACACGCACGTCGGTCATCGAGACCGGCTGGTTCGCCATGTTGCCGGACAACTGCAAGGTGACGACCGCAAATGCCGTCGGCGAGAACTGGCGCACGAAGTAGAAGACCGGTAACGCGCCGTTCTCGCGTGCGCGCAGATACACGAAGCGCGACACGGGCCCGGGCACCGCAACGGTTTCCGTACTCGTCTGCAGGAAGACGCCGTTACGTACCGTCGTGAATGGGGTTGCACCCTGGGTGCGATCCGGGTTGTACGGCGCGATGATGTCTCCGGGCGAGCAGGGATTCGTGCCAGTGACGCCGTTGCTCGGAACGGGTGACGAAAGCGTGGTGCAGAAGAACGCATTCACCGCTTGCGCAGCCGTGGTGTTCTGCGCGAACCGGTACGTGACCGGGAAGCTGCTCGGCCGGTCGGTGTTCACGCTGCGCGTCAGCGGGGACACCGAGCTGATGAGCCCGGACGGATTTACCACCGGCGCCACCGTACCCGTGCCCGCGAGCGGCGCCGTCACCGTTCCGTTGGCCGTGGTGACGACCAGGCTTGCCGTCCGTGCGCCGATCGCACTCGGCGTGAACCGGATCACGATGCCGCAGCTCGAGTTGGGCGCGAGCGACGTGCCGCAGGTCAGCTGCTGCACCGCGAAGTCCGACTGCGCGGCACCCGTGATGCTGATGACCACGTTGTTCAGCGGTGCGGTACCCACGTTGGCGAGCGTGATGAGTTGCGGGCTGCTCGGCGTCTGGATCTGCTGATTCTGGAAGTTGAGGGACGACGGCGCGAGCGAGGGTCCCGCGACAGGGATCGCAATGCCCGTGCCTTGCAAGGTGACCTGGTGCGGGCTGCCTGTGGCATTGGTGGTGATGAGCAGCGTCTGCTGGGCCGGTCCGGTCGTCGTCGGAGTGAACGTCACGTTGAAGATGCAGCTTCCGCCGGCAGGCACGCTCGTGCCGCAGGTGTTGGTAACCGCAAACGGCGCCGGCACCTGCACGTTGGTGACGTTGAGCGCGGCGTTGCCCGAATTGGTCAACGTGAATTGCAGCGGTCCGCCGGTCGACTGAACCTGTACGTTGCCGAAGTTGAGCGCGTTGTTCGAGAGCTGGACCGCGGGCGTTCCGGTGGTCGTCTCCTGGATCGTGTACTTGTAGACCGCCCAGCCCGAAGCAAACTGCTGGATCAGATAGAAGTGGCGGGTTCCCAGCGGCTGGTTGCGCGCGATCGCCACCTGCAAGGCACGTTGCACGGTGCTGGCGGTCTCGTTGTCGATGATGTCGATGAAAGGCGAGACGCCGGGTGCGCTGTTGTACGTGACGTTCGCGGGGCCGATATGCGCATCCGCGGGCGTGCCGATTCCGTCCGGCGCACACGAAACATTGGGGACAAACCGGGACGGCGGATCGGGCTGATCGATATCACTGCACAGAAACGCAGTCATCGGCCCCTGCTGGTTGTCTGGCGCAGTCCACAGCACGTGAAGCGTTACCGAGGCGCCGGACACCGGGCTCGCGGTGCCGCCGCTCTGCACGGTGACCGAGGTGACCGCTGCCTGCACCATGCAGGGTGTCGCCAGCGCGAGGAGCGCGGCCACCCAGGTGCCCAGCATGCGTCGGATCATATGATTCATTGCTCCCCCGATCAGAAGAAGTTCAGCGACACCGTGAGAACGATGCCGTTGCTGCGCACCCGGTTCTCGAACGTGGTGGTGCCCAGCATGTTCC
>JALYXY010000204.1 GCA_030946875.1 Pseudomonadota bacterium | reverse complement strand
GTGCGTGACTGGGTGAGCGGCGGCGTCTGGCACGACAGCCTGCGTCCCGGCGACGTGGTGCTCCTCGAGAACTGCCGCTTCAACAAGGGAGAAAAGAAGAACGACGATGCCCTCGGGCAACGCATGGCGAAGCTCTGCGACATCTACTGCAACGATGCGTTCGGCACGGCGCATCGGGCGGAGGCGACGACCGAAGCCCTGGCGAGACATGCTGCGATCGCGTGTGCAGGGCCGCTCATGTCGGCCGAGCTCGCGGCGTTGACCAAGGCCCTCACGCGCCCCGCCCGACCGCTCGTCGCGATCGTCGCCGGCTCCAAGGTATCGACCAAGCTCACGATCCTGAAGACGCTCGCCGAGCGCGTCGACGTTCTGATCGTGGGCGGAGGCATCGCCAACACGTTCATTCTCGCGGCCAATGGCCACATCGGCAAATCGCTCGCCGAAGCCGATCTCGTCGACGAGGCTCGCGCCATACTCGAGGCGTTCCCCGGCAAGGTGCCGATCCCGATCGACGCGGTGTGTGCCAAGGAGTTTTCGCAGCAGGCCCATGCAACGCTCAAGTCGATCGAGGATGTCGAGCCCGACGACATGATCCTCGACATCGGGCCCCAGACCGTGGCGCTGCTCAAGCCTGCAATCGCCAGCGCCGGCACGATCGTGTGGAACGGCCCGGTAGGCGTTTTCGAGTTCGATGCTTTCGCGCACGGCACGCAGGCGGTGGCCGAGGCCATAGCGCAATCGCGAGCGTTCTCGATCGCAGGCGGCGGGGACACCCTCGCAGCGATTGCAAGGTTCAAAGTCGCCGATCGAATCGGCTATATCTCGACGGGCGGGGGCGCATTTCTCGAATTCCTCGAAGGAAAGAAGCTTCCCGCCGTCGAAATCCTCGAAAAGCGCGCGGCAACCCAGGTTTAGGCGGAATCAATGCAACGCAGCACCAAGATCGTCGCGACCCTCGGGCCCGCGAGCAACACTCCGGAAACACTGACGCGGATCATTCGCGCGGGCGTCGATGTCGTACGCCTCAATTTCTCGCACGGTAAGCCGTCCGATCACGTCGAGACCGTGCAGCGCGTTCGCGAGTGCTCGAAGAGCCTCGGCGTCGAGGTCGGCGTGATGGTCGATCTCCAGGGGCCGAAAATACGCATCGGCAAGTTCGCCGAGGGGCGGGTGGAGCTCAAGCCGGGCCAGGTGTTCATTCTCGATGCCGCGTGCGAGCTCGGCAACGACGAGCGCGTGGGGCTCGACTACAAGGAGCTCGTGCAGGACGTGACCCCAGGTTCGGTGCTGCTCCTCAATGACGGTCTCATTCGGCTGACGGTCGATGCGGTGCGCGGTACCGAGATCGTCACCCACGTCAATCTCGGTGGAGTCCTCTCGAACAACAAGGGCATCAATCGCCTCGGCGGCGGGCTCATGGCGCCCGCGCTCGCCGCCAAGGACATGGACGACATCAAGACGGCCGCGCAGATGCAGGCCGACTTCCTCGCCGTGTCGTTTCCCAAGAACAAGGAGGACATGTACATGGCACGGCAGCTGTTGCGCGCTGCCGGCAGTCGTGCCCTGCTGCTCGCCAAGATCGAGCGTGCCGAAGCCGTCGCTGCGCTCGACGAGATCATCGACGCCTCCGACGGGATCATGGTGGCGCGGGGAGACCTCGCGGTGGAGGTCGGCACCGCAACCGTGCCCGGCCTGCAGAAGAGGATGATCATCGCGGCACGCGAGCACAACAAGCTGACGATCACGGCGACGCAGATGATGGAATCGATGATCAGCAATCCGATTCCGACACGTGCCGAAGTTTCCGACGTCGCCAACGCGGTACTGGACGGCACGGACGCCGTGATGCTGTCGGCCGAAACCGCGACGGGCAAGTATCCCGTCGAAACGGTCGAAACGATGGCTCAGATCTGCGTCGAAGCCGAGAAGTCGTACATGGGGGAGCTCGATCGCGACTTCATGAATCGGACCTTCACACGCATCGATCAGACGATCGCAATGGGCGCTCTATTCACCGCATTCCACCTCAAGGCGACGGCGATCGCCGCGTTGACGCAGTCCGGCTCGACCGCACTGTGGATGTCCCGACACAACTCCGGCTGCCCGATCTACGCGCTGACTCCCGAGATCGCCGCCCAGCGCAAGATGTCGCTCTATCGCAACGTGCGACCGCTCCTTGTCGAGCAGAACACCGATCGCGACGGTGTCCTCCAGGGCGCCGAGGATCGCCTTGTGGCGAGCGGGCAGGTACGTCCCGGCGATCTCGTCGTGCTCACCATCGGCGAGCCCATGGGCAAGTCCGGGGGCACCAATACGCTCAAGATCGTTCGGGTCGGTGAGACGCGGCATTAGCCCCGCTCGCGCTCACCGGCCGCCCTCGGCGCTCGCTTGATCGACGGCAAGACGCGTCTTTGCGTGATCGTGGGTGACCCGATCGCGCAGGTACGTTCGCCACAGGAGCTGAACGCGGCATTCGCGCAACGCGGCATCAACGCGGTCATGCTGCCGATGCACGTGGCTCCCCCGGATCTCGCATCAGCAGTGACGGGACTTCGCGCAGTGAGGAACCTGGCCGGTGTCGTGGTCACGGTGCCGCACAAGGAAGCCATCCTGCCACTGTGCGACAGGGTGGATCCGCGCGCACTCGCAATCGGCTCGGCGAACGCCGTGCGCGTGGCCGGTGGCCGATGGGAGGCCGACAATTTCGACGGCACCGGTTTCGTCGACGGGCTCGTCGCGCGCGCCTTTCCGCTCGAAGGTGCTGCCGTGTTCGTGGCAGGGCTCGGCGGGGCTGGCCGATCGGTTGCGTTCGCGCTCGCCGAACGCAAGGCCTCGCGGGTGGCCCTGTGGGATATCGACGAGGCGCGTCGCGCCAGCCTCGTGACGCGTCTGCGCGCGCATTTTCCCGAAGTCGCGTTCGAGCTGCGTGCCGCGCCGGCGAGCGATGACACACTCATCGTGAACTGCTCGCCGCTGGGCATGCAGGACCACGATCCGCTGCCCTTCGACCCCGGTGCCCTGCACGCGGGCCAGCTGGTGGCCGACATCGTCATGCAGCCAGAAGACACGAGGCTCTTGGGAGATGCGCGCACCCGCGGTTGCGACACGCATGCTGGAAAGTGGATGTTGCATTGCCAGATCGAGACTTTCATCCGCTTCTTCGGCCTGGAATCAAACCCGCGCCCGGCATGAGCGCGACTCGCGCCGCGACCGCACACTGCATAATGCTGCGGATGAGACCTTCACGCCCATGACGCGCATCGAACGCTCCCGCCGACCGCTCTGGCACCGGGTCCTGCTTTCTCCGTGGGCGCGGCCTCTGCTCCTGATCGTGCTCCTCGTCGTGCTGTGGGAGCTCGTCATCCGCATCTTCAAGATTCCGCCCTATCTCATTCCCGCACCTGCCGCGGTCGCGGGACAGCTCGTTGCGGAGTGGCCTCGCCTCTTGCGCGAGAGCATTCCGACAACCAATGCGACCCTCGGCGGGTTCGCGCTCTCGATCGCGTTCGGCATTCCGATGGCGCTGGTGATCGCGTACTCGCGCACGGTCGAGAGCTTCGTCTATCCGCTGCTCGTGTTCTCGCAGAGCGTGCCGAAGATCGCGATCGCTCCGCTCTTCGTCGTATGGTTCGGATTTGGCATCATCCCTAAGGTGATCTCCGCGTTCATGCTCGGCTTCTTTCCGGTGGTGGTGTCCACGGTCGCCGGCTTCAAGTCTGTCGATCCCGAGATGATCGACCTTGCGCGCTCGATGCGCGCCTCACGCTGGCAGACGTTCATGCGGATCAGCCTCCCGCACGCGCTGCCATCGATCTTCGCGGGCCTCAAGGTGTCGATCACGCTTGCCGTCGTGGGCGCGGTGGTCGGCGAATTCGTGGGGTCCAACTCGGGCATCGGATACCTACTGCAAATCGCCAACGGCAATTTCGACCTGCCATTGATGTTTGCGGCACTCACCGTGCTCTCGGCCATTGGCGTGCTGCTGTTCGTAGCGATCGACGTGATCGAGCGCATGATGATCCCGTGGCATGCGTCGCACCGAAACGATTTCACCGCCACCGCATAATAGAGTTACGGGGGTTCGCCTGCGATGCCGGCGGGTCCATTTGCAACTGAACCACGGTCCGCCAGCACGGCGGCCTGACAGGCGCCTGAAATCGGGTAGCTCCCGAGTGCGTGCCCAAACCCGAGGAGATCATCATCATGTTTCGCAGACGCATTGCAATGCTCGCTGTCGCGGCGCTCGCGCTTTGTGCCGGATCAGCGCTTGCTCAGGGCAAGGAGAAGGTGACGCTTCTTCTCAACTGGTACGTCTATAGCGAGCACGCGCCGTTCTTCCTCGGCAAGGAGCGCGGGTATTTCGATCAGGAAGGGCTCGACCTCGACATTCAGGAGGGCCGCGGCTCCGGGGTGACGGTACAGGCCGTAGCCGCGGGAACCGCCACCTTCGGCTATGCGGATGTACCCACGATGATGAAGGCAGCGTCCAAAGGTGCGCCCGTCACGGCTGTTGGCGTGGCCCTGCAGACCTCACCCATGTCAGTGATGGGATTCGCCGACAAGAACATCCGCAAGCCCGAGGACATCCGCGGCAAGACGGTGGCCGTGACGCCCGGTGACTCGATGTCGCAGATATGGCCGCTCTTCCTGAAGAAAACGGGTCTGAAGGATACCGAATTCCGGCAGGTGGCCGGTGACGCGCAGACCAAGCTCAACGCCGTGATGAACGGCCAGGCCGACCTCCTGCTCGGCTATGTCATGGACCAGGCGATCAAGCTGCAGGATGGCGTGCACAAGCCCGTGTATGCCATTCGCTTTGCAGACTACGGCGTGAACATGGTGAGCTCCGGCATCATCGTGCAGAAAGAGTTTCTGAAGAACAAGCCGGAAGTGGTGCGTCGCTTCATGCGCGCCGCCACGCGCTCGCTCGAAGAGGCCGCGAAGAACCCGGAGGCCGCCGTGGATGCAATGCTCAAGGCCAACCCGAAGTCCGGGGTCAAGGAAACGGCGCTGGTCGGCATGAAAGCAACCGCGGCGTTGTACAAGGGTCCTGACAATCCTGCTGATCGTCCCTTCCGCGTGGGAGCCAAGAACATGGCCGAAACGCTTGCGCTGCTCGCCGAGTACGGTGGGCTCGACAAGGCGTCCGCAGGCAAGGCCGAGGATTACTACACCAACGCATTCCTGCCCTGAAGGCCGTTCTGCGAGATCAGCGGAATCGCGCAGCACGAACCCATCGCGCGATGCTCATGGGTGCGGCGACGACCCGGTGAATCCGTTGCACGCTCCGCCCGATGCCTCCATGGCCGAAACTCCCTCGCGGGCGTTGATTCGAATCTCGAACGTCAGCAAGACCTATCGAACCGCTGACGGACCGGTCGAATCACTGAAACCGCTCGACTTCGCAATCGGCGAAGGCGAGTTCATGAGCATCGTCGGCCCGTCCGGCTGCGGCAAGTCGACGCTTCTCAAGATGATCGCAGGACTTCTGTCTGCCACCAGCGGCGACATCAGTGTCAACGAAAGCCGCGTCGACGGACCACCTGAAAACGTCGGCATCGTGTTCCAGAATTCAGTGCTGCTGCCATGGCGCAACGTGCTCGAGAACATTCTGCTGCAGGTCGAGATGCGCCGCCTTCGGCGCGAGCGATACGAGCCACGCGCCCACGCGCTCATCGAAATGGTCGGGCTGTCCGGATTCGCCAACGCGTATCCGTGGCAGCTCTCGGGGGGAATGCAACAGCGCGCCTCGATCTGCCGGGCTCTCGTGCATGATCCGGCCGTGCTCCTGATGGACGAGCCCTTCGGCGCGCTCGACGCGATGACGCGCGAGAAGATGAACCTCGAGTTGCAGCGCATCTGGTCGGAAACCCGCAAGACGGTGCTGTTCATTACGCATAGCATTCCCGAGTCGGTGTTCCTCTCCGATCGCGTGCTGGTGATGACCGAACGGCCCGGCTCCGTCGCGGCGATCTACGACATCGATCTGCCGCGGCCACGTACGCTCGCGGTGATGGGAAGCCCCGCCTTCGCAGCTCTCGCGCAGAAGATCCGCGCGCACTTCTATTCGCAGGGCTCGCTCGACGCGTAAGGCCACGCGAAGCCCATGCAAGCACCAACATTTCATATCGACGAGATTCGCTTCCTTGAGCGGCCGGTCGAGTTGCGCCTGCCGTTTCGCTTCGGCGCTGTCACCGTCACCCATGCTCCGCAGGCGTTCGTGCGGGTGCGCATCCGCCTGGCCGATGGGCGCGCCTCGTGGGGTGCTGGCGCGGAGCTCATGGTGCCGAAGTGGTTCGACAAGTCGCCCGAGCTTTCCGAAGCGCAGAGTTTCGATCAGCTCCGCGAGTCGCTTCTGATTGCGCGTGATAGCTATACGGCCGACGCGCAAGCCCGCACCGCATTCGGGCATTTTGCGGCGCACCACCAGGAGATTGTGGAGGCGTGTTGCGTGCATTCGCTACCGCCGCTGGTGGCAGCATTTGGCGCAGCGCAGATCGACAAGGCCGTGCTCGATGCCCTTGGGCACGCGCTCGATCTCTCGTTTTTCGAGCTGGTGCGGCGCAACGTCGCGGCCATCGCGCCGGAGACGCTGCTGCCCGAATTTGGCGGGTTCGATTTCAGTGCCTTCGCGGCAAGCCTGCGACCGAGCCCCTCCCTTGCGGTGCGTCACACCGTCGGAATGCTCGACAGCATCACGGGTCAGGCACCCACTGGAGGGGACGGTCTCCCCGTGTCACTCGCCGAGGCGATCGATGCCTATGGGCTGCACTACTTCAAGATCAAGCTCGGCGGAGAAATCGACCACGATCTCGCGAGGCTCACCGAAATCGCGAGCCTTCTCGATGCCAGGCTGCCCGAGTATGTCGTCACGCTCGACGGCAACGAGCAATACGATGCGCTCGACGCCCTGTCGCTCCTGTGGCAGCGGCTGGAGAGCACGGCCCCTCTCGCGCACCTCTGTCGCCGCATTGCCTTCATCGAGCAGCCCGTCAATCGACTTCAGGCACTCGAGCACGATGTCACTGACATGGCCCGCCAGATCCCGATCATCATCGACGAGTCGGACGCCTCATTCGATGCCTTCCCGCGCGCACGCGATCTCGGCTATCGCGGCGTATCCAGCAAGGCCTGCAAGGGCCTGTACAAGTCACTCATCAATCGTGCGCGGTGCGAGCGCTGGAACGCGCAGGGGCAACAACCGCCCTGCTTCATGACCGGCGAGGACCTCACCACACAGGCCGGGCTTGCGGTGCAGCAGGATCTCGCCCTCGCCTCGCTGCTCGGTGTCGTGCATGTCGAGCGCAACGGGCATCACTACGTCAACGGCTTCGCAGGGCAGCATGCGCCACCGGTCGAGCAGCAGGGTTTCCTCGCTGCACACCCCGCGCTGTATGAGCTTACTCACGGGAGCGTCAGGCTACGGCTGCGCAACGGCACGCTCGCACTCGGCTCGCTTGCGGGGTCGGGGTTCGCATCTGCGGCGCAACCCGAGTGGTCAGGCATGTCGTCGCTTCGTGCTCCTGCATCCAAAACCCTTCAAAGGATCCCACATGCCGGCTCGCATTAGTGGTACGCCCGGGAAGATGCTGCACAGTATTGCGGCGCTCGGCGTGGGCGCATTGTTCATGGCCTTCGCGTGCCTCGCGCTCGCGGCCTATCCCGAGAAACCGATCCGCGTCATCCTGCCCTTCCCGCCCGGGGGTCCGACCGATGCGATCGGACGCATGCTCGCGCAGCAGCTCACGACCGCACTCGGCCAGAGTGTCGTCATCGACAATCGAGCGGGGGGAAACAGCTCCATCGGCAGCGATCTCGTTGCCAAGGCACCGGCGGATGGGTACACGCTGCTCTTCAACGCGTCCATCTTCGCCATCAATCCGCATCTGGTGAAGCTGCCCTACGACATCCATCGCGACTTCACACCGGTCGCGCTGGTGGCCAAGGCGCCGCTGCTCATCGCGGTAAGGCCCGACTTTCCGGCGCGCGACGTGCGCGAG
This sequence comes from Pseudomonadota bacterium, assembly GCA_030946875.1. Lineage (GTDB taxonomy): Bacteria > Pseudomonadota > Gammaproteobacteria > Burkholderiales > Casimicrobiaceae > CAIWHR01. Next base: position 19,466 of record JALYXY010000204.1, on the reverse strand, counting down.
CTGATCGCGTTCGCGAAGGCCAATCCCGGCAAGCTCAACTTCGGGATCGGCAGCAATGGCTCCGCAGGGCACCTCGCGCAGGAGCAGCTCCGGTTCGGTTCCGGTATCGAGATCTCGATGGTGCCCTACAAGGGTTCCACACCCGCGTACCAGGACCTCATGGGGGGACGCATCGACGGTTTGACGGATCCGGTGCTGGGCGCACTGCCGCTCGTGCAGGGCAACAAGGTGCGCGCGCTTGCGGTGACCTCGCTCAAGCGACTCTCGGTGCTGCCCGACGTGCCGACAGTCGCCGAATCCGGCGTGCCCGGCTTCGAGTTCTATTCCTGGTACGGCCTATGGGGTCCGGCAGGCTTGCCCGCGGGCATCGTGCAGCGCCTCAACGGCGAGGTCGCAAAGTGGGTCAGCCTGCCCGAGGTAAGGGCACAGTTCGACCGCCTCGGTTACGAAGGTCAGCCCGGCTCGCCGGCTGAATTCGACCGGTTCGTTCACGAGGATTCGGAGCGCTCCGCGAAAATCGTCAGGGCTGCCGGGATCAAGGCCGAGTGATGCGTCGGCCACGGTGATGCAGGAGCGTGCCAATTCGGTTGCGATGATCGGGCTCGGTCTCGTCGGCGAGGCGATCGTGCACCGGTTGCAACGCGCTGGGTACACGGTCCTCGGCTGGGACACCGCGCCCGACCGACGTGACGCGCCAGGTATGCGCGGAGTGACCATTGCGGGATCCGCGCACGATGCCGCGGTGGGCGCCGGATTCGTGTTGCTGGCGCTCCCGGATACGGCGGCTGTAAAGACCGTGCTGGAGGAGATCACAGCCGTGCTCGTGACCGGAACCATCGTCGTCGACTTCGGCACCAGCGATCCTCGGGCCGTCACCGGCTGGGCGAGCCTGCTGCGGACGCGCGATGTGGCGCTCGTCGATGCACCGCTTTCGGGGTCCAGCGAGCAGATCAGGAAGGGCGAAGCAGTGGCTATGGTCGGCGGCGAGGACAGCGCCTGGCAGGCGTCCGCTCTGCTCGTGCAAGCGATCGCGCCCAATGCATTTCACATGGGCGGATCCGGCAGTGGCAGTCGCGCCAAGCTCGCCACCAATCTGTTGCTGGGCCTCAACCGCGCGGCGCTCGCCGAAGCAATGGTATTCGCCGAGGCACTCGGCATCGATCCGGGCGCCTTTCTGTCGCTGGTGCGCCAGACGCCGGCGTATTCACGGGCCGTGGATGCCAAAGGCGAGAAAATGCGCACTCGCGACTACAAGGCCCAATCGCGAATTCGCCAGCATCGCAAGGACCTGCGGCTGATGCTCGAGGCCGCGCGTGCTGCGCCGTGTGCGCTTCCGTTCACCGAGACGCACGCGCGCGTGCTCGACGCTGCGATCGCTGCCGGCGACGGCGAGCTCGACAACGCAGCGATCATCGAAACGATTCGCCGGTGGCCGCCTGCCCCGGCGCTGCCCTGATGGAGACATGAGTGGAAACGGTTCGGCTTGGCATCATCATGAACGGCGTCACCGGACGCATGGGGACCAATCAGCATCTCGCACGTTCCATCTGCGCAATCCGCGCACAGGGCGGCGTTCGACTGTCCGACGGACGCCGTGTCATGCCCGATCCGATTCTCGTCGGCCGTAACGCGGCCAAGCTCGAGGCGCTCGCCAGGACGTACGGAGTCGAGCGCTGGACCACCGATCTCGAACGCGCGCTCGCGAACAGGGAGGACATCCTTTATTTCGATTCCGCCTCCACCGGCTTGCGGCCGAGGCTCATCGGTGAAGCGATTGCTGCCGGCAAGCACGTTTACACCGAAAAGCCGATCGCGCCCACGCTCGCAGCCGCCCTCGAGATGTATCGCGCAGCCCGAGCCGCCGGTGTGAAGCACGGTGTGGTGCAGGACAAGCTGTGGCTGCCTGGCCTGCTCAAGATGAAGATGCTCGTCGATTCCGGCTTCTTCGGACGCATCCTGTCGGTACGCGGAGAGTTCGGCTACTGGGTGTTCGAAGGCGATTGGCAGGAAGCGCAGCGCCCCTCGTGGAATTACCGCAAGGAAGAGGACGGCGGGATCATCGTCGACATGCTCTGTCACTGGCGCTACGTGCTCGACAATCTCTTCGGTGAAGTGAGGAGCGTGTCCTGCCTCGGCGCGACGCACATCCCGCAGCGTTGGGACGAACAGGGGCGACCCTACGATGCGACGGCAGACGACGCGGCGTACGCGACGTTCGAGCTCGGACCCGATCGCGAACGCCCGGTGATCGCACAGATCAACAGCTCGTGGACGACGCGCGTACGCCGTGACGACCTCGTGACTTTCCACGTTGACGGTACGCTCGGCTCGGCGGTTGCGGGACTCACCGACTGCTGGACGCAGCCGCGAGCGAACACGCCCAAGCCGGTGTGGAATCCGGACGTGCCGCAGACCATCGAGTTCTTCGACACGTGGCAGAAGGTTCCCACTAACCGGGTCTACGACAACGCCTTCAAGGTCGAATGGGAGCTCTTCATTCGGCACCTGTTCGAGGACACGCCATTCCGCTGGGATCTACGCGAGGGCGCAAAGGGCGTGCAGCTCGCCGAGCTCGGCCTCGAAAGCTGGCGCAGGCGATGCTGGGTCGACGTACCTGCACTCGAGGCCTGACGATTCCATGAGCGTGACCCTGCGCCTGCCGCGCGCCGACGGCACCCTGCATCCCTATACGCTGCAAGCTCCCCGCGTATGGCCGCGGGCAGCACGCGCTGTCGAGCGCAATCGTGTCGCCTACGCCGCTGCGCACGTGGTCGCCGATCCCTTCGCCGCCGCGGACCCATGGCTCATGCCCGCGATCGACTGGGACGCGACACTCGCGTTTCGTGCGCACCTCTGGTCACTCGGCTTCGGTGTCGCCGAGGCGATGGACACAGCTCAGCGCGGCATGGGCCTCGACTGGGCGACTTCGCTGGAGCTCATCACGCGCTCTCTTGCACTCGCACGCGCGACGCCGGGCGCACTGATCGCGTGCGGCGCGGGCACCGACCACCTCGAGCCGCGGGCGAGCGTTGGTGTCGACGACGTGATCGCCGCCTACCGGCTGCAGTGCGAAGCGGTGGAGAGTCGCGGCGGTCGGATCATCCTCATGGCAAGCCGTGCGCTCGCCGCGTGTGCGCGCTCACCCGACGACTACGCGCGCGTGTACGGCACGCTGCTCGCCGAGGTGCGTGAGCCCGTCATCCTGCACTGGCTGGGTGACATGTTCGACCCGGCGCTTGCCGGATACTGGGGACACGCCGACACGGGTGAGGCCATGAACGTGTGCCTGGACATCCTGCGCGAGCACGCGACGAAGATCGACGGCATCAAGATCTCTCTCCTCGACAAGACCAAGGAGATCGCGATGCGCAGGCGACTGCCACGGGGCGTGCGCATGTACACCGGCGACGACTTCGATTTCGCCGAGCTGATCGCCGGTGATGCACGCGGTCATTCCGATGCATTGCTCGGGATATTCGATCCCATCGCTCCTGCCGCGGCGGCGGCGCTCGATGCGCTTGCGGCGGGCGAGCGTGCGCAGTTCGACGCCATCCTGGGACCTGCCGTACCCCTGTCCCGTCACGTGTTCAAGCCGCCGACGCGGTTCTACAAGACGGGCGTGGTCTTCCTCGCGTGGCTCAACGGGCACCAGCAGCACTTCGTCATGGTCGGCGGTCAGCAAAGCGCGCGCAACCTGCTGCATTTCGTCGAGCTCTTCGCGCTCGCCGACTCCGCGGGCTTGCTGCGCAACCCCGAACTCGCCGCGCAGCGCATGCGTACGCTGCTCGCGCTGCATGGCGTCGCCGCCTGAAAACTCGAGAGAACACTCATGAGCTCGCCCGACACCTCGCTTCTTTCGATCAACACGGCCACGCTGCGCGAGCAGTGGAATCTCGCGCAGATCATCGAAGGCTGCGCGCGCCACGGTATTCGCTACATCTCGCCGTGGCGGGACCAGGTCGCCTCCATGGGCCTCAAGGAAGCCGCGCGGCGCATTGGCGACAACGGCCTCGGGCTCTCGGGCTACTGCCGAGCGGGCATGTTTCCCGGCATCGATCGCGCCGCGCGTCAGGCCACCCGCGATGACAACCGGCGCGCCGTCGATGAAGCGCTCACGCTCGGCGCACCCTGCCTCGTGGTGATCGCCGGCGGATTACCCAAGGATCCGGAAGGCAAGGTGGTGTCGAAGGACCTCGCGGGTGCACGCGAGATGGTGCGCGACGGCATCGGCGATCTGCTCGACTACGCGCGCTCTGCGGGGCTGCCGCTGGCGATCGAACCGCTGCATCCGATGTATGCCGCGGATCGTGCGTGCGTGAACACCATGGCGCATGCGAACGACCTGTGTGACGAGCTCGGCGCCGGAATGGGCATTGCCGTCGACGTCTACCACGTGTGGTGGGATCCCAACCTACAGCGCGAGATCGAGCGGGCCGCGAGTGCCACGCCTTCGCGGCTGCTCGCGTATCACATCTCGGACTGGCTCGTGCCTACCAAGGATCTTTTGCTCGACCGCGGAATGATGGGAGATGGCGTCATCGATCTGCCGCTGATCCGCTCCTGGATGGAGGCTGCGGGCTTCCGCGGTCCGCACGAGGCTGAAATCTTCTCGGCCAACAACTGGTGGAAGCGCGATGCTGACGAGGTGTTGCTGATCTGCAAGTTCCGGCACGCGGAAGTCACGTAGCGTACAAACCGGCGGCGAGCCCGAGCAGTGCCCGATCCTCAGCAGGCGCCGCACTTGGCGGGCCATCGCTGTCTCGGCCGCGCATGCCGCCGGGCGCAAGCGGCCTTGAGCCGCCCACCGTCAGGCGACGGACGCAAGCGGTAGAATGGGCCTCCACAATCAGTCCCACGCGCGGAGTCATCATGTCCCTCGTTTCCATGCGCCAGTTGCTCGATCATGCAGCCGAGAACAACTACGGCCTGCCGGCTTTCAACGTCAACAACCTGGAGCAGGTGCAGGCGATCATGGCTGCGGCTTCCGAGACCAACAGTCCGGTGATCATGCAGGCCTCGGCCGGTGCGCGCAAATATGCCGGCGAGCTTTTCCTGCGACACCTCATTCAGGCGGCGGTGGAGAGCTATCCGGAGATTCCGATCGTCATGCACCAGGATCATGGCCAGTCGCCCGCGATATGCGAATCGGCAATGAAGCTCGGCTTTTCGAGCGTGATGATGGATGGCTCGCTGGAACAGGATGGCAAGACCATCGCCGAGTACGACTACAACGTGCGCGTCACCCGGCAGGTGGTCGATGCTGCGCACATGCTTGGCGTCACCGTCGAGGGCGAGCTCGGATGCCTGGGCTCGCTCGAGACCATGAAGGGCGACAAGGAAGACGGGCACGGCGCTGAAGGCACGATGACGCGCGAGATGCTGCTGACGGACCCGGAGCAGGCCGCCGACTTCGTGAAGCGTACGCAGGTCGACGCGCTGGCGATTGCCATCGGCACCTCGCATGGCGCGTACAAGTTCTCACGCAAGCCCACGGGTGACATCCTCGCGATCGAGCGCATCAAGGAGATCCATCGCCGGATCCCCAATACGCATCTCGTGATGCACGGCAGCTCCTCCGTTCCGCAGGATATCCTCGCCGAGATCCGCCAATACGGCGGCGACATGAAGGAGACGTACGGGGTGCCCGTCGAGGAGATCCAGGAGGGCATCAAGCACGGCGTGCGCAAGGTCAACATCGATACCGACATTCGCCTTGCGATGACCGCGGCGATCCGCAAGTTCTTCGCGCAAAATCCCGGCAAGTTCGATCCACGCGAGTACCTGAAGCCCGCGATGCTGGCGGCGAAGGCAATCTGCAAGGAACGCTACGAGCAGTTTGGTGCGGCAGGCATGGCGAGCAAGATCAAGGCCGAACCGCTCGAGCGCTTCGCCACGAAGTACCGCACCGGCGAGCTCGCGCAGGTCGTGCAGTAGCGCGCTCGGCACTCCGCAAGGGGACCCGCACACGCGAGTCCGCCTGGCTGCACCAGGCGCTCAGGACGTGAACTGCGCGCGTGCTTTGCTCAGGGTCCGCAGAGCTCGAGCATGACGGACTGCAGGATCTCGCCTGTCGACCCAAGCTCCACGAAAGCCACCACGTTGGCATCGCGACCGCGTTCGCGCGGTCGTGCGATGTCCATTGTGCCTCGGGCGTGCCCTCCTGCATCGAAACCGGGGCCGGTCACCAGCGCACGGACGACATGATCGTGCTCGAGTCGCGCGCCGCGATTCTCGCCTGCGGTGACGCGCGACGAAAGACCGCTCTCAGTGAGCGCAACCTTGAGCACCGCGTCCGAACGACGATCGCCCACGACAGCGGCCGTCACGTCGACGACGATCCGCTCCCCATCGTTGCGCACCTTGAGCTCGATCTTCGCGCGCGCAGGATCCTGCGCGACCGCGTCGATCGCATCGCGCACGGCACCATTACGCCACAAACCGCGATCCTTTCCCTGAACGAACACCTGCGGCGTGTACGTGGTGCGTCCATTGGCCGCGCGCACGAGTGCTTGCTGGCGCGCACTATAGGCGGCATCGGCGAAGCGATCAGGCCAGCCCAGCGCATCCCAGTAGTCGACATGAAACGCGAGCACCGCACCCGCCGGAGCCTGCGTGCCTCTCGGTGGAAATGTCGTTCGCAGCCAGCGGTCTGCCGGGGGACAGCTGTCGCAGCCTTCCGACGTATAGAGCTCCACCAGAGGCAGCGTTCGGGCACCTGTCGCGACCGAGCACGACGACGGCACGTGACTACCTGCTGCCGTGCCCATTGCGGTGGCGCCGTGCATCAGGAGAAGCACGAAGGCTGCAAGTTGCGCAGGATGCATGGCATGCCCCGGTTAAGGGCGAAACCGCCCTGTCGCATGAGTCGCGTCTTGTGCGGTGCGCCTTACACAGGCCCGCTTCGGACGACCGACGTGCTAGCATCAAATCGCCGCCGACGTCGCCGCAGAACGCCCGCACGGCTGCTTTCGGGGCACCGGCCGATCGCGACTCGTGCGGCGAATCGTCAGCTGGCGAGCAAATCGGAACGCGCGCAGCAAGCTCACCGTCGTTCAACTTCGTGCCGCACAGCGGAAAGGAAAGCCATGGGAATTCTGGGTCTCATCTGGACAGTCATCGTCGGGTTCATCGTTGGAGCCGTGGCTCGTTTCTTCATGCCCGGCGTGGATGCAATCGGTTTCTGGCTGACAGCGGCGCTGGGCATCGGCGGATCGATCGTTGGCGGCATTGTGGGCAGCGTGCTGTTTCGCTCATCGCGCGGAGGCTTCAGGCCGGCCGGGTTCGTGCTGTCGGTACTTGGTGCGATCCTGCTCCTGTGGCTCTACCGTCACTACATGCTGCACTGAATCGTGCGGCACCGGACGAGTCGGGCCCCTTGGTGATGGGTCTTGCGGAACTCGAGGCGGCAGCGCGGGATGTCTACGCAGCCATGCTGCCAACCGCGCAACACAACTGGCCGCTCCTTTCGCGACGCGCGCGGCGCGAGGTCTGGATCAAGCACGAAAACCATACGCCGATCGGCGCCTTCAAGGTGCGCGGCGGACTGCATCTTCTCGCGCGTATGGTCGCGCGTGACCCAGGGGCCCGGGGTGTCATCAGCGCGACTCGCGGCAATCACGGGCAGAGCCTCGCGTTCGCCGCCCGGCTTCATCGCATGCGCTGCGTCATCGTCGTGCCACAGGGCAACTCCGCGGGCAAGAATGCCGCGATGAAAGCGCTCGGCGCCGAGCTGATCGAGTTCGGACGAGACTTCGACGAAGCACGCGAGCATGCCGCCACGCTCGCCCGCGGCGAGGGGCTGCGGTTTGTCGGACCCTTCTCGCCCGAGCTTGTGGCCGGTGTCGGCACCTATGCGCTGGAGCTTTTTCGCGCGGTTCAGAACCTCGATACCGTCTACGTGCCGATCGGTTGCGGTTCCGGGATCTGCGGGCTCATCGCCGCACGTGACGCACTGGGACTCGAGACCGCAGTGGTCGGCGTCGTATCGGCGGGTGCTAACGCCTATGCGCAGTCATTCGCGACAGGCACGCTCGTCGAAACCGCGACGGCCGAAACCATGGCCGATGGAATGGCCGTGAGGGTTCCAGTGCCCGCAGCGCTGGAGGTGATCAGCCGCGGCGCGGCGCGGATCATCGAAGTCACCGACGACGAGGTGCGTGCGGCCATGCTCGCCTACTTCGAGGACGCGCACCAGCTTGCCGAGGGCGCAGGCGCCGCACCTCTGGCTGCGGCTCTCAAGGATGGCGATCGCGCGGGGTCCAGGTGCGCGCTGATCCTGTCGGGGGGCAACATCGATCGCGCGGTGTATGCCGAAGTGCTGCAGGGAGGCCTGACCGCCTGAGCAGGTTCAGGCGCGACGAACCCGTGTCTGTGATTGCTCGCGCATGTACTGCGGCACGTAGTACATGGAGCCTGCCGAGCGCCCGGTGGAGCCTGATCCCTTCCAGCCGCCGAATGGCTGGTAACCCGGCCATGCGCCCGTCGTTGCGCCCTGGGGCCGGTTGGCGTAGCACACGCCGGCATCCACGCTCTCGAAGAATCGCTCGCACTCCTCGTCCGAGCCGTAGAAGCCCGCGGTGAGCGCGTACTGGGTTGCATTCGCCAGCGCGATGCCCTCTTCCACGTCGTCGATCGGCGCGACCAGCACGAAAGGTAGGAAGAGCTCCCGCTGCCACAATGGATGCTCGAGCGGAGCGCGCGCAATCGTCGGGCTGCAGAAATATCCATGCGCAAGCTCGCCCTGATCGAGACGCTCGCCGCCATGCACGATGGCGCCCGCCGGACCGAGCGCGCGGATTTCTGAAACGGCGTCCTCGTAGCGCGCCAGCGCAGAGGCATTGATCACCGGCCCCATCCAATGCTCGCGTGAGAGCGGATCGCCGATCTTCAGCGCCGCAGTCCACTGGTGCAGGTCGGCGAGGAAATCGTTGAACACGCTGCGTTCCACGTAGACGCGCGAGCATGCCGAGCACTTCTGGCCGGAGAGCCCGAATGCCGAGCGCATGACCCCGAGCGCAGCGTCTGCAATGTGTGCATGCCGCGTCACGATCGCCGCGTTCTTCCCGCCCATCTCGGCGATGCATGGCCGCGGATGGGACGCCTGCGCCACGAGCCGGTAGAGGTGCATGCCCACCTCGTAGCTGCCCGTGAACGTGACACCTCCAACGCGCGGATCGCGCACGAGGGCCTCGCCGATCGAGCCGCCCGGGCCCGTGACGTAGTTGAATGCGCCGGCAGGCACGCCGGCATCCCGGAAAACGTCGGCAAGCAATCGCCCGCTCCACGGCGTCGCTGAAGCCGCCTTGAGGACCACCGTGTTGCCCGCGAGGAGCGCCGCACCGGCGGGGCCGCCGGCGAGCGCGAAGGGAAAGTTGAAGGGCGCGATGACAACCCACACGCCATAAGGCTTCAGCACGCTCGTGTTTTCGCTCGCGAAGCCGGGCAGCGGGTCGCGCTGCATCGTTCGTACCCAACCCCCATGCTCCTCCGCCTGATCGCAGTAGTAGCGAATGAAATCGGCGGTCTCCTGCACCTCCCCGAGCGCCTCCATCCGGTTCTTGCCGACTTCCAGCGCGAGCACCGCCGCGAGATAGAACACGCGCTCCTCGATGAGCGCCACCGCCCCTCGCAGCGTCGCGACGCGCTCTGCCCAGGGCACGCGCGACCACTGCGCCTGCGCTTGCGCTGCAGCAGTCACCGCCGCGACGGCATGCTCCGCAGCCCCCGACTGAAAACGCCCGAGCACGATCCGGTGGTCGATGGGTGTACGCGATTCGAAGCGCTGTGCGGCGCGTTCATTGCGTCCGCCGATCCACATCGCATGCTCGGCCCCCAAATGATCGCGAATGCGGGTCGCGGCGTCCTCGAACCGCTCGTGCAACTCAGCCGGAGGCTCGAACATCGTCGAGTAGGTGAGCCTGAAAGTCGATGGGTTTTCGGGCATGAGCATTCCACGTTCAAAGGCGCGAGTCGAAAGCGAGCGCGGAGCCCCAGTGACTCACCTCATGGCAGTGAACTGAGGCTCCGACAACCCGCGTCGGGATCGCCCACGGGGCCGCGCCGGCGATTGTTGCCTAGAGCAGGTCCGCGGCCGGCCCGAGGATCTGCGTACGCAGCTCACGGTAGCGCGGCAACTGCGGCGGGTACACGCAAATGTACTTGACCTGCGCGGCCTGCAGACACCGCTGCTTGATGATCTCGAGCTTTTGCTCGCGCGGGTTGTTGGCCTGCTCGGCGTCCCGCGAATCGACGATGGCGAGGATCGTGGAATCGCGATCGCAGATGACGAATCCGACTCGCTGATCCGCGATCTTGCGAAATGCGCGCAGGCGCTCCATCCCCTGCGGCCCGATCTTGACCTGCAGCACGTCGGCAAGCCGCACGCGCGCGAAGATGTCGTGCCTCGGGAACGCGGTCTTGAGCAGGAGGTAGACGATGCCCTCGGTCTTCGAGAGAAATCGCGGCCGCAGAAGATAGAGACCCGGAAGCTCGGCCGACGAAAGCAGGCGAGTGGTCTCGCCTTCGGTCCATTGGGTCGGGTAGGGATCGCCGTCGCCCCCTCTCCCGCCAGCGATCACCTCGCGATTGCGGCGCACCAGTCCAATCACCACGGCCGTCGCAAGCGCCATCATCGCGATGACGAAAAGCACTCCGGAAGTCATGGCGCTCGAGCTGATGGTCGATCCCTTGGCGCACTGGCGTTGTGCTGGGCAGCAACGTCTGACGCGCTACACAGGCAGTCTATGCAAATGCCAACCCAGTATGCCAGTACAACCTGTGGCCAAAGCCTTGTGCGGCCGGGGACTGTTGCTTGCGCGCAGGCATCATCACTCTAACGCTCCTCGATCGCCTACGAAACGCACCGCCACAAAGCAAAACCCCGCCGAAGCGGGGTTGTGCTTTTACACGCAGGCACCTCGACAACGGTGCCTCGCTGCGACTATTACATGTCCATGTCGCCCATGCCGCCCATCCCACCCATCCCACCGCCACTACCCATGCCACCGCCGCCGCCCTTATCTTCCTTGGGCGACTCGGCCACCATGGCTTCCGTCGTGAGCATCAGGCTGGCCACCGACGCGGCGTTTTGCAGAGCAAAGCGAGCGACCTTGGTCGGATCGAGCACGCCCATCTCCACCATGTCACCGTACTCGCCGGTCGCGGCATTGAAGCCGAAGTTGCCCTTGCCTTCGAGGACCTTGTTGACCACCACCGACGACTCTTCGCCAGCATTGTTCACGATCTGGCGGAGCGGCTCCTCGAGCGCGCGCAGCACGATCTTGATGCCGGCATCTTGGTCGGTATTGGCACCCTTCAGGTCCTTGAGATTGGCGCGAGCGCGCAGGTACGCGACACCGCCACCAGGCACGATGCCTTCTTCGACCGCCGCACGAGTGGCATGCAGAGCATCTTCGACACGCGCCTTCTTTTCTTTCATCTCGACTTCGGTCGCGGCACCCACCTTGATCACCGCCACGCCGCCGGCGAGCTTCGCCACACGTTCCTGCAGCTTCTCCTTGTCGTAATCGGAGGTCGCTTCTTCCACCTGCTTGCGGATGTTCTTGACACGTCCTTCGATCGCACTCTTCTCGCCGGCGCCATCGATGATGGTCGTGTCTTCCTTGCCGACTTCGATGCGCTTCGCGCGTCCGAGATCCTTGAGCGTCGCGTTCTCGAGCTTGAGCCCGAGCTCCTCGGCGATGACCGTGCCGCCCGTCAGGATTGCGATGTCTTCGAGCATCGCCTTGCGACGATCGCCGAAGCCAGGCGCCTTGACGGCGGTGGTCTTGAGGATGCCGCGAATGTTGTTGACGACCAGCGTTGCCAGGGCTTCACCATCGACGTCTTCGGCGATGATGAGGAGCGGCTTGCCGGCCTTGGCGACCTGCTCGAGCAGCGGCAGGAGGTCACGGATGTTGCTGACCTTCTTGTCGTGCAGGAGGATGTACGGATCTTCGAGCAGCGCGACCTGCTTGTCCGGGTTGTTGATGAAATAAGGGGAGATGTAGCCGCGATCGAACTGCATGCCTTCGACGAGATCGAGCTCGTTTTCCAGGCCCTTGCCGTCCTCGACCGTGATCACGCCTTCCTTGCCGACCTTTTCCATCGCTTCGGCGATCGTCTTGCCGATCGCCTCGTCGGCGTTGGCCGAGATGGCACCGACCTGCGCGATCTCCTTGCTGGTCGTGCAGGGCTTGCTGATCTTCTTGAGCTCGGCGACGACGGAGATCACCGCCTTGTCGATGCCGCGCTTGAGGTCCATCGGATTCATGCCTGCGGCGACGAACTTGAAGCCCTCATTGCAGATCGACTGCGCGAGGACCGTTGCCGTGGTCGTGCCGTCGCCGGCGACGTCCGAAGTCTTGGACGCGACTTCCTTCACCATCTGCGCGCCCATGTTCTCGAAGCGGTCCTTGAGCTCGATTTCCTTCGCCACCGAAACGCCGTCCTTGGTGATCGTCGGCGCGCCGAAGCTGCGCTCGAGCACCACGTTGCGACCCTTGGGGCCGAGAGTTGCCTTGACGGCATTGGCGAGGACATTGACCCCCACCATCATCTTGTTGCGTACGCCGTCGCCGAAGCGAACGTCTTTGGATGCCATGTGTATCTCCTGATTCGAATGCGTGTGGTGTGCGGGTTAGGCGGCGACGATACCGATGATGTCGTCCTCGCGCATATGCAGGTAGTCCTGGCCTTCAAGCCTGAATTCCTGGCCGGAGTACTTGCCGAACAGCACGCGGTCACCAACTTTCACGCCCATCGTGAGCGTGCGCCCGTTGTCGTCGATCTTGCCGGGCCCTACCGCGCACACTTCACCTTGCGACGGCTTCTCGGCAGCGGTGTCGGGGATGACGATCCCGCCGGCGGACTTCTTTTCCTCTTCGATACGCTTGACGATCACGCGATCGTGTAATGGACGAATGTTCATAGTAAGTGCTTACTCCTGCTGTGGGTTTGCAACACCGAGCACTGCGGCGGGGGCTTCGACCTACGGCCTCTCGTCTGCTAGCACTCACCTGAGTCGAGTGCTAATCATACGGCGAGGGGCAGCCGAAAGCAATAGGACCTGCGAAGGGCGGCTGAAAAGAAACCCGCGGACACGGGAGTTCAAGGTGCGTCGCAACCAGTACCGCTGGATCGCCGGGGAGTCGCCCGCCGGACGCTAGGTGCCAGTGGGAAGGCGCCTGAGACTCGAGACATGAGAACGGATCAGGGCACGTACGCGGTCGCGGACAAGCCTGCCGTCTTCGTCCATCAGCCACAGCCGGATCAATCCGGAGAGAAAAATCATCGTCCCGGTGGCCGCGAGCGTTGCGGAGACGCCCGCGCGCAACAGGTGCAAGCGAGCAGCTTCGCGGTAGACGCGCGTCAGCGATGCGAGGAGTTCCTCGTGGACGCGGCACGACTCCACAAGCTCCCTCCGAAGCTCGTCAACGTACTCGCACTTGAAAGTCATGATGTCGAACGTGGCCTGCACCTCGGCGCAGCGAACGAGCGAATTGGTGAGCTCCAGCAGAAAGAGCTCGACCCGTAACAGAGGATCCGCGCGGGTGCCGCTCAGGAGCTCGAAATTCATGCGGTCCATGAGTGGCAACGCCACCTGGTCGCGCACCGCATAGAAAACAGCCGTCTTGTCGGGGAAGTGAAAGTAGAAGGCTCCGCGCGTGACTCCCGCGGCTTCCGCGATCTGCTCAATGGTGGTGTGGGCGACCCCCCGGTGCTGAAATACCTCACGTGCCGCGGTGATGATGGCGCCCCGGGTCCGGGCCGATTCCTCCTTGGTGCGCCGAGCCATGTTGTCTAAGCATTCGCGGTTGCAGGAAGGGATGTACGCGACCGCCTGCGGCCGGTTCAAACAAGGCTCAACGGCACGGCCACAAAGCTCTAGGCCACGGCCACGCAACCGAGTCTGAGCGTCGCCCAGGATTTTACATACATTTACGATTGTATATAATGAGCGATTCCGAGTCTACACCGAGATCGTCTTCCATGAGCGCCTGGATCAGTCCGCCCACCGTGCCTCTCAACCGCTTTGCAGGCGTACTGCGCGGAATTGCCCTCGCTGGCACGACCAGCGGCCGTAGTGTGGTGACCGGCATTGTTGCCGCGCTTGTTCTTTTTGGCTGCGGCAAGGGAGATCCGGCGCCGAGCACAAAGGCGGGACCTGGTGCCGCCGGTCCGACAATGGCGTTGCCCGTCGCGGTCATCGAGGCCCGCACACAGCGAGTCCCTCTCGTCGTCGAAGCCGTTGGCCAGGCAGAAGGTTCCAAAGAGGTTGAAGTTCGGGCGCGGGTGCCCGGAATTCTCACTCGCCAACTGTACAAGGAAGGCGATCGGGTGCGCGCGGGCGCGACGCTTTATGCGATCGACCGCGCCCCTTTCGAGATTGCTCTCGCGCAGGCCACCGCCGCGCTCGAGCAACAAAAAGCCGTCATCGACCGGGCGCGGCGTGAAGCCGCCCGATTGAAGCCCCTGGTCGAACAGCGCGCGATCAGCCAGCGCGAATACGACGATGCGACATCTGCGGTGCAAACCAACGAGGCGCAACTCGCCGCCAGCGTAGCCAAGGTCCGTGAAGCCAACCTCAACCTTTCATACACCACGGTGAATGCGCCAATAGCCGGAGTCACCGGCCGTTCACAGCGTTCTGAAGGGAGCCTCGTCGCCGCTGGAACAGACCTTCTCACCACGATTTCGGTTACGGACCCCGTGTGGGTTCGCTTCTCGCTTTCCGAAGCCGAGACACTTCAGCTCCGCAAGTCCGAAGGCAGCGCGCAAGTGAAGCTCGTGCTCGCCGATGGCACCGCGTACAACGCGCCCGGTAAGCTTAACTTCGCGGCGTCGAGCCTGGACCTGAAAACCGGCACCGTCCCGTTGCGTGCCGAATTTCCGAACTCGCGCCTGCTCGTACTGCCCGGACAGTTCGTGCGCGTACACATCACGACCGGGACTCGCGAAGGCGTGCTGATCCCGCAATCGGCACTCGTGCAAAGCGATCAGGGCAAGGTGGTGTTCGTCGCCAGCACCGAAAACAAGGTAGCGCCGCACCCGGTGGAAACGGATGGCTGGTCCGGCAACAACTGGGTGGTCACCAGCGGCCTCAACCCCGGGGATAAAGTCATCGTTGACAACCTGATGAAGCTGCGACCCGGTGCACCGGTAGCACCGCACCCCGCGGCCGAGGCACCGGCCAGACCGCCAGCGGGCGCGATGGCGTCAGGCAAAAGCGCACCCCCGCCCGTCAAGTGACGGCGAGCTTCGTGTAGTCAATGCGCCGTCAGCGCGGCGCGCCAACGCAGCGGAAATACACTCATGTCCAAGTTCTTCATCGAGCGGCCCATCTTCGCGACCGTCCTCGCGATCATCATCGTGCTCGCCGGCCTGGCCGCCGCAAAGATCCTGCCCATCGCGCAGTACCCGGAGATCGCCCCGCCAACCGTCACCATCACGGCCACGTATCCCGGCGCTTCCGCGGACACTCTTGCGAAGACGGTCGCCGCGCCCATAGAGGAACAGCTCTCGGGCGTCGAGAACCTGCTCTATTTCAACTCGAGCTCGTCGTCGAACGGCGTAACCACGATCACCGCCACCTTCGAGGTCGGCACCGACACCGACAAGGCCACCTTCAACATCAACAACAGGGTGCAGCTCGCTACCCCGCGGTTGCCTGAAGAGGTGCGCCGAAATGGTGTCACCGTCGCCAAGCGATCGCAGAACATCCTGCTAGTGGTCGCGCTCAACTCGCCGAAGAGCACGTATGACACGCTCTTCTTGTCGAATTACGCCACACAGAACGTGGTCGATGAGCTGAAACGAATTCGGGGCGCGGCCGACGTTTCCATTTTTGGCGCACGCGATTACTCGATGCGTGTGTGGCTGAACCCGGAGCGCATGGCACAGCTCGGCATCACCACCACCGACATCACCGCTGCCATCAGTGCGCAGAACGCGCAATTCGCGGCAGGCAAGATCGGCGCCGATCCCGCGCCCAAAGGTCAGGCCCTGGTGTACACCGTCACGGCCCGCGGCCGGCTCGTCGAGGCGGAGCAATTTGGCGAAATCATCCTGCGCTCCACCGGCCCGAACGGCGTGCTGCGGTTGAAGGACGTCGCTCGCATCGAGCTGGGGGCGCAAAGCTACGATGCATCCAACAGCGTCAATGGGCAGCCCGCTATCGCGCTTGCGGTCTTCCTGCAATCCGGCGCCAATGCGCTCGACGTCGCGGACGCGGTGCGCGCGCGCATGGTGGAGTTGAAGCGCGACCGTTTCCCGGAAGATGTCGATTACCTCATCCCGTACGACACGACGCGATTCGTTTCCGCCTCGATTCATGAAGTGCTGCTCACCATCGGCGCAGCGGCGGCCATCGTGCTGCTCGTTGTGTTCGTCTTTCTGCAGACGTGGCGGGCCACTCTCATTCCCATGCTCGCGGTGCCGGTATCGCTGATCGGAACATTCGCAGGGCTGTGGCTCTTCGGCTTTTCAATCAACACGCTGACTCTTTTCGCCATGGTGCTCGCCATCGGCATCGTGGTGGACGACGCGATCATCGTGCTTGAGAACGTCGAACGGCTGATGCGCGAAGAGCATATGTCGCCGTTCGATGCCGCGATGGAAGCAATGCGTGAGGTCCAGGGCGCAATCATCGGCATCGTGATGGTTCTGTGCGCCGTTTTCGTACCAGTCGCATTCATCGGTGGCATCGCCGGTCAGCTGTATCGACAATTTGCCGTCACCGTGGCGATTGCGGTGGTGCTATCCGGGGTCGTCGCGCTCACCTTGACACCTGCGCTGTGTGCCATCCTGCTGAAGCCCGGCGATCACACCGGAGGCATGCTCGATCGCATGTTCGTGCCGTTCAACCGCGGTTTTTCGTGGGCTACGCGCAAGTTCCTCGGTACAGTCGATCTCGCCCTCGAATGGAGAGTCATCTCGCTTGCGCTGTTTGCGGTTGTGCTGGGACTCGTGGCGCTCCTGTTCTGGCGCATACCGGGCAGCTTCGCGCCACCCGAGGACCAGGGATACATCATCTCGGCGGTGGTGCTGCCCGATGGCGCGACGCTTGAACGCACCGGGCGGACGACGGAGCAATTGCGAGGGATGATGCAGGGAAATCAGGCCATAGAGAATGTTTTCGTCGTCAATGGATTCGACCTGATTGGTGGCGGCAGCAAGTCCAACGCCGCGACCATCTTCATGCCGCTGAAGCCATGGGACCAGCGCAGGCAGACCGCCCCGCAGCTCGCGCAGGAGGTGAGCGGCAAGGGGTTCGGGCTTACCGATGGTATAGCGTTCGCGTTCAATCCGCCCGCGATCCAGGGTCTCGGTGCCACAGGCGGCTTCGAGGTTTATGTGCAGGGTCGCACCGATGCCGATCCGCAGCGACTCGCGCAAGTGACCAACGAGTTCATTGCCGCGCTCGCGAAACATCCGGTGCTTGCAGAGGCGCGCACGTTCTACCGACCTACGGTGCCGCAACTGCGGGTCGAGGTCGACCGCGAGAAGGCGTTGGCACTCGGCGTGCCCGTCAACGACGTATTCGCCGGACTACAAGCGCAAATGGGATCGCTTTACGTGAACGACTTCAACAAATCCGGGCGCACGTATCGCGTGACCATTCAGGCGGATGCGCCGTACCGCTCGCACCCGGAGGACCTAGGCAACATCCACGTGCGTTCGAGCACGACCGCCACCATGATCCCGCTCAAGTCACTCATCACCGTCTCCACCATCATCGGTCCGGAGCAGATCGAACGTTACAACGGCTACGTCGCGGCCAAGGTGCTTGGCGGTGCCAAGCCGGGCTACAGCTCCGGCGAGGCGATTCATGCCGTAGAGGACGTCGCGAAGCAGACACTGCCTATGGGCTATGGCATTGCGTGGACGGGACAGGCATTCCAGGAGCAGCGCACTGGCAATGCGTCGATCTTCGCTTTCGGATTTGCGCTCATCATGGTCTATCTCATCCTCTCGGCCCTGTACGAGCGATGGGGCGTGCCAATGGCGGTGGTGCTCGCGGTGCCGTTCGCCCTGGTGGGAGCGCTGGGCTTCGTGTTCCTTCGAGGCATGGAGAACGACATTTACTTCCAGATTGGCCTCGTCGTGCTCATCGGTCTTGCTGCGAAGAACGCCATCTTGATCTCCGAGTTCGCCATGCAAGGCATGGAGCAGGGAATGACTGCGGCGCAAGCTGCACGCGATGCCGCACGCTTGCGGTATCGACCGATAGTCATGACCTCTCTTGCCTTCGTATTCGGTGTGGTGCCTCTCGTCACCGCAACCGGGGCGGGGGCAGCAGCACGCCAGTCCATGGGTTCCGGCGTGTTCGGCGGGATGATTGTCGCGACATTCATCGCGCCCATATTCATCCCGCTCTTCTTCGCGCTGCTGGCCCGCAAGCCGCGACCCTCCCACAAGCACGAGGCGGCGCACCCGATCTCACCGGCGGAGAACCCGCTATGACAAAGGTGCGCATCTCTATCCCCCAGTTCGCCGGTGCAGCCCTCATCGCCGTGGTTGCAGGATGCGCCGCAGTGGGACCTGATTACCGTCGCCCAAATGTCGAGCTTCCCGGCAGCTTCCCCAGCGTTGCACCCGGAGATGCAGCCGCATCGATCCCGATGCAGTGGTGGACGCTGTATGGTGATCCGGTGCTCGACGATCTCGTTGCGGCATCGCTGCGCAACAACGTCGATCTGCGCCGCGCCACGGCACAGATCGAGGAAGCCGAAGCAACGCTGAGGGAAGCGGGTGCCAGCATCTTTCCCGAGGTGGATCTCTCGGGCAGCACTTCGCGATCGCGATCGAGCACTTTCAACGCACAGAGCTTGCCGCCGGGGACACCTGCGATCAGCAACGCCAATCGGCTTGCGCTTTCGACGTCGTTCGAGATCGATTTCTGGGGCAAGCTACGCCGGGCGACCGAAGCCGCACGCGCCCAGGTCCTCGGGACGCGTTATGGGCGAGACGTCGTGGCGCTCACGCTTGCCGGCACCACCGTGCAGAGCTACTTCACGTTGCGATCACTCGATGCGCAGATCACGGTAACCGAAGAGATCCTCTCCACCCGCGCAGACGCGCTCGTCGTAGCCCAGAACCGCGCACGCGGCGGATTGACCTCCGATCTCGATGTTAACCAGGCGCAGGGCGTGCGTGCGGACACGGCGCTGCAGCTCGTCGAACTGCAGCGCCAGCGCGCAGTGGTGGAACACCAGTTGGGGACGCTCACCGGCAAACTCGACCTCACGCTGCCTCGCGGCGATCTCGCGCAGCTGCCGCTGCCGGCAGATCCCCCTCCAGGGCTCCCGTCATCACTCATCGATCGGCGGCCCGACGTGAGGCAGGCGGAGGAGGCACTGGCTGCGGCAAGCGCACAAATCGGCGTCGCGAAAGCAGCCCAGTTGCCGACGTTTTCGCTGACCGGCAGCTATGGCGTGCAGAGCGCCACGCTCGGCAACGTCGTGCGC
>JALYXY010000196.1 GCA_030946875.1 Pseudomonadota bacterium | reverse complement strand
CACCGAGATCAAGCGGGCACAGGTCGAGGGACTTGCCGATTACCCGGTGTTCACGCGCAAGGTGCATACGGATGTTTCGTATCTGGCGTGTGCGCGCGGCCTGCTCGCCGCGCGTATCGGGTTGTATCCGCAGTTCGCCACGCACAACGCCTTCACGATCGCCGCAGTGCAAGCGCTGGCCGGTGATGCCGACTACGAGTTCCAGTGCCTGCATGGCATGGGTGAGACGATCTACGATCCGCTCGTCGGCGTCGGCGAGCCAGCCCGACGGTGCCGCATCTACGCTCCGGTCGGCTCGCACGAGACGCTGCTCGGGTATCTCGTCAGGCGCCTGCTCGAAAACGGCGCCAACACGTCGTTCGTCAACCAGATCGTCGATCCGAAGGTGAGCATCGCCGACATCGTCGCCGATCCCGTGGCTCAGGCGCTCGCCCACGGCGGCACGCCGCACCCGCGTATCCCGCTTCCCGAATCGCTGTTCGAGGGGCGGCGCAACTCGCGCGGCTTCGATGGCTCGGACGATGTCGCACTCACCTCACTTGCGCGCGAGCTTGTTTCCACACCCGTCCTGAGCGAAGCAGGTCCGCTGGTCGGGGATGTGCGCGCAACGCACCGAAGGACAGCGGACCAGCGCGCGAACAGCGCCCGCGCGAGGGTCACGATCACCAACCCGGCCGATCGTGCGGACGAGGTAGGCACCGTGGCCGAGGCAACACTCGCGGACGTGACGCATGCCATCGATGTCGCCGTCGATCGCGCGCCGCTCTGGCGTGACACTGCGGTGGATGATCGGGCCACGATGCTCGAGCGCGCTGCGGACCTCATCGAGCAGAGCCGGGCGCGTCTCCTCGCACTGCTCGTGCGCGAGGCTGGCCGCACCCTGAGCGACGCCGTTGCCGAAGTGCGCGAAGCGGTCGACTTTTGCCGCTATTACGCACAGCAGGCCCGCAGCGACAGCGCGGGAGTCCGCGATGCAGCGCCACGCGGTCCCATCGTTGCCATTTCTCCGTGGAATTTTCCGCTGTCGATCTTCGTCGGACAGATCGCTGCCGCGCTCGTGACCGGAAACCCGGTGCTTGCGAAGCCCGCGGAGCAGACACCGCTCGTGAGTGCGCTCGCCGTTTCGTTGATGCACGCTGCAGGCGTTCCCGGCTTCGCGCTGCAGCTCTTGCCCGGCCGCGGCGACTCGGTCGGCGCAGCGCTCGTCGCCGACCCGCGCATTGCAGGGGTCGTATTCACGGGCTCCACCGATGTCGCGAGGACCATTCATCGCGTTTTGGCCGAGCGCGCCGACGATCCCGTGCTGATCGCGGAAACCGGCGGGCAAAATGCGCTCATCGTCGACAGCTCGGCGTTACCGGAGCAAGTGGTTGCCGACGTGCTGGTGTCGGCGTTCGACAGCGCGGGACAACGCTGCTCCGCGTTGCGCGTGCTATGCCTGCAGGAGGACATCGCGCCGGCACTGCTGCACATGCTCGAAGGCGCGATGCACGAGCTCACGATCGGTGATCCGCGTCATCTTGCAACCGATGTGGGGCCCGTGATCGACGCACAGGCGTTAGGCACCCTGCAGGCGCATGTCGAGCAGATGCGCTCGGCTGGCATGCCGATCGTGGAGGCCGCTCGAGCAGTAGAGCCTGACCGGCTCGTGCGCGGCTCCTTCATGCGGCCCACGCTCATCGACCTCGGCGGCATCGACGGGCTGGCTCGGCTCACGCGCGAAGTGTTTGGACCGGTCCTGCACGTCGTACGCTGGCGTCGCGACGAGCTCGACTTGCTCGTCGAGCGCATCAATGCGGCCGGCTATGGCCTCACGCATGGCATTCACACGCGCATCGATGACACCGTTGCCGCAATTTTGTCGCGCATCCGTGCAGGCAACGTGTATGTGAACCGCAACATGATCGGCGCCGTCGTCGGGGTGCAACCTTTCGGCGGACTCGGCCTCTCCGGCACAGGCCCCAAGGCGGGCGGTCCGCTTTACCTTCGCCGGCTCTGTCGGCCGCAGGCGCCGTTTGCGTTTCCGTCCGATAGGCGAATGCACTTGCCAGGTCCCACCGGAGAGTCGAACGAGCTCGAGTTCCGGCCGCGCGGCGTCATCGCCTGCGTCGCTCGCGATGAACGCTCGCTGCGAGCACAGGCTCGCCTTGCGCAGTCGCTCGGCAACCGAACGGTGATGTTGCAGACGCGTGTTGGCATGAGCATTCGACAGGAGGCTGAATACGCGCGGGTCGAGCTGGTCGAGCGGCTCGACCCGGGGTGCGTCGACGCGGTGCTGCTCGATGTACCCGCGCAAGAAGCGGCGCTGTCGCGACGGGCGTTCGCCGCAGCGCCAGGCACCATCGTGCCCATCATCACGCCCGACGCGCAGGGCCGTTACGACGCGACGCGGCTCGTGGTCGAGCGCACCGTCACGATCAACACCGCCGCGGCCGGCGGCAACGCCAAATTGCTGGCCCTCGCCGCCGACGAAGTGCCCGCCTCCCACTAACTAAAGGTGCTGCAATTCGACGCCGAAGCGATACGGGCGCGTCTGCCGTGGCCGCGCATGCTCGCTGCATTGGACGATGCGCTTCGATCGGATGTCATCGCTCCGCTTCGCGCCTCTCACGTTGTGGAGGTGCCGGATGCACTGGCAGGCTCCCTGCTGCTCATGCCTGCCTGGCGACGTGGCGAACGTCTCGGCGTGAAGGTCGTCACCGTCTTTCCGGGCAACAACGCGCGCAACGACGGCGCGGTATCCGCAGTCTACGTGCTGTTCGATGCCACCAACGGTCGACCGCTGGCGCTGTTCGACGGCGAGGAGATCACGGCGCGTCGAACCGCAGGGGCCTCGGCCTACGCGGCCACCTATCTCGCGCGTGGCGACGCGCGGCGTCTCCTGATGGTAGGAGCGGGACGGCAGGCGCAAAGCCTCGTCGCAGCGCACTGCAGCGTGCGCCCGATCGATCACGTCAAGGTGTGGAGTCGCACGTTCGCCCATGCGGCGGCGTTTGCCGCGACAGTCGATGGACCAAAGATTCGCGCCGAGCCTTGTGCGGACCTGGACGCCGCGGTGGCCTGGTGTGACATCGTGAGTTGCGCAACGCTTGCGACAGCGCCGCTGGTGCGGGGCGCGACACTCGCGCCCGGGATTCATGTCGATCTCGTGGGAGCGTTTCGCGCCCATATGCGCGAGACGGACGACGAGCTCATGCGGCGTGCAGATGTGATCGTGGTGGATGATCGTACTGCAGCGCTAACGGAGGGCGGCGACATCGCGCAGGCCATCGCAAGTGGTGCGATAACCGAGCGCGACGTGGCGGCGTCGCTGCGGGATCTCGCCGGCGGAACGCATCGAGGCCGCTCGAACGACGCGCAGATCACGGTCTTCAAGTCCGTCGGCTTCGCGCTCGAGGATCTCGCCGCTGCCGAGGCGGTGTTCGAAGGCGCAAGCGCAACGAGCGACCGAAAGCCGTTGTAGCGATCCGGCGAACCCTCAGGCCAGGACGTCCTGCGTCTCGGGATGGCGCTCGATATAGCCGCGCACGTAGGAGCAGTGAGGGGCGATGCGCAGATGATTGGATCGGGCGAATTCGACTGCGTATCGCACGAGCTCACGCGCGACGCCGCGGTTCTCGAGCCCTTGCGCAACCTCGGTGTGGGTCATCGCGAGCACGTCGCCTTCGCGGCGGTATTCGGCGCGGCAGAGCTTGCCATCGACCACCGCCTCGAACCGGTGCTCCTCGGGGTTGTCTCGGACCGCGATCGGCGGCGTGGTATCTGATGTCATGTTTTCGCTCATGGGAGCTTAGTGGCCGGCGCGCCGGCATCGGTTCCCGCACATACACAACATGCGATCCGCATGAGAAGGGTTTCTGATGAGACAAGCTCGACCGTGAGTTCGCGACTAGACCGTCGCCCGCTGTTGCCCCTGGTTGATGGATCGGCCCGACGGCGGCGCAGGTCGGAAGAGGTACGAATCGAGGGAGAGCGCACTTCCCTCGAACGCCCGCAGGATCGGCTCGGCTCTCGCCTGCTCGCCGGCCGCGCCCAGCGCCACGAAGATCGGCAGGAAGTGCTCTTCAGTCGGATGCGCCCGGGCGGCACCGGGAGCGTGCTCGCGGTACTTCACGAGCGTCTCGGTGGCATTCGTGTCGAGCGTCGCATTGAGCCACTCGGCGAAGGCCTGCGCATAGGCCAGCGGTTCGCCCGCTGTCCGGTTCATCATCCAGTCGCGCAGGTTATGCGTCGCGTGCCCCGATGCAACCACGAGTATGCCTTCGTGCGGCAACGCCGAAAGCGCGCGCCCCACGCGCAGGTGATGCGCCGGGCCGAGCGCAGTCTGGACGGAGAGCTGGACGAGCGGAACATCGGCGTCCGGATACATGCGCAGCAGCGGTACCCACGCGCCGTGGTCGATGCCGCGCACAGGATCGATCGCGGCCGGGATGCCATGGGACCCGAGGAGCGCGACCGTGCGTGCGGCGAGCGCGGGGTCACCGGGCGCGGGGTAGCGGATCTGGTAAAGCGCGTCCGGAAAGCCCCCGAAATCGTGGATCGTCTCCGGTCGAGCCGTTCCGGTGACCATCGGAGTCGGGGTTTCCCAGTGGGCGGATACGAGCAGCAGGGCGCGCGGGCGCGGCAGCGTCCTGCCAAGCCTTTCCCAGGCGTCGCCTGCCTCACCGGACTCAACGGCGTGCATGGGCGAGCCATGGGAGAGAAAGAGCGTCGGCAATGCAGTCGCAGTCACGGTCATTCCTTCAGAAGCCCTTCTTCCTTGAGCGCCTTGCGCACGTTGGGCCGCTCGGCCACGCGTTTCATGAAGGCGCCGAGCCCGGGGAATTCGGCGATGCTTACGTCCTGCATACCAGCCCACCGGGTGACGGTGAAAAGGTAGGCGTCGGCCACCGAGAAGGTGTTGCCCTGGAGGAACTCCGCCTGCCGAAGGCGCTCCTCGACGATTCCGAAGCGTTTGGCAAGCTGCTTGCGCGCGGCGTCCTTGGTGGCATCGGGGGCGTTGGGATTCCAGAGCGGACCGAACCCCTTGTGCACCTCGGTTGCGATGAAGTTCAGCCATTCCATGAGCTTGTAGCGCTCGAGCGTTCCGGCCGCAGGCGCGAGCGTGCCGGGTCGCTGGTCGGCGATGTACTGGAGCAGCACGGCGGCCTCGGACAGCGTGTTGCCGTCGTCCAGGTGGAGGAACGGGACATACCCCTTGGGGTTGATCTTGTAGAAGTCGGCGCCGTCTTCGGCCGTGTGCTTTGCAAGATCCACGCGCGAGAGCGTGCAGGGAACGCCAGATTCGGCCAGTGCGATGTGCGGCGCGAGTGAGCAGGCGCCGGGGGCGTAGTAAAGCTTCATGGGAATCTCCGAATGTGAAAGGCGGGCTGGTTCGTCGGCCGCGAGCCTCTCCGGCCGACGGACCGGAGCACCTTGTCTGAGCACGCCAGCCGCCGTACGTTCATGATGGCTGCTGCGGCAGCGGAGATAAACACCTCTCCGCTCGATTGACTGTTGCTGAATGTGCAACAATGACAAATGGACAGGCTGCTTGCGATCACGGCTTTCAGGGACGTCGTCGACTCGGGGAGCTTCGTGCGCGCGGCCGAGCGACAGGGGGTGTCGATCTCCGCCGTCTCGCGCCAGGTCGCGCAGCTCGAAGCCCACCTGAACGCCCGGCTTCTCAATCGCACCACGCGCCGCCTCTCGCTTACGGAGACTGGACGGGCCTTTTACGAACGCAGCGTGCAGATCCTCGCCGACCTCGATGAAGCGGTCGAGGTTGCGCACGCGGGCACCGGAGCGGCAAAGGGAACGCTGCGGGTCACCGCGCCTACCACCTTCGGAGTGCGTCACCTCGCGGCGGTGGTGGCGAGCTTCATGGCCCGACATCCCGATGTGCGGGTCGATATCGAGCTCTCCGACCGCGCCGTCGATCTGGTGGAGGAAGGCTTCGACGTCGCTGTGCGGATCGGCGCTATCGGCAGCCAGAATCTGGTGGGACGTCAGGTCGGCGAGACCCGCATGCTCTGCTGCGCCGCTCCGGACTACCTGTTGCGCCGGGGCCGACCCCGGGCACCGCGCGACCTCGAGGGCCATTCGTGCCTCACCTACGAATACGCGAGCACGCGTCACACCTGGCCTTTCCGCGCACCCGAGGGCACAGCGATTGCCGTGCGGGTGGGGGGTCGGCTGCACGGCGACAACGGTCGCTTTCTCGCAGCCTTGGCCGTCGAAGGGCTCGGCATCGTGTACGAGCCCGATTTCATCGTCGGCCCCGATCTCGTGGCGGGACGCCTCGAGCGCTTGCTTGCCGAATGGGAGCTGTTGCCCAGCCCCATCTATGTCGTGTACCCGAGCCGGCGGCACTTGTCGGGGAAGGTTCGCGCCTTTGCCGATCACGTCGCTGCGTCCTTGGCGCACCCCGCGGCAAAGCCTCCGCGCGGCGCAGCCGAACCCTTCCGCGGCGCGGCAGTCGACGCAATGGGCCGCTGAAGCGTTGCTGAGTTGCGCCTTTTTTAACTTTCCACCTCAACGCGAGGAGCGCCAGGGACATCTCGCTGCCGTGCTCTCGTGACAACAATGATCAATCGCTCTGCCACCGATCCTTCCCGCGCTGCGCCGGCCCGTGCAGCGTCCGGCCCCTACACCGCGACGCGCGGCAGGTGGCGGGTGCTCCTGACGCTCGTGGTCGGGGCCGTGCTCGCCAGTGGCTGCGTCATGCTCGAGACCAAGGAGCGGGAGCTCACGTGGCGTCCGGTGCGCAGCGTCGCGACCTGGTTCGGCGGCTTGCCCCAGCACGTGCAGGAATTCAAGCTCCCCCTGGGCGATGATCCGCTCGCGCCGCGGATGCGCGCCTGGTGGTGGCCTGGAACGGCGGCCGATGCGCCCGCGCTCCTTTACCTGCACGGGGCGCGATGGAACCTCACGGGCCAGTTTCGCCGCATCGAGCAACTGCACGACTTCGGGTTCTCGGTCCTTGCGATCGATTACAGGGGCTTCGGGGAGAGCGACGGCGAACTGCCGTCAGAGGCCACGGTCTACGAAGATGCGCAGGCGGCGTGGAAGTGGCTCGCCCGCAAGCAGCCCGACGCGCATCGCCGGTACATCTATGGTCATTCGCTGGGTGGTGCGGTGGCCGTGGACCTTGCGTCGCGTGTGGCCGCGGAGGGGACGGGGGGCGGCGGACTGATCGTCGAATCCTCGTTCACCTCGCTCGCCGACGTTGCGGCCGCGATGAGCTACGAATGGCTCCCGATGGGGCTCATCCTGTCGCAGAAATTCGACTCGGTATCGAAGATGTCGCAGGTGCGCATGCCGGTGCTGATCGTGCATGGCGCGAACGACACCTATGTGCCGTCACGGCTGTCCGAGACGCTGTTTGCCGCGGCCCCCGCGCCCAAGAAGCTCGTGGTCGTGCAGGGCGCGAGCCACAACAACAGCATGTGGGTGGGCGACGCGGAGTATCGCGGCGCGCTTTCCGAACTCTTCGGGCTCGACCTGCACGCGGCATCGGTGACCCACCCGAGCGCAAAGCTCCCGTCAGTGCGTCGCGGGGGCTGAGCGCCTCGCGAGGCCGACGAATCAGGGCAGCTGGATCTTGCCGCCACCGCCAAGCGGCCCGCCTGGCATGCCGCCCGTGAGCGCCGAGGCCGCACCGGGAGGTGGAACGATGAGCGATGAGGATGCCTGCCGGCGCATCTCCTGCAACTCACGCACGGCACGCTCGATGCCGACCTTCGCCGCTTCGCCGTAGTGCTCGATGGCCTCGGCGAGGTCCTTCGCGTCGATCTCGAAGCTCACCGGCAGCGGCCCGACGTTCGTCATGATCTGGGCCTCGCCGAGATACAGCGTTTCGCGTGCGGCGTCGCGCGAACCGTCGGTGTTGACGGGAACCATCACCCTCAACGTGGCAGCGGTGCGGTCGGTGTAGATCTCCTCCCGGTAGAGAGAGGCCGCATCCATCGTGATCTCGGGAGCGCGGGAGGTGGTTCGTTCAGCCATGTCGTAGCTCCTTGTCTGTAGCGAGGAGCCGGCAGTGCGTGTTCAGCCCGCCGAGCTCGATCCGTTGTCGAGAGATGGTAGCAAACCCTGATGCGCGGCTGGCCGCGGCTCAGTCAATGCTCTGCAAGCGCCTTGCGCAACTCGTGTCGAAGCCTGCGCATTGGCACGCGCCCAGCGCTACGGTACATTCGGCGCCTCACCACCCGAGGGACTGCCATGCCGCACCTGCACCGCCTGCTCCGTCACGGATCGCTTCTCGCGCTCCTCTTGGCGACGGCAACCGCCTTCGCGCAGGACACGGGCCGCACCGGCAACGCGCTCACCAGCTCGGGCCAGGAGTACCCCAACAAGCCGGTCAGGATCATCGTCCCGTTCGCGGCTGGCGGTCCCGCCGACATCTACGCCCGCTTCATCGGGCAGAAGCTGCAAGAGGCGCTCGGACAACCGTTCGTGATCGATGACCGCCCCGGAGCCGGCTCCATCATCGGCACCGATGCGGTGGCGAAAAGCGCGCCCGACGGGTACACGCTCCTCATGATGTCCAATACCCATACGGTGAACGAGTCGCTGGTGCCCGGCAAACCGTTCGCGTTGACGCGCGATTTCCTGCCGGTGGCGCCATTGAACTATGCCGATCTGGTGCTGGCGGTGCATCCGTCCGTGCCCGCGAACAACGTGGTCGAGCTCATCAAGCTTGCCAAGTCCCAACCGGGCAAGCTCAACTATGCGTCCTCCGGTACGGGTACGCCGTATCACATGGCCGGCGAGCTCTTCAAGGCGATGGCAGGTGTCGACATCCTGCACATTCCGTACAAGGGAAGCTCGCAGGCGCGCACGGACCTCCTCGGAGGCCAGGTCATGATGATGTTCGATGCGGTCCCCACGATGGCGGAGCACATCAGGTCGGGTCGCGTGAAAGCCTTGGGAACGAGCGGCAAATCGCGATCGACCGTGCTTCCCAACGTGCCGACTCTGGCCGAGGCGGGCGTCCCGAACTACGAAGCCACGATCTGGCTGGGCATCATGGTGCCGAAGGGGACGCCACCCAATATCGTCAATCGCCTCAATGCGGAGATCAACAGGATCCTTGCGCGCCAGGACACGCGTGACGAATGGTCGAAGCAGGGCGTGACGCCGATCATCATGAAGCCCGATGAGTTCGGTCGCTTCATCAGTGACGACATCGTGAAGTGGGAGCGCATCGTCAAGATCTCCGGTGCGAAGCCAGACCAGTGACCGAGGCACGCTTTGCACTCGAGGTGAACGGTCGCGTTCACGAGGTGACCTCGGATTCCGAGGCGCCGCTCCTGGACGTCTTGCGCAACACGCTTCACCTCAAGGGCACGCGCTTCGGCTGTGGGCTGGAGCAGTGCGGCGCCTGCAACGTGCTGATCGACGGGATTGCGGTGCCCTCGTGCACCACGCGCGCAATCGATGCCATTGGCAAGCGCGTGACCACCATCGAAGGACTCGGCACCCCCGCTGCGCCGCACCCGTTGCAAGAGGCATTTCTCGTCGAACAGGCGGCGCAATGCGGGTACTGCACGGCAGGAATGATCGTCACCGCGGCGGCTCTGCTCGAGCACACGCCCTCTCCGGATGTCGATGCGATCAGGACCGCACTCGATCGCAACCTCTGCCGATGCGGCTCGCACAACCGCATCCTGCGCGCAGTGCAACGCGCATCACGCACCTGACTTCGCGATGAACCTCGCGTTTCGTCTGGCCGGCGCCGATCTCGATGGCGCGGCAAAGCTTCCTGGAAGCCTCCACGTCAATCGCAGGCTGTCGCAGTGGCTGCGCTTCGACGCGGCCGGATGGATCGAGGTACGCACCGGCAAGGTCGAGCTCGGCCAGGGCATCACCACTGCCCTCGCGCAGATCGTGGCCGACGAGCTCGATGTCACGCTCGAGCGCATCCGCATGGTTCCCGCAAGCACCGCAGCGAGCCCGGACGAGGCTATCACTTCGGGCAGTTTGTCCGTGCAGGAGTCGGGGCTCGCGTTGCGGCACGTGTGTGCGGAGGCACGCTCGATCTACCTCGACATCGCGGCGCGGAAGCTCGGGGACGATCCCGGGTCCCTGCAGGTAGAGGACGGGGCCATACGAGGGGCGAGCGCACACACGAGCTACTGGGAGCTTGCCGACGACACGTTGCTCGAGCGTGAAGCAACGGGCGCCGCCGCAACCAAGGCTTGCTCAGGCTTGGCGGTGATCGGAACGTCCGTGCCGCGCTTCGATCTCCCCGACAAGGTGTTCGGAGCTGCGCGGTTCATCCATGACATCGAGCTGCCGGGCATGCTGCACGGACGCATGCTGCGCGTGGCCGCACCCGAGGCCACGCTCGTCGATCTTCCCGGTCTAGAAATCGTCGAAGCGATGCCGCAACTCGAGCACGTCGTGCGCGATGGTTCGTTCGTCGGCGTGATCGCCTCGAGCGAGCGTGCGGCGACGCTTGCGATCGAGCGCCTTGCAAGGTCGGCGCAATGGACGCGGCCTGCCGGCGTCGATGCGGGGCTGCCCGATGAGAATGCACTCGGCGAGTGGTTGAAGCTCCAGCGCGCAGAGACGTCGGTGGTCGCGTCAAAGAGCTCGCCTGGTGCGCGAACCGCCGTGCGTACGGTGCGCGCCGCGTTCGACAAGCCGTTCATTGCCCACGCGTCGATCGGTCCGTCGTGTGCGCTTGCGCAATGGCAGGGCAATACGCTGGAGGTGTGGTCGCATACGCAGGGGATCTACAACCTGCGCCGCGACCTCGCGATCGCGTTCGATGTGTCCGCGGATTCGGTTCGCGTGCATCACGTCGAAGGCTCAGGGTGCTACGGACACAACCCGGCCGATGACGTGGCGTTCGACGCAGCGCGGCTCGCCCGGGCTGCAGGCGGACGGCCCGTGCGGGTGCAATGGTCGCGCGCCGACGAGCTCACCTCGACCCCCGTGGGGCCCGCGATGCACGTGGAGCTCGAGGCCGATCTCGACGCCCACAACGAGATCGTCGGCTGGCGACACGAGGTCTGGAGCAACGGTCACAGCACGCGTCCAGGCCGTTCCAGAACCCCGGCGCTCCTCGGGAGCTGGCAGCTCGAGAAGCCTTTCCCGCGTCTCATCGCCATCAATGCGCCGCTCGCCGCCGGCGGAGGAAGCGAGCGCAACAGTGTTCCGTCCTACGAATTTCCGGCGTGGCACATCGTCAAGCACGATGTGCAGGTGATGCCGATTCGTACCTCCGCCTTACGCGCGCTCGGTGCGTTTGCGAACGTATTCGCGATCGAGTCGTTCATGGACGAGCTCGCGCGCGAGGCCGCCATGGATCCGGTCGAGTTCCGGTTGCGGCATTTACGCGACGAACGTGCCCGCGCCGTCATCGAGCGTGCGGCAACGCGTGCGGGATGGGCGCAGTGGACGCCGCGCGAAGGGTTCGGTCGCGGCATCGGATTCGCGCGTTACAAGCACACCAGCGCCTACTGTGCCGTGGTGGCCGAGATCGAGGCCGGCGTGGACATCAGGGTCCGGCGTCTGGTGATTGCCGTCGATGTGGGGCAGGTCATCAACCCCGACGGCGTGATCAACCAGATCGAAGGCGGCGCCATCCAGGCGGCGAGCTGGGCTGTGAAGGAGGCCGTGCGCTTCGACCGCGAGCGGATCACGAGCGAAGATTGGGACGCGTACCCGATCTTCCGCTTCTCCGACGTGCCGGAGGTGCATGTGGAAATCATCGATCATCCGGAGCTTCCGTCGGTCGGCGCCGGTGAGGCTTCGATGGGCCCGACCGCGGGGGCGACGGCGAATGCGGTGGCAGACGCACTGGGCGTGCGCATGCATGCGTTGCCATTGACGGCCGAGCGCATCGCTGCGGTGATCAGCGCATGACGACGCCGCTGCATGTGCTCAGCGCGGGCGCGGCCAAAGGCCTCGTCGAAGCGCTGCGATGGGACTTCGAGAAAGCATCGTCGCTCCCGGTGGAGGCGCATTTCGGCGCAGTCGGGGCGATCAAGGAGGAGCTTCTGCAGGGTGCGCCCTGCGACGTCCTGATACTGACCCAGCGCGTGCTGGAGGATCTCGTGCGCGACAGTCTCGTCGATGCGGCGTCGATCCGGCCTCTCGGTCACGTGTCGACGGGCATCGCCGTGCTGGCGGGCGAGCCGCATCCCGCAATTCACGACGCGGATGCGCTCGTGCGCACGTTGCGCGCTGCATCGGCCATTTACCTCCCGGACCCCAAGCGGGCGACCGCGGGAATCCATCTGATGCGAGTCATCGAAAAGCTCGGACTCGCGGCAGACGTCGACGCACGGCTCCAGGCCTATCCGAACGGCGCTGCAGCGATGGGCGCGCTGGCGCGGTCGAGCGACGCGCGTGCCGTGGGCTGCACGCAGGTCACCGAGATCCTGTACACGCCTGGGGTCGAACTTGCCGGCCGCCTGCCGCCGGGGCTGGACCTGTCGACACTGTATGGTGCGTGCGTGTGCAGGCGTGCCACGTCGCCGGACGTGGCGCAGCGGCTCGTCGACATGCTCGCCGGAGAAGCCGTCGCCTCGATGCGCCGGCAGGGCGGGTTCGAGCCGGCCTGAACGTCGCCGCGGTTGGCGCTAGAATCGGACGATCACCCGGTTCGAGGTACGCTTCTTCCGATGTCCTATCAATGCATTCTCGTGCACGTCGACGACAGCGAATCCGTCGCCATTCGCCTGGGCGCCGCGGCGCGACTCGCGCGCGCCTTCGATGCCGACCTGATCGGTGCTTACGTGGTTCCGACGCGCAGCCTCAGTCCTTCCATCGCCGCGGTGTTGCCGGACACGTTCGTCGAGCAGCGGCTTCACGATACGGGCGAGGCGCAGAACGCGGCCGAGGCCCTGTTTCGCGCGGCGGCGGCGCGAGCCCGGCTGACTGCCGCCGAGTGGCGCGCGCCTCCAGGCGAACCGATCGAGACGCTGGTGCAGCACGCACGATCGACCGACCTCGTGATCGTTGGTCAGAGCGATCCCGACGACGCGCACTCGGAATTTTTCACCCACGTGGCGGACGCCCTCGTGCTTCGGTCAGGCCGACCCGTGCTCGCGGTTCCACATGCCATCGCGTCGCCGACGATCGGCAGCTCCGTGCTCGTCGTCTGGACGGGCAGCCGCGAGTCGGCGCGTGCGGTCGCCGACGCCATGCCCATGCTCGCCCGTGCGCAAAACGTCCATCTCGTCACGATCGGCGATGCGGACGACGCTGAAGGCGCAGAAGCCGCGGCCGATCAGCGCCTCGCTTCGTGGCTGCGCTACCACGGCATCGATGTGGTTGCGCGCCGCCACCTCGGGAGCACCGATGTCGGCGATCTCATTTTGTCCGAGAGCGCTGAACTTGCAGCGGATCTCATCGTGATGGGCGCCGATGCGCACACGCGAGGCCAGCACCCGGCCTTGAGCGGCGCGACGCGCAGCGTGCTCGATGCGATGACGGTGCCCGTGCTCCTGGCGCACTGACAGTCCGAAGCTACTGCGCGAAGCGGTGCCCGTGCTCGCGCGTGGCGTGGAAGCCCACCTTGGGCCAGCGTTCGATGGTGACCTGCAGGTTGTACTTGTTGGTGGCCAGAAACACCGGATTGCCGTCGACGTCCGCAGCGAGCGCTGCGGATTGCTCGCGCTCGAACGTGCGCCGCGTCTCCTCGTCCGGAAAGGTGAGCCATCGCGCCGTTGAAATCGTCGCGCTGTCGTAGATCGCGTCGACCCGATATTCGCGCGCCAGGCGATCGGCCACGACTTCGAACTGCAGCTGACCCACGGCCCCCAACAGCAGCGTATTGCCCTGCACCGTTTCGAACACCTGGATCGCCCCCTCCTCTCCGAGCTCCTGCAGGCCTTTCTGCAACTGCTTCGACTTGAAGGGATCGCGCGGCCGCGCCACGCGAAAGAGCTCCGGCGCGAAGTAGGGAATGCCCTTGTACGCGAGCGCTTCGCCTTCGGTGAGGGTATCGCCGATCTGCAGCTGACCGTGGTTGTGGATCCCGATGATGTCGCCCGCCACGGCACCGGCACTCGCCACGCGCTCGTTGGCCATGAACGTCAGCGCATTCGCAAGCTTCATCTCGCGTCCGGTGCGCAGGTGCTTCACCTTCATCGCCGGCGTATAGCGGCCGGAGCACACGCGAAAGAATGCGATGCGGTCGCGATGCTTCGGGTCCATGTTCGCCTGAATCTTGAACACGAACCCCGAGAACGGTGCTTCCGACGGGTGCACGGTGCGCCCGCTGCCCTCGCGCGGCTGCGGTGGCGGTGCCCAGTCTACGAGCGCCTGTAACACCTCCTGCACGCCGAAGTTGTTGATGCCCGACCCGAAGAACACCGGCGTCTGACGGCCGGCGAGGAACTCGTCGAGATCGAAGGGATGACTCGCCCCGCGAATCAGATCGACATTGCGGCGCACGTCGCGCATCTCGTCAGGAAACAGCGCATCGAGCCGCGGGTTGCCGAGGCCCTCGATGTGCTCCGAGGCGTCACTGCGGCGTTCCTCGCCGGGAGTGAAACGGATCAGGCGATCCTGGATGAGATCGAACACCCCGCGGAACGCCTTGCCCATGCCAATCGGCCACGTCACCGGAGCGCAGTCGATTTTCAGCACGCCTTCGATCTCCTCCAGGAGCTCGATGGGCTCGCGCACCTCCCGGTCCATCTTGTTGACGAACGTGATGATGGGCGTCGCGCGCAGACGACAGACCTCGAGGAGCTTGATCGTCTGTTCTTCCACCCCCTTTGCCGCATCGATCACCATTACCGCTGCGTCCACGGCGGTGAGCACGCGGTACGTGTCTTCCGAGAAGTCCTGGTGGCCTGGCGTGTCGAGCAGGTTGAGCGTGTGCTCGGCATAATCGAACTGCATCACCGAGCTCGTGACCGAGATCCCGCGCTGCTTTTCGACCTCCATCCAGTCGGATGTCGCGTGACGCGAGCTCTTGCGCGCCTTCACCGTCCCGGCGAGCTGGATGGCGCCACCGAACAGCAGCAGCTTTTCAGTGAGCGTCGTCTTGCCCGCATCCGGGTGCGAGATGATCGCAAAGGTGCGACGCCTGGCGACCTCGCGCAGGAGATCGGGGAGGTACGGGGGCGCATTCATGGGCAGCAGTGCAAAATGAAACCGCCGCCAGGTGACCGGGCGGCGGCGAAGGGTCGATTATATGACGGAGAGAAGATGAAACTGCTGCAATTGATGGTCGCTGGCGTGCTGTGGGCAACGGCCGGCCTGGCGCTTGGCGAGGAGATCGGATGCACTTCGACCACCTTTCGCGTTCTCGGCGCGAACGACAAGATCTGCGTCTCGGCCTTCGACGACCCCAAGGTTCCGGGTGTCGCCTGCCACGTCAGTCAGGCACGCACCGGCGGCGTGAAGGGATCGCTCGGGCTCGCTGAAGACCCGTCCCGGTTCTCGATCGCCTGCCGGCAGATCGGGCCGATCGCGCTTCCGGACAAGCTACCGAAAGAGGAGGAAGCTTTCAGCGAGAACACCTCGCTCCTCTTCAAGGAGACGAAGGTAATTCGCTTCTACGACGAGAAACGGCGCACGCTGGTGTACGTCGCAATCAGCAAGCGAGTCATCGAAGGCTCGCCGATGAACGCGATCTCCACCGTGCCGGTCATGCCCTGGCAGGGACGCTGACCCGCGCAATCGCCGGAACGGCATGCGTCTCATCGCGCACCTCGACATGGACGCGTTCTATGCGTCCGTGGAGCTTCTTCGCTACCCCGAATTGAGGGGAACACCGGTGGTGATCGGCGGTGGTGCGCGCCATGCTCCCGACGAGCGCATCGATTCCAAAACCGGGGCTGTCGTCCGGCAGTTTCACACCCTGCGCGGCTATGTCGGACGAGGCGTCATCACGACGGCCACGTACGAAGCGCGCGCGCTGGGGCTGCATTCGGCGCAACCGATGATGCGTGCGGCAAAGCTCGCGCCCGACGCGGTCCTGCTTCCGGTGGACTTCGACGCTTACCGCGCGTGCTCGCGACGATTCAAGGCCGCGGTTCGCGCCATTGCGCCCGTGGTCGAGGACCGCGGGATCGACGAGATCTACATCGATCTGACCGCTACACCGCTGCCGGGTGACGCGAACGCAGCGAGCGAAGTCTCCGACACTGCCGAGCTGGACGCCTGGACGCGGGCTCGCCTCCTCGCGCGAGCGATGAAGCAGGCGGTGCGTGAGGCGACGGGCCTTACGTGCTCGGTGGCCGTGGCACCCAACAAGCTGCTGGCCAAGATCGCCTCCGAGCTCGACAAGCCCGACGGACTCACGATCCTGCGGAGCGAAGACATCCCCGCTCGGATCTGGCCCTTGCCTGCACGCAAGATCAACGGCGTAGGGCCCAAGGCCAGTGCGCGCCTCGCCGAGCTTGGCATACGCACGATCGGTGAGCTTGCCGCGGCCGACCGCGGCTGGCTCGTCGAGCGCTTCGGAAGCAATTACGGCGCATGGCTGCATGACGCCGCGCACGGATGCGATGAGCGCGAAGTCGTCACCTATTCCGAGCCGAAATCGATCAGCCGCGAGCTCACGTTCGAGCGCGATCTTGCGGTGGATCATGACCGCGAGCAGCTTTCCAGGATCTTCACGGACCTCTGCCACGGAGTGAGCGAGGATCTGCGGCGAAAGGGCTATGTCGGAAGAACGATCGGGCTCAAGTTGCGCTACGACAACTTCAAGACGGTGACGCGAGACTGCACGATCGACGCGCCCACGGCGGACGCCTCGACGATCCGCCGGATCGCCGGCGAGTGCCTGAAACGTGTGCCCCTGGAACGGCGCGTGCGGCTTTTGGGCGTGCGGGTCGGTGCGCTCGTGCCCGCCGGCAGCGCGAGCGCGGAGCCGCCGCCGAGCGTCGAATTTCCCGCGGCCCCAGGCCTCTTCGACCAAGCGCACGCGCCGGGGCTTGCCCACGGTCACGAGCCCGCGTGATCGACCGTTCCGGCCGCGAGCACGCATTTCGCGGCGTTGTCTTACAAATATAGGGGAGGCCGTGCGTGAATTCCCGTCGAGGCGCGTGCTCCAATGGATTCATGCGCGAGGCGTGATCTTTCAACGGTTGGAAAGGACAGGTTCATGAAGCGAATTCTCCTCATCGGGGCAGTGGCAGCGGGACTTTCGGCGTGCGCAAGCGGACCGTACAACGATAGTTATGGGTACGGACCGGGGTACAACCCGTCGTACGAGTACGGTTATGGCGCACCGGGCTATCTCGGCCCCAACGTCGGCTTCGGCTACTACGAATATGACGGCAACGGGGGTCGCCACTGGCGCGATGGCGACCAGCGAAACGGCAACCGGCAGTGGCGCGATCGCGGCTCGGACAACGGGCGCAACGATTGGCGCGACGGTCGGGGCGGCGGCGGCAACGCCAGCTTCAGCCACGGCGAAATGGGCAATGAAGCGGGATCCGGATCCCGCTCCGGCGGCGGCGGAGGCGGTGGCGGGGGTGGCGCCAGCCAGCAGTAGCAGGCAGCTCCCGTCAGCACCGTTGAAAACGGCCCGGCGTTTGCGCCGATCCTTTCACGCTTGAGCTCGAGCAAACCAGGACGGCACGATGCGCTAAAAAGGGCACATGCCTGACTGGATCTGGATTCCTCTGGTTCTCGCGGCGGCCGCCGCGCAGACGGTGCGCAACGCCGCGCAGCGCAATCTGACTGCGACTGCCGGCACCCTGCCCGCGACCTTCGTACGCTTCTTCTACGGGCTGCCATTCGCCGCCGCCGGGTTTCTGCTGGTGGCAATGGTCTCGTCCGGTGCGCCGCCGAGCACCAGCGCACGCTTTCTTGCATGGATCGCTCTCGGGTCGATCGCTCAGCTCGTCGCCACTGCATTCCTGCTTGCGGCGATGGAGCAGAGAAGCTTCATCGTGGCGGTGGCGTATTCCAAGACCGAGCTCGTGCAGATCGTCCTCTACTCGATCGTGCTGCTCGGTGAAGAGGTGTCCGTGGCGACCGTGGTGGCGATCGGACTCGCGACGGCAGGCGTCCTGTTGCTGTCCATCAAACCGGCCGGGGATCGGACCCGAACGGCGACATCGTGGGTGTCGCCTGCCGCATTCCTGGGGCTCGCGAGCGGCGCGTGCTTTGCTCTTTCCGCGGTGGGGTATCGGGCGGCGACACTGGCGTTGCCTGGCGCTTCGCCACCTCTCGCCGGCACGTATGCGGTGCTCTGGGGCCAAGCCATGCAGAGCCTCCTCCTCGGGGGCTACCTTCTGCTGCGCGACCGCGTGGGTTTGCGTCAGGTGCTGGTGCAATGGCGGCTCTCCTTGCTTGCGGGTGGCATGGGGTCGCTGGCCTCGATGGGATGGCTGACCGCTTTTGCCATGCGCAGCGCCGCTGACGTACGCACCGTGGGGCTTGTGGAGGTGCTTTACGGGTATGCGATATCGCGCCGGTTCTTCCGCGAGGCGGTGAGCGCCCGCGAACTCAGCGCGATCGCCCTCATTGCCGCAGGCATCGTGCTCGTGAGCGCGATGCAGCGCTGACGCTGGCGCAGTTTTGCGGGCGCTTGAAATCCGGCGGCACAGCCCTCAAAAAGGGGTTAGAGGCGCCCGGCGTGCAACCACTAAAGCGCTTCGACACCACAAGGCCGCAAAGCCGGCGCATCGAGGCTTTGCGGGCGATTTCATCGTAACGTCAAGAGGAGGCACTCATGGCCAACTACGATCAATCGGGGAACCCGGTCGGCAACCGTGCACCGCAGGGTGGCCGCAACGGCAGCAGCGTCGGCGAAGGCGCGTCCAACCTCTGGCAAGGCCAGTCGGGCACGCAACCCGCCAGCCGGCCGGCACAGCATGCGGGGCAGCAGTCGCCATTCAGCGGCAACGCGCAGGGTGCGGTCCGCACGCAGCAACCAGGGCTTTCCGGAATCTCGCCCAGGGGACGCTTCGGTCCTGATCTCTACTCCGGGCTCGGTGCGGGTCCGTTCCAGCTCATCAGCCGTCTTTCCGAGGAGATGGACCGCATTTTCGAGGGCTTCGAAATGAGCGGTGTGCCGCGCGTAGGCAGCGCCGGGCGCGGTCTGCAGGGCAACGTTCAGGGTGCCCAGGGCCTGCGCGCTCTGTGGTCGCCGCACATCGAGATCGCCGAGCGCGAAGGCAAGCTCCTGATCCAGGCTGACCTCCCGGGAGTGCGCAAGGAGGACGTCGATGTCCAGGTCGAGGAGGACGCGGTCGTCATTCAAGGGCACCGCCATCGGGAGACCGAGCACACCGGGCAGGGCTTCTATCACAGCGAACGGAGCTACGGCAGCTTCCACCGTGTGATCCCGCTGCCTGAAGGGGCGAACGCCGATCAGGCCAACGCGAGCTTCCGTGACGGGGTGCTGCACATCGAAGTGCCGGTTGCGCAGCGACGCGAGCGTGGCCGCAGACTGGAGATTCGAGACGCGACTGCGCAAGGAAAGTCGGCGGGCGGTGCGATCGGCGGCGGCGAGTCCTCGCTGGCCGCCGGTGGCTCCGCAGAGCGCGATAGTGGTAGCAACGCGTCCGCGCAGCAGCATGGCGACAGCGCGGCCGCTCAGCAGGAACCGTCGTCAAAGGCCGCGGGACAGCAACAGGTGGAAGGTGCGTCCGAGCGGCACTGACGGCAGCATGGCAGGGCGACGGCTCACTTCAATGACGCCGTGTCCCAGAAAGGGCGGACTCCCAGGTCCGCCCTTTTTTCGTCGCGCCGAACCTAAACGGCTGCATGCGATCACAATGACTGACGATGACCGTGTGTCATCCAGCGCGAAACGTCATGCGTTATGGCAGGTGGACTTGAGAAGGAGAGCTCCATGAAACGGCTTCTCGCGGCAGTGGCCGCTGCCCTGAGCGTCGGTGGCTGCGCGACAGTTCCTGCCGACGGTTCCTATGGATACGCACCCTCGTATCGCTCCTACGATGCGTACGGGTATGGGTACCCCGGCCCGTACGGATATCCGTTTGGATACGGCCCGTTTGGATACGGCTATGGATATGGCTTCGGGTTCGGCTACGCACCGTACTTGTGGGGTCCACCGGTCATCATCGGCGGAAGCTTCTTCTATGACCACGGGCATCGCGGGTACCACGGGCGGGGAGAGGGTCCGCGTCACTGGTCCGGCGCACCCGGAGCCAGCTGGGGCGGTCACGGCGGTCACGGCGGCGGACACCACGGTGGACGGGGAGGCCGCTGAACTGGCGGAGCGTCGTTTTCACAGCGTTCGGCGCGCCCACCGGGCCTGATCCTGTAGCCCGGAACAGCCACCCGGCGCGACGAACTGATCGCATCGGCGTGCGTCCATCTCCTGCACATACCGATGTCCCACGCCATTTTTCACTTTCGACGCGCGCTTGCCTGCGCTGCGCTTTCGGTCGCACTCCCTGGCCTTGCCGCCGATCTCGTTCA
Source organism: Pseudomonadota bacterium (assembly GCA_030946875.1). Classification (GTDB taxonomy): domain Bacteria; phylum Pseudomonadota; class Gammaproteobacteria; order Burkholderiales; family Casimicrobiaceae; genus CAIWHR01. The sequence goes on along the minus strand of JALYXY010000196.1, from coordinate 1,486 downwards.
GGGCGCATCTCCAGCCGTCCGTGACAGGCGGGACGCCAGCGCGTGTACCGACTTCTACGGCTACGTCAACAGGCAGTGGCTCGAGACGACGGAGATCCCTCTGGATCGTTCTTCGTGGGGTGCGTTCAGCGAGGTGGACAAACGCACCCGAGCCGATCTGCGGAACATCCTCGAGGAACCGGCACGCGTGGGTTCGGGCCTCGCAAACGGGCCGCGCAAGGTGCTGCAGTTCTATCGCAGCGGCATGGACACGGCCGCCATCGAACGCGCCGGGATCGAGCCGTTGAAACCCGAGATCGCGCGGATTCGCGCGATCGACTCGACCGACGCGTTGATCGATACCCTCGCGCATCTTCATCGGTCGGGCGTGCCGGCTGGCTTCCAGTTCACGCTGACCACGGACCCCCTCGACAGCAACCGCTATCTCCCCGAGCTCTATCAGTCAGGCCTGGGGTTGCCCGATCGCGAGTACTATTTTCGATCTGACGCGAAGGCGGTGTCCCAGCGCGACGCCTATGTGACGCATGTCGCGCGCATGTTCGAGCTTCTGGGCGACTCGGCCGATCTAGCATCCACCGAGGCCGCAACGGTGATGCGTCTCGAAACGTTGCTTGCGAAGGCGTCGATGACGCAGGAGCAGCGCCGCGACCCTGTTGCGGTGAGCCACAAGCTCGCGGTCAGCGATCTCTCGCTTATCGCGCCGGGCGTGAACTGGACGAGATACCTGCGCGCGCTCGGCGCCGGTGAATTCACGCACGTCAACGTCGCGCAACCTGAATTCCTGAAGGCATTCGCCGAAGCTGCAGGTGCCGAGCCGCCGGCGGACTGGCGCACCTACCTGCGGTGGCATCTGATTCATGCCGCGGCCGGCAAGCTCCCCGCCCCCTTCGTCGACGAGGACTTCCGGTTCTATGGCAACGTTCTGACCGGCCGCAAGGAGCTCGCGCCACGCAACGAGCAGGTGATCGAGACCATCACCGGCCGTTACGGAAACGCGCCAATGGCCATGGCTCTGGGCGAGATGTACGTCGACAGGCGCTTCACACCCGAAGCGAAAGCTCGCGCCCTCATCCTGGTCGAGAACCTGCGTGCCGTGTTGCGCGAACGCCTTTCAGAACTCGACTGGATGAGCGAGCCGACGCGTCGCGCTGCGATGCGCAAGCTCGAAACGATGCATGCCAAGATTGCCTACCCCGATCGGTGGCGCGATTACTCTGCGCTTGCCATCGAGGGCAAGCCGTACGTGACGCAGTGGCTCACGGCTAACGCGTTCGACACGGACCGGGCGATCGCCCTTATCCGGAAGCCCGTCGATCGTAACGAGTGGTTCACCTCGCCGCACCTCACCAACGCGTTCTATCAGTCCCATACCAACAGTATCGTCTTTCCTGCCGCAATCCTGCAGCCCCCGTTTTTCGATCCTGCTCGTGACGACGCGATGAACTACGGCGGCATCGGCATGGTGATCGGGCACGAGATCACGCAT
>JALYXY010000147.1 GCA_030946875.1 Pseudomonadota bacterium | reverse complement strand
GTTGAAGGCAGATGCACCGAACCCTGTATCGACGTCGACGAGCAGCGGCAGAGACGTGGCGTCGGTGATGCGCCGCACATCGGTGAGCACGTCGTCCAGGTTGCTGATGCCGAGGTCGGGCAAGCCGAGGGATGCCGCCGCGACGCCCCCGCCGGAAAGATAGATGGCCCGATAGCCCGAACGCTCGGCAAGCCGCGCGTGGTAGGCGCAGATCGCGCCCGGCACCTGCAAGGGGTGTTCGGACTGAACGGCAGCGCGAAAACGGGCGCCTGCCGAGGCGGGAGTCGGATTCATGCGCCCCTCCGCGCACCGCACGCGGATGCGCTCACGATGCCTGCCTCTGCGGCGAGGTGAACAACGCCTGGGCGTCGACCGGCAGGGGGGCGCCAGCTGCGTGGGCACGCTGCAGCACGTTCCAGAAGTAGCGATATGAAGCGCGGTCGTGCATGCGGCCCATGCGCGCGGTGGGTGCCCAGTGCGCGGCACGCCCCGCGATGAGGACCGCCGTGGCTTCCACGATCGCATCGTGATCGGGCTGCATCGCAAACACGATGGGCCCGATCTGATTGGGATGGATGCTCCACATGCGCAGGAACCCGAACTCGTCGCGTGCGCGTCGCGCGTCCCCGTACACCTCGTCATCGTCGTCCACGCCCTGGCAGATGCCATGCGTCGGAACGATGCCGTGGGCGAGCGCAGCCGCCGCCGTTTCGGCCTTGGCGCGCCGCATCAGGGCGTGATCGAACTGTCCCGGGCTCCGCATGGCGGCGAATGGCACAGCGCCATGGTGCGAGCTCACGAAATCGAGGGTGCCGAAGTCGAGGCTGACGATGCCGGGCAGCGCGGCGATCGCCCATGCATCGTGCACCGCGCCCGGCGTTTCGACGAGCACGCTCACGGGTATCTCGCGACCGATACCGGTGTGCGCAACGATCATGGCGACAGCGTCCAGGTATTGCACGACCTCGCCGACGGATTCGGACTTGGGCACGGTCAGGAATGCAATGCGCTCGCCCGCGTCGCGCAGCAGGATGTCGAGTTCCTCGCGCCAGGCGGCGTGGCGCACGCCGTGGGTACGGGCACCCACGCGAGAATGCACGTTGTGTGCACTGCCGATCGTGCGCGCGATCATTTCCGCGTGCTCCCGTTCACCGCCCATCGGCGCGCCGTCCTCGCAGTCGGCGGCGATGTCGAACACGGGGCCGCGTTCCTGCTGCAGCAACAGCGCCTTTTGAAGGAACTTCTCGTTCCCTGCGTAGTGAACGCACGGGGCGAGCAGGGGCAGTGTGCGGCCGCCGCCGAGAGCCACCTGCGGGTGCAGTGGATCCATCAGCACCGTTCCGTCATCGCCCGGAGCAATCAGCCCAGGAGCGCTGCGACGCCGGCGCGCTCCTCCTCGAGCTCCTGCAACGTGATGTTCATCTTCTCGCGCGAGAAGGCGTCGATCTCGAGCCCTTCGACGAGACGGTACCCGCCGCTGCTCGTGGTCACTGGCATCCCGTACATGATGTCTTTCGGGATGCCATATTGCCCGTCCGACGAAATGCCCATCGTCACCCACTTGCCGTTGCTGCCGAGCAGCCAGTCCCGGACGTGGTCGATGGCGGCATTGGCGGCCGACGCCGCTGACGACAGGCCCCGCGCGGCAATGATCGCTCCGCCGCGCTTTGCGACCGCCGGCAAAAACGTGTTGCGATTCCAATCCTCATCGTTGATCAGCGTCTTGACGGAGGCGCCGTTCGCGGTCGCGAAGCGGTAATCCGGATACATCGTCGGCGAGTGATTGCCCCAAACGATGAGCTTGTCGATGGCCTCGACGGGCTGACGGCTGCGCGCGGCGAGCTGGGACAGCGCGCGGTTGTGGTCCAGCCGCAGCATGGCAGTGAAATTCGTGCGCGGCAGTGAGGGCGCTGACCGCGACGCGATGTAGGCGTTGGTGTTGGCCGGATTGCCGACGACCAGGACCTTCACCTGCCGCGAGGCCGCGCCGTCCAACGCCTTGCCTTGCTCGATGAAGATTCTGGCGTTGTCCATGAGGAGGTCCTTGCGCTCCATGCCCGGGCCCCGCGGCTTGGCGCCGACCAGGAGCGCCACGTCGACGTCCCGGAACGCCTCGTTGGGATCGCCCGAGGCCGTCATGTCCGTGAGCAGGGGAAACGCGCAATCCTCGAGCTCCATCATCACACCCTTGAGAGCTGCCTGCGGCTTCTCCATCGGCACCTCGAGCATCTGCAGGATCACCGGCTGATCCTTGCCCAGCATTTCTCCCGAGGCGATGCGAAACAGGAGGGCGTAGCCGATCTGGCCGGCGGCCCCCGTGACGGCAACGCGAACAGGCTTCTTCATGGACTGAGGCTCCTACGAATGCGGTTGGACTCGACTGCGCTGGCTGATCA
>JALYXY010000136.1 GCA_030946875.1 Pseudomonadota bacterium | reverse complement strand
GGCTTGCCCACCTCATCGGTGAGGGTGCGCGCGAGAATCTCCTGTTCACTCTCGAGCCGCTGTCGGAACGCCACCACGGTGTCGATGCGCCGGCCCAGGGGCAACGCCGCCCACGCGGGCTGCGCGAACCGAGCCGCTCGGAACTTGCGCTTCACGCTCGCCGGCGTGTCGGTTTCAAGCTCGCGTATGAGCGCGCCCGTGGCAGGATTGATGATCTTCATCAGCGTTGGATCAGATGGCATGAGAGACGGTTGCGTCCACGGCCGCGTGCTTCAGGAAGTCATCCAGAATCGGCATGTCGTTGAGCAGTGACCGGTCGGAGGGATCGTGGAACTCGGGATGCCACTGCACACCAAAAAGGTAGGACGGCCCCTGCCAGCGGATCGCTTCGACGATGCCATCCGGTTGAGACCATGCCTCCACCACGAGATCGCGGCCGAGATCCTTGACGGCCTGATGGTGGATCGAGTTCGTCTTGACGAGTGCTCTGCCGGGATACAGGCGGCCGAGTCCACTGTCGCTCGCGATGCATGTGGCATGATAGTTGGCTTCGTACACCGCCCAGTTGCGGTGGTTGAGCGCGTTCGGCACCTGCGTTCCGATGTCCTGGTACAGCGTGCCGCCCTGCGCCACGTTGATGACCTGAGCGCCGCGACAGACACCGAGCACGGGCTTGCGTTTGCGGACGAAGGCTTTCAGGAGCGCAATTTCATACGCATCGCGAATGGCGTCGCCATTCCACTCCGGTCGCAGTGTCGGCTCGCCATAGGAGGCGGGACACACGTCGGAGCCGCCCATGAGCACGAGCCCATCGAGTTCGTCCGCGTAGGCGTCCACGGTGGCACGACTGCCTGCTCGCCGCGTCGACCCATCGGGGCAAGGCACCATGAACGCGAGCACGTCGCGCTGCATCAGCCAGTGGGCCACGTTCTGCTCGATGTACTGAAGCGTCATGCCCTTGAAGATCGCGCGCTTCGGATCGGCATGGAAGAAGCACGCCGAGATGCCTATTTTCAGCATGGCAGACGTTTGTGTGCAACCGGCTCAGGCCAGAGCGTCACCGAAGATCTGCTCGAAGTCCTTGCGCTCGCAGGGACGCGGGTTCGTTCGATGGCAGATGTCATCCACCGCGACATCGACCAGCGCCGGAATGTCCGCGCGGCTGATCGCATGATCGCCTTTCCACAAGCCGAGGCTCAACGGGATGCCAAGTAACAGCTTGAGCTCGCCCAGCCAGGTGATGAAGGCCTCTGCGGCCGCATCCTCGCTCCCTCGCGATACATCCGGCACTCCCGCCACGCGGGCAAGCTCGGCGAGCTTTGCAGTGGCGGCCGGCAGGTTGAAGCGCATCACGTGATCGACCATGATCCCGTTGGCGAGACCGTGATGCATGTTGGTCACCGTCGACAGCGCATGCGCACATGAATGCACCGCGCCCAAGTCCTTCTGAAACGCCACGGCTCCCATCAACGAGCTCATGAGCATGTCACTGCGCGCGACGATGTCCGTGCCGTCCCGGAAAGCTCTGGGCAAAGCGCGCGCTGCGATGCGTACGCCTTCGAGGGCGATGCCGTCGCACATCGGATGATAGGCCGGCGACAGATACGACTCGATGTTGTGGGTCAACGCATCCATTCCAGTGGCCGCGGTGATCGCCGGCGGGAGATCGAGCGTCAGCTCGGGATCGGCGAACACGGCCCGGGCGAGCAAGGCGGGTGAGAAGATGATCTTCTTGATGTGCGTCGCGTCGTCCGAAATCACGCTCGATCGACCCACTTCGGAACCGGTACCGGCGGTCGTCGGCAGCGCGACGAACTCGGGAAGCGGCTGCGTGATCGGGCGCGCCTGCGGGTGATCCCACGCATACTCCAGAATGTCGCCGGGATGCGTTGCCATCAGCGCCACCGCTTTCGCCACATCGAGCGCCGCACCCCCCCCGAGGCCGATCACGGCGTCGGCCTGATGAGACTTGAAGGCGCGCGCACCTTCGACAACCTGGCTGCGTACCGGGTTGCCCCAGACTCCGGAGAACACGCCGACCTCCAGGGCCTCGAGGTCGTTGCGAAACGATTCGAGAAGCGGCAACGCTGCGACACCACGGTCAGTGACGATGATGGGCCGCAGCACGCCCCGCTCGCGGAGGTGGCGAGCGACGAGCTTGCGCGCGCCGGCACCGAAATGGATGGTGGTGGGAAAGCTGAAGCGCTCGATGCTCATGATCCTGCGGGTCGGGAGATGCAAGGCAGCATGCTAATTGAGAAACAGCACCATGTGTTCCTTGTCGTAGTACTCGTCCGCGACTTTCATGGCACGGTGCTCGATCCCGAATGTCACGAAGCCCGCTTCGCTGTAGAGCCGGCGCGCCCGCGTATTGGTGCGCGTCACCGTCAACGTGACCTGTTCGAGTCCGTTCCAGGTGCGTGCCACATCGATCAGGGCGTCCACGATGCGGCGGCCGACGTGGCGACCGGCGTGCTCGGACACCACGAACATTCCGTACAGCGTCGCCTTGTGTCGTTCCTTCGTTCGCGTCCTGCGCTCGAGCCCCGCGGTTCCGGCAAGCTCGCCGTCGATGAATGCACCGAGCAACAGATTGCCGTCGCGCGGCCGCAACCGCTCCGACACCCATTCGAGGCTGGCGCCTTCCTCCTGCGCACTCGAGGTGAATGCATCGGGAAATTCAGCGAGCGCCCGCAGGCGCAGCGCACGATAGCTGTCGGAGTCGGCCGGCGTGAGTCGCCGAAGCAGCGGCTCACCTCGGGAGACGGTGTTCAGATGATCTCGAAGTAACGTTTCATTTCCCAATCCGTCACCGCATCCTGCCATTGGCGCCACTCCCATTCGCGAGTCGCAGCGAAATGATCGACGAAGTCGTCGCCGAACCAGTCACGGGCACGATCCGATTGGCGGAAGATGCGCGTGGTCTCGATCAGCGAGCGCGGGGCACGCGGAATGTCCTCGGCGCCCTGGTTGGTGCCGTGAATCGGCGCGGCTTGCAATGGAAGATTGTTTTCGACGCCGTCGAGCCCTGCCGCAAGCACGGCTGCCGCGGCAAGGTACGGGTTCATGTCGGCTCCCGGACACCGGGTCTCGAGGCGCGTCGACTTCGATGAGCCGGGTATGACGCGAAAGCTCGCCGTGCGATTGTCGACGCCCCAGGTGGGCTTCACCGGCGCCCAGAATCCATCGACCAGACGCTTGTAGCTGTTGATCGTGGGCCAGAACATCGGCGCAAACTCCATCAACGTGCGGACCTGCCCGGCGAGATAACTCTCGAAGACCTTGCTGATGCCATGCCGGCCGCTGGCGTCGTGAAAAATGTTCGCGCTGCCATCAGAGAGGGACTGGTGAATGTGCCCCGAGCACCCGGGCAGTTCCGCGTTCCACTTGGCCATGAAGCTCGGCATGATGCCGAAGCGCGCTGCAACTTCCTTGACGCCGCTCTTGAACAGAACGCCGCGATCAGCGGCTTCGAGCGCCTCGGAGAAAATAAGGGCGGCTTCGTAAACGCCGGGCCCGGTCTCGGTGTGCAGGCCTTCGATCGGGACACCGAATGCCCCGAGCTCATTGAAGATCGCCTGGAAGAACTCTCGGTTGGCCGAAGCGCGCAGCAGCGAGTATCCAAACATGCCGGGGGTGATGGGAGTGGGCGCGACCCCGCGTTTGTCCGCCCAGGTGTGCGGGGTTTCGCGGAAGTTGAACCACTCGAACTCCATGCCGCACATCGGCACGAACCCGAGCTTTTCGGCACGCTTGAGCACGCGCTTCAGCACCTGCCGCGGGCAGGCGGGGAAGGGCGCCTCACGGCCGTTGTCGACCGTGATGAAATCGCCAAGAAAGAAAGGCACGTTGTCGTCCCACGGGACGGTGCGGAAAGTGCCGAGATCCAGTTTTGCGACGACATCGGGAAAGCCCTTGTGCCACCCCGTCAGCGTGGTGTTGTCGTAGCACGCGTCCATCATGTCCCAGCCGAACACCACGTCACAGAAGCCGAAGCCGCCCTCGACGATGGAGTAGAACTTTTCCTTGTTGAGGTACTTGCCCCGCAGAACGCCGTCGATGTCAGCCGCGGCGACCTTGACGCGCGTGCCGGGTGCATTGCGCACGGCCTCGAGCACTTGCGCGACGGGGATGGAGCTCGGCATGGCGGGCTTTCGTGGGTGTGGGCGCCGGCGTCGGGTGACAGCGGCGTCAGGCGTGGATTCTAGCGTCCGCAGCGCCCGAGAGGAACCAGCGCAACGCCCGCTCACTCAAGCGTCCGGTACCATGATTCGCCAAGCTCCGTGGTCCTGTTATGTCCCCGCCCGCCCCGACCTTCACTCGCACGCAAGCGTTCGTGGCTCTGCATGCAGCTGTCGTACTTTTCGGCTTCGCTGCGCTTTTCGGTAAGTGGCTGGCGCTCTCACCTACCCTGATCGTGCTCGGCCGCACAGGAATCGCGGCGATTGCCCTGGCGCTGATCCGGCCACGCGTGCAGGACTTCAGGCGACCGATGAACCTGCGCCTGCTCGCCACTGGCGCCGTGCTCGCGTTGCACTGGGTCGCGTTCTTCGCGGCCATTCAACTCTCGAGTGTCGCGATGGCGCTTCTCGGTTTTGCGGCGTTCCCGTTGTTCACTCTGCTGCTCGAACGCGTGGTGCTCCGGACGCGCTGGAAGCGACGCGATGCCATCACCTCCGCGCTGGTGGTGGCCGGACTCGCTCTCGTCGTGCCTCACTGGTCGTGGGCCGACGCATCGGTGCGCGGCCTGTGCCTGGGTGTCTTGGCAGCGTTGACGTTTGCGCTCCTCGCAGTGATGAATCGCCGTCATGCGGGCACGCGATCAGCGCTTGAGATCGCGCTGTGGCAGAACGTCGGTGCCGCGCTTTGCCTCCTGCCATTCGCCTGGATGGAGCTCGCCGGTGCATCCATCAGCGGCGCCGACTGGATGCTTCTCATCGCACTCGGACTTTTTTGCACCGCTCTTGCGCACACGCTGTTCATCACCAGCCTACGGGTGCTGACGGCGCACGTTGCGAGCGTGGTTGCAGCGCTCGAGCCGGTCTATGGCATGGTGCTCGCGTGGGCGCTTCTGTCCGAAGTTCCAGGTCCTCGCATGTGGGCCGGTGCTGCGCTGCTGGTGCTGGCCGCGATCAGCGTGGCCCGAGCGCCGTCTGCGCACTTGCGTACGGCGGTTCCGCTGCCGTAGCTCGGGTGCCTGCCTGCCAAGGTTCCGGTAGCATGCACGCATGACTTCGGGATCGAGGCATATGCAGATCGGCATGGTCGGACTGGGCCGCATGGGCGGCAACATGGCGCGCCGCTTGCTGCGCGGTGGCTGCAGGGTGTCGGCGTATGACGAGAATGCTGCAGCGCGAGAGCCTTTGAGCGTGGACGGCGCTTTCGTCGCCGAATCCGTGCCGGCCCTGGTCGCTTCGCTCGACGCGCCGCGGATCGTGTGGCTGATGGTACCGGCCGGCGCCCCGACCGACGCTGCGCTGGTGGTGCTCGCGGAGCATCTCGCCGCCGGCGACATGATCATCGATGGCGGCAACGCGAATTACCGCGACTCGCAGCGGCGCGCACGCGAGCTTGCCGCACGCGACATTGCGTTCGTCGATTGCGGCGTGTCGGGGGGCGTGTGGGGCCTCGAGCACGGTTACGCCGTGATGTTCGGCGCGACACCCGCCGCCGCTGCGGCCGTGACCCCGTTGATGCGCCTGCTCGCGCCAACCCCGGAGGCTGGCTGGCTGCATTGCGGCCCGTCCGGTGCCGGTCATTTCGTGAAGATGATCCACAACGGCATCGAGTACGGGATGATGCAGGCGATCGCCGAGGGCCTCACCCTGATGCGCAACAAGGACGAACTTGCGCTCGACCTTGCAGCCATCACGCAGATGTGGCGTCATGGGAGCGTGGTGCGTTCGTGGCTCCTCGATCTCACCGCCGATTTCCTGCGCACCGATGTTCAGCTCGAGCAGATCGCACCCGTGGTGGCGGATTCCGGCGAGGGTCGGTGGACAGCCCTCGAGGCGATCGAGCAGGGCGTCCCCGCACCGGTCATGTCGCTCGCGCTGATGATGCGCTTTGCGAGCCAGGGTCGCGGCGACTATTCGGACAAGGTGCTCGCGATGATGCGCCAGCAGTTCGGAGGTCACGCCGTGCAGAAGGGCTCGTCGTGAGCATCGTCGTCATGGGCGTGTGCGGGTGCGGCAAGAGCACGGTCGGTCTCGCGCTGGCCGCACGCCTGCGGTGGCCATTTCTGGACGGCGACGACTTCCATCCTGCAAGCAACGTGACGAAGATGGCGTCGGGCACGCCGCTGACCGATATTGACCGCGCGCCGTGGCTCGATCGTCTTCGCGACGAGCTGGCAAGCTTCCGCCAGCGCGGCGAGCGCGCGGTGCTCGCGTGCTCGGCATTGAAGCGAGCCTACCGGGTGCGGCTTCTCGACGGAACGGATGCCTCGTTCGTTTACCTCAAGGCCGATCGCGATACCGTGGCCTCGCGGCTCGCGCTGCGCACGGGACACTACATGCCTGCAGGGCTGCTCGACAGCCAGTTCGCTGCGTTGGAGGAGCCCGATGACGCGCTCGTGGTCGACGTTTCCCTCCCCCTGAATGCGCAGGTCGCGTTCATCATGCGCGCGCTTTGCATCGTGCCGGCGGCGTCATGAAAGAAGGTGATCCACGCGCTGCCGCAACTGACGTTGTCCATCTCGGGCGCGATCCCCGCCGGCACGAAGGCGCGGTCAACACGCCGGTGTATCGCGCGTCCACCATCTTGTTCCCGACCGTGGCCGATCTCGAGGCCGCAAGCCGCGGCGAGTACGACGGCTTGAGTTATGGCCTGCATGGCCTTCCCACGGTCACTGACCTGCAGTCGTCGATCGCCCGGCTCGAAGGCGCGTATGCCGGTCTCGCCGTGCCTTCCGGGCTCGCTGCAACGACGCTGCCATTGATGGCGCTCCTCTCGGCGGGCGATCACGTTCTGGTGGTGGATTCGGTCTATGGGCCGACGCGGCGGTTCTGCGACAACCACCTCCGCCGACAAGGCATCGAAGTCTCGTACTACGCTCCGGCGGAGGGCGCAGGGATCGAACGTCTTTTCCGGTCCAAAACGCGTGTCGTATTCGCCGAGTCACCAGGCTCCCTGACGTTCGAGATCCAGGACATCCCGGCCATCGTGGCGGCGTGCAATGCCCGGGGGATCAAGCTCGTTCTCGACAACACCTGGGCGACGCCGCTCGGGTTTCGTGGAGGTGACTTCGGGGTCCATGTCACGGTGCACGCGGCCACCAAGTACATCGGCGGTCATTCGGATGTCCTGCTCGGAGTGATCGTCGCCGACGCGGCGACATTTCCCGCGCTGCATCGGCTATGGACCGATGTCGGCGTGACAGCCTCCACCGATGACGCATTCCTGGGCCTGCGCGGCTTGCGCACGCTGGCCGTTCGCCTGGCCCAGCATCAGCGAAGCGCGCTCACGGTGGCTTCGTGGCTCCAGCAACGCGCCGAAGTCGACGAAGTGCTCTACCCGGCGCTCCCCGGTGCGCGCGGGCATGAGCTATGGAAGCGTGACTTCAAGGCGGCGTCCGGCCTCTTTGGCATCATCCTGAAGCCGGTGCGATCCGAAGCGGTTGCGGCGATGCTCGACGGCATGCAATTGTTCAGGATGGGGTGGAGCTGGGGTGGATTCGAAAGTCTCATGATTCCCACTTACCCCGAGCGCTTGCGCAGTGTCACACCTTGGCAAGCCACAGGTCCAACCCTGCGTGTGCACATCGGCCTCGAGGACGTGAATGATCTCCTCGCCGACCTCGACGCAGGATTCTCGCGGCTCGCTGCGGCGAGCTGAATTTCCCCATACGCAAAAGAGGAATCATGCAACGAGGCAAGGCAACCGACTACCCGCCCGAAGTTCTGAAGATTTTCGACGAGTACGTGCACGGCATGATCGACCGCCGGGCGTTCATGGACCGCGCAGCAAAGTTCACAGTCGGCGGCTTCACGGCCGCCGCAATGCTCGAGAGCCTGAGACCCAATTACGCTTTTGCCCAGCAGATCGCCAAGGACGATCCCCGCATCAAGTCCGAATACGTGAGCTACGCCTCCCCCAGCGGCTCGGGAACGATGCGTGGCTATCTCGCACGCCCGACTCAGGCGAGTGCAGGGACCAAGGTGCCAGGGGTCCTGGTGTTCCACGAGAACCGCGGCTTGAACCCGTACATCGAGGACGTCGCACGCAGGCTCGCGACCGAGAATTTCATCGCCCTTGCGCCGGATGCGCTGACTCCGGTGGGGGGTTACCCCGGCAACGAGGAGAAAGCGGCGCAGCTCTTTGCGCAGCTCGACCCCAAAAAGCGCAACGAGGATCTGCTCGGGGCATTCGGCGCACTCAAGGCGCGCCCTGAATGCAGCGGACGCATCGGTGCCGTGGGGTTCTGTTTCGGAGGTACGACAGTGAAC
>JALYXY010000134.1 GCA_030946875.1 Pseudomonadota bacterium | reverse complement strand
GGCATCGGCATGGTGATCGGGCACGAGATCACGCATGGCTTCGACGATCATGGGCGTCAGTTCGATGAACGTGGCAACCTGCGCGACTGGTGGACCGCCGATGATGCCAGCCAATACCTCGCACGCGCACAGCGGGTGAGCGCTCAGTACGGCGACTATGCCGGCATCGACCAGCTGCATCTCAACGGCAAGCTCACACTGGGTGAGAACATTGCCGACATCGGCGGGCTCAAGATTGCGTATCTCGGGTTGCAGCGGGCCCTATCCAGGCGCCCGCAAGGGCTGATCGAAGGCCGGACGCCGGAGCAACGGTTCTTCATCTCGTTTGCGCAGATCTGGCGCACCAAGATGACACCCGAGTTCGAGCGCCTCGTTATCCAGAGCAACACGCACGCGCCGCCGCGGTTTCGTGTCCAAGGGTCAATCGCCAACATGCCGGAGTTTGCTCAGGCGTTCTCGTGCAGCCCTGGCGAAGGCGCGTTGCGGCCTGACGCCGAGCGCGCGGCGATCTGGTAGTACGCAGTTCTGGCGGGTTGGCATGCCGCTGCGCACACGTTGAGGGCACCGAGCTCTACTCTCCGAAACCGTGCAGTGGCAGAATCTGCGCCATGGATCGCCGTGAGACCGATGTCGGCTTTGCATGCGTCAGCGATGCCCGCGCACTCGCGGTGATGTCGCGCGATCTGATCGAGGCGGGGGTCGGCTGGGCCTACCGGCCGGGGCGCATGACAACGCTCATCATGGACCCCGATGCCGTCGTTCTCATGGCAAGGCGCGGCCGTCAACGCGTGGGGTTCGCCGTGATGAGCTTCAGCGACGCGCGAGCGCATCTTGCCCTGCTGGCGGTGTGCCCCACCTGCCGACGTCGCGGCATCGGCGCGGGGCTCATCGAGTGGCTGCTGGAATCCTGCCACGTCGCCGGCGTAACCGCGGTCGATGTCGAGCTCCGTGCGGATAACGGTGCAGCTTATGAGCTGTATCGCAAGCTCGGGTTTGGCGAGACATCGCGCATTGCTGGCTATTACGCCGGACGCGAGACCGCCATTCGCATGCTGCGCCTGTTACCGGCACAGCATGCCGGCATGGGCGAGCCCTGGCGTCCCCCGACGCGCGATGGCCCTTCCGCTACACAAGGTCTGCGGTGACGAGCTCCTCCTTCACATACGCGTAGTACACCGGGGCGGCGACAAGCCCCGGCAATCCGAAGATCGCCTCCATGACCGTCATCGCGATCAGGAGCTCCCATGCGTCCGCGTTGATGCGCCGCCCGACGATACGCGCGTTGAGGAAGTATTCCATCTTGTGGACGATCACCAGGAAGGCGAGCGAGACGAACGCGAGATGCATCGAGATGCTGAAGCTCGCAAGCACGATGATGCTGTTGGAGATGAGGTTGCCGACCACGGGCAGCAGTCCGGTGACAAACGTCATGACGATGAGCGTGGTCTTCAGCGGCAGGTGAATGCCGAAGAGCGGCAGCACGATGGCGATGTAGATCGCAGTCAGGGTGGTGTTGATCGCGGCAATGCGCACCTGGGCGAACACGATGCGTCCAAAGGCCTCGGCGAGTTTCGCCGCGCGTCCCATGAGCGCGATGGCGAGAGGCCCGTGCTCCTTGTCCGGCAGCGCTTCCCGCAGCGCGACCAGCGCGCCGATGACCATCCCGATGATCACGCGGATCACCCCCTCCACCGCGTGTCGCCCCATGAGGCCTATCGCCGACGCATGCGTGCGAAGCCACGCCGCGCTGCCGGCCTTGATCCCGTCGGTATCGTCAGGCAGGCTCGACAGCAGCCATTCGGGCAACCTGTCGCGCGATTGCTCCAGTATTTGCGAGAACTTCTGCACCAGCGCATGAAAGCCCGCGCTTTCGCTGCGGAAGAACGCAAGGGCAGCGAAGAAGATGGCGAGAAGGAGTGCCACGATGACCCCCGCGAGGATCGCCACGGCGATGAGCTTTCCGGAGCGCGCCGCGGTGTCGGGCAGTCGGGGCGTGATGACATGAATGAGCTCGTACACCAGAAGGCCTGCGAAGAGCGCGGGCAACAGCCGGAATTCGAGGGCGAGCAGAAGCAACGCCGCCATCGTGATCCAGGCCGCGATCATCTCGCGTCTTGCGACGGATCCGCTGTCGTGCAGCATCAGGTGGTGCCCGTAGTGGCGAGTGCGCGCACGCCTTCTGCGTGCACATGGTCGAACAGTGACTCGAGCGCGGGGTGATGGCCGCGCAGGTTATCGATCACGGCCTTCGCCCACTCGAAGTACTCCTGTCGCCGTGCGAGTGACCATCCGGCCGGAGGCGATTTCACGATATCCCTCAAGTTGCAGATCTTGTCGGCGAGCTTCACGGCTCGGGCGCGGGCGGAGAGTTGGTGTGCATGCTCGATCTGGAGCTCCTTGCGGCGTTCCTTGGAAAGATGCTGGTCGTCCGTGACCTCGAGCACGACTCCCGCCACCGCGCTGCCGAACGCCGACTCGAGCTCCTGCGGCGTTGTCTCCGTGTCCTCGATGGTGTCGTGCAGAAGCGCCGCACAAAGCGTCACGGGGTCGGTAACGCCCTCGCGCTGGAGAAGAATCGCGAGCTCGATCGGGTGATTGATGTAAGGCGAGGCGCGCGCGTCCTTGCGCCTCTGGTGGCGATGCTTTTCCGCCGCGAAGGCCACCGCCTCGAGCAGCAGCGCTTCAGCTTCGGCGAGGCTCTCCCGCGTGGCCATGCCGATGATTGTAAGGGCAAGCCTTAGGAACTGATGCGCCAGCTGTACAACGAGCAGCACATGTCGTGCGCTCGCTGGGATCAATAGTGGCCGCCATGTGCTCCCACAGGCGCGCGGCGCACCCGCATCTCGGGCTTGAGCTTCAACGTCCACGCGAGATCGATCTTGCGAGCGGTCGAGAGATCCGCCGGCACGCGTGTCGAATCTTCGGGGATCTCCATCTGGGCGTGCCACACACGCACGACGAAGGGCTGCGCGGGCAATGCCCCGATCGTCACCTTGCCGTTGCGACCGGTCTTGCCGAAATAGGGCGACTTGCTTTACGTAGATGTAGGCGACCATCCAGTCGTGGATGTTGCAGCCGAGCACGACCACGCCGGCCCCATCGGCCGGCCAGGCGATCACGACGACGTCTTCGACGGGCCTGCCCGATTCATCCGAGATCGTGACCGAGAGTTCGGCAGTCTGTGCTCGCGCGACACCGCACGGGCCCACGACGAGCAGTGATGTGAGCAGGAGCTTCGGGAGCACACGACCGATGTGAGCGGCAATATCGTCGGCTATCGAGAAGGCGGGGGTCTTCATGGATACCGAAAGATGATGGAGACGCCGAGCGATCGATCGGTGTACGCGAGATCGTAGGCTGCACGTGCACGGTTGTCGGCATAGAGCGGATTGACCGAAGCCCGATCGCTCAGCGCCCAGCTCGCGGTCAATCGGGCGCTCGCAGTCGTGGCATGCACCCGGTAGGCATACAGGCTCGCGTCGCCGAACGCATGGTCCTCTGCGATAGCATCTGCCGCGCTGAAGATCGCGTAACCCTGCTGAGCAGTGGATTCGACCTGTCCGCGGCGGACTGCGAGCTCGCCGGTGATGAAGAGATGCTCGTCGACAGCGTATCCCAGCCGCACGAATGCGCTTCGCCCGCGGAGGTCGAACACGCGCGTTGAGTAGCCCGGCACTTCGGGCTCACCATCGGAGCGCCCTCGGCGATGCTCCACCGCAACACCCAGGGAAGCATCGAGCGAAGGCGAGATGCGCTTGCCAGACATCGAGCCGCTCGGCGTGCGCGTACGGCACCAGCAGAAAGAAAGCGGCGGCTACGGAGGAAAGGCGTCGCCACCGCTTCAGCAAGAGTGATTGGGTCCGAAATTTCGTCACTTCTCCGGCAAGGCAATTTGTCGGCCACAGCAGCGGGCAGGCAAATTGCTTTGTTGCCGTTCCCGATCTTGTGTGGTTGCCGCTCGTGCCTATCGTGTCGTGTCCCTTTGCGCTCCAGTCGGTCGACGTACCCAATGCAATCGGCGCATTGGCTGGACGGGTGACGAGGGGCGCCGTCTTCGGTCGCATTCATCGCTGCCCGATGCCTGCCGCCAATGACCGCTCTTACGGTGGTTCGCGGTCAAGCTGCCGCGCGACCGGCGGATGTGACCCGGTGCGTCAATTCACGGCGGCCCCCGCCTGATGTTCGCGCCTCGTTCACTGCAGACCCGCATCGTCGCGCTTTTTCTGGTGCTGCTGCTTGCCGTGCAAATCGGCGGCTTCGTACTCATCAACACCGTCGGCGTGGCGGCGGCTCGCAAGAGCATCGGGGAGGACCTGGCGGCGGGTGCGCAACTCTTCAACCGGCTGCTCGAGCAGGATCGCCTCCGCCTGGTGCAGGGCGCACGCCTCCTGTCATCCGACTACGCGTTGCGCGAGGCGATTGCGAGCAACGACCGCGCAACCATCAGCTCGGTACTTGTCAACCACGGCAAGCGCATCGATGCGGCACTCATGATGCTCGTCGGCCTCGACCAGCGGGTGATGGCCGATACGCTCGACGCGGACGTTCACGAGCCGTTCCCGTTTCCGAAGTTGCTCGGGGAAGCCGAGCGCCGGCAGCAGGCCGCTGCGATCGTCGTGGTCCGTGGACAGCTGTATCAGCTGGGCATCGTGCCGGTTCTCGCGCCCCTGCCGGTGGCGTGGGTGGCCGTTGGATTCCCCGTCGACGACGTGCTCGCGACCGAAATGCGCAAGTTCATGCGCCTCGATGTCTCGTTCATGAGCCGTCTCGATGCCGGGCGCTGGAAGGTGCACGGAACGACGCTCGATTCCACAGCGAAAGCCCAGCTCGTGTCGGACCTCACCGCCCACCGCTACGACGGGAGTGACGAGCCAGGCAATGCGGCGACCCATGAAGCGGACATTCTGACCCGGGTGATCACGTTGCCCACGCACACCGATCACACGGTCGTCGCCGTCCTGCAACAGCACGTCACCAGTGCGCTCGAGCCTTTCCGGCGCCTGCAGCTGCAGCTCGCTGCCGTGTCGCTCATGGCGGTGGTGGTGTCCATCCTTGCGAGCTTGTTGATGGCCCGGGGCATCGCCCGTCCGGTACGCGAGCTTGCCGCGGCTGCGCAGCGCATCGCGTCGGGCGACTACACCGCTTCACCGCCGGCGTCGCGAACCCAGGAGATCGGCGAGCTCGCCGCGGCCTTTCGCACCATGCAGGAGCGCATCGCTTCACGCGAGTCGCGGATCATGGATCTCGCTTACCGCGATACGCTCACGGCCTTGCCGAATCGGGCGCTCTATATCGAGCGGCTCGAGGAAGCTCTGCAGGAAGCCAGCAGAGTCAAGGCGCCGGTCGCGGTGCTGATCATGGACCTCGACCACTTCAAGTACGTGAACGATACGCTCGGCCACTCGATCGGCGATCTCCTGCTGTCCGAGGTGGCGCGTCGCGTGGTCGGTGTCGTGAAGGGCCCCGCGAGCATCGTCGCGCGTCTGGGTGGCGATGAATTTGCAATCCTCCTGCCGGGGCAAGGCGCGGTCGAAGCGCTCGCGCTGGCGCACACGGTCGGCCAGGCGCTCGAGGCGCCGATGTCACTGCATGGCCATGTCGTGGATGTGAGGGCGAGCCTCGGCATCGCGGTCTACCCCGACCACGGGCTCGAGCGCTCGACGCTGCTGCGACACGCCGACGTTGCGATGTACGCAGCCAAGCGCAACAACAGCGGAACGATGGTT
>JALYXY010000123.1 GCA_030946875.1 Pseudomonadota bacterium | reverse complement strand
CTGCCGGAAATGACGGCCTGCTGCGTCTCGCCGCCGCCTTGCGTATAGAGGAGCTCGAGGGTGAGCCCGTGCTTCTTGAAGATGCCCAGACGCTGCCCCACCTCGCCGACCGAGGTATCCCAATTACCCCGCTGCCCGACCGCCAGCTTGAGTGTTTCCTGCGCGAGCGCCGAGTGCTCCGACAGGAGCGCACCGAGCGCAACGACCGCAGCGCCGATCCAGTTGAAACGTTTCATGACTGCTCCTCCATGGCCGTGCCGGCCTTGTCGATCAAGGTGCCGCGTCGTGCGCGGCATTCGTGGTGTCGCGCCAGATCATCGCATGTGCTGGCTCGTGCCGCCGCTGGCGCGAGGCTTCGCGGGTGCGGTGCCCGTTTTGCTGCCCGCGCCAGTAACGCGGTTCAAGTGGCGACGGCCACACCTTCACGCGCGGCAAGCTCTTCCTGCGACACGTTGAGCGTCGACCACTCCGTGGTCTTGGGAACGATGCCCTCGTAGGACTTGAGCTTCACGTGCGGCACCCGATGAGCCGTGCCGATCGCAGGCTCCCCGCCACTGAAGCGCCGGGCCGCGTCGACCATGATGCGACGAAACTCCACCACCGCGAGATCGCTTGCGCCCAGCCGCTCCTGCGTGCGATCGGCGATGGGGCCCATCGTCTCCCACATGGCCATATCCTGCACCGGAATGCCCTTGATGCCGGTGAAATCGCCGAGCTTCATGGCCTGGCGATCCTGCAGGTAATTGTTGGCCAGCGTGCGGACGTGACGGAACTGGCTGTCGAGATCGGCACCAAGGCGCGCGCCGCAGAACTTGCGCCATGCCTCCTGATCGATGCCTTCGTTCTCGCTCCACGCAATGAAGTAGAACATCGTGTTGACGTCGTCGATCGGAATGTTGAGGATCGACAGGTTGTACATGTTGTTGGGCGGTATGAGCACCGTGAAAGGCGCGATGAACAGCGTGATCCGCACGTAATCATGAGTGGGCGCATCCTTGATCGGACGGCGCAACGCGGCGTATCGGAAACCGAAGTCGGTGACCTGCACCTGCAGCCGCGGCGCCTTGTCCGTCGAAGGCCGTGGCCACGCAGTCGCCGTCGCCTTCGCACTGTCGACACGTGCAGGCGGCATGTCGGTCGAATGCAGGGTCGAGCTGTGCGCCGAGTCGATGGCGCCTTCGAGAACCTGGGCCCAGTTGCAGCGCACGTTCATCTTCACGATGCTGGTGCGGACGTCGTCCGAGGGTGCCCAGGCCGGCGGTGCAAAGGGCGGCATTTCGCCGGGAGGGCCCATGTACGTCCATACGAACCCACCGGCCTCACGGGCCGGATAGGCCTTGTGCTTGACCTTGGCCATGAGCGTGCTCTCCTTCGGCTCGGAGGCCATCTCGATCACGTTGCCTTCCACGTCCATCTTCCAGCCGTGATAGAGACAACGCAGCCCGCACTCCTCGTTGCGACCGAACGCGAGTGAGGCGCGGCGGTGCGGACAGTGCTCGTCGAGAAGGCCGATGCGCCCCTCGCTGTCGCGGAAGGCCACCAGGTCCTCGCCCAGCAGGCGCACCCGCACCGGCGTGCCGTCGGGTTCTGCAACCTCCTCGGACATGCACGCCGGAATCCAGTGCCGGCGCATGATCTGGCCCATCGGCGCGTCACCCTCGACGCGGCACAGCAAGTCGTTCTCTTCGTTCGTCAACACGTCAACCTCCTACCAGGTGCATGATGTCGTTGCCAGCACGTCAGCGGTGCGCATACCATTTCGGGTGCGCTACGCTTGGGTGCGACCCCTTGCACGTACCGCCGCCGCTACTGCATCGCAATTGCCTGGCCGCGCCGACCGCCCGAAAGATACGCCATCGATCACGCCGTCGACATTGAATCACGTCGCTCCTGCCGTCGAATCCATGGAGTGAACCCAAGGCGGATCGAACAGGTCACAAAATGATGCACGCGGCACGAGGCAAGTTCAAAGCGCACCACTACAGGCGTTAGTCTATCGATGCCCTCCGACGACGACTTCACACCGCTGCACATCGCCCGGGCGGCGCCCCTGGCAGAGGGCATTCATGGCTATGAGCTCCAGCGCCCGGACGCGGGCGAATTGCCGGCGTTCACCCCGGGCGCGCACATCGAGGTGCGCGTACCGAACGGCATGGTGCGCAAGTACTCGCTGGCCAACGATCCCGCCGAGCGCGACCGTTATCTCATCGTGGTCAAACGCGAAGTCGGGGGGCGCGGCGGGTCGGCGAGTCTGGTCGACCACGCGCGCACCGGCGATCTGCTTCCCGCCCATCTGCCGCCGCGCAACGACTTTCCGCTGGCGGAGCGCGCGCAGCAGTACGTGTTCCTCGCGGGCGGCATCGGCATCACGCCCATCATGTCGATGGTGCGGCACCTCAAGAGCGCGGGAGGGCCTCGGTTCAAGCTTTACTACCTCAATCGCTCACCCGCGGTGGCGGCGTTTCGCGAAGAGCTGTCAGCCCCCGAGCTGCGCGGCCAGGCGATGCTCCACTACGATGGCGGCGATCCCGCCCGCGCCTTCGATCTATGGACACTGCTCGAGCGTCCGGTACCGGGGACTCACGTCTACTGCTGCGGCCCGCGACCGCTGCTCGAAGCGGTGCGCGACATGTCCGGGCACTGGTCCCCGGCGGCGATTCACTTCGAAAGCTTCGTTGATGCCGCGGCTACGCATACGGCCGAAGACCGACCCTTTCGCGTGCGTCTCGCGCAATCCGGGGAGGTTATCGAGGTTGGCAAGAACGACACCATTCTCGAGGCGCTGCGCGCACGCGGTCACGACGTGCCAAGCTCGTGCGAAAGCGGTACGTGCGGAACTTGCCGGACGACCCTTCTCGCGGGAGAGGCCGACCACCGGGATTTCGTGCTGACCGACGACGAGCAGGCCACCAACATCATGGTGTGCATCTCACGCGCACGGTCCGATGAAATCGTTATCGATCGATAGGAGCTGCCATGAACACGCACCAGCATCGCAATCCCCTGCTGGACCCGGTCACCTCACCGGCAGCAGATCCGCTGGAGGACCCCGTCACCGAGCCACTCGAGGAACCGACAACCCCGGCTGAGCCGCGACACGAACCGGAGAAGAAGCCGAATCCGATTGCGGCGTGACCCGGGCGGCCTCAGAAGCTCGTGAGGTTCGTTCCCGCTACGCCGACAGCGAGGTAGCCGGTTCCTGTCGTGGTGACGCCCAGGAGTGTGGCGAGCGTATTGGAGTTGGCAACAGACCAGGTGATCGCGTCCGGGCTCGTGATGATGCGGCCGTTGACGCCCACCGCCACGAACTGGCTTCCCACCGTGACCGCGTCCAGAGTGTCAGCCGTGGGGCTCACTGACGCGGTCCATGTAATGCCGTCGCTGCTCGTCACGATGGCCCCGCCCTCGCCGACCGCCACGAACTTGGCGAGACCCGACGTGACGCTGCGCAGTGTCGCCGTGACGCTTGAGGCGCGCGCGGTCCAGGTGACGAGATCGCCGCTCGTGAGGATCGTCCCCTTGTCTCCGACCGCAACGTAAGTGGTGCCGTTGTAGGCGACGCTCCGCAAGCTGACCGTCGTGCCCGAGCTTTGCACGACCCAATCGGTGCCGTTGGTGCTCGTGACGATTGCACCTGCCGCCCCGACGGCGACGAATGCCGTGCCCTGCTGCACGACCCCGTACAGATTCTGACTGCCGGCAACGACGATGGCCCACGTGACGCCGTCGGTGCTGCGCGCGGTGACGCCGTTGTTCCCGACCGCCAGGAATGACCCCTGGATGTAGCCGATTGCGTTGAGATCCGACGTGGTGCCCGAGGTCCGAGCCGTCCAAGTGCGGGAATCGGGGCTGGTGAAGATCTGCCCCCCCGTGCCCACGGTCACGAATCCCGAAAGTCCGAATGTCGTCGCATTGACATTGTTGGTGGTGAACGTGGTCCCCACCGTCCAGACCGATCCGGCAGGTCGCGGTGTCGCGGATACGACGGGTGACCCTGAGCCGCCCGGCCCATTGTTGGTGCGACCGTTGATCGTGAAGTAGTACGTGACGCCGTTGGTGAGCCCCGCGATGACCTGTGGTGGCGTCGCCCCCCGAATGACCTTGGCCCCCGGCACGTTGACGAAATTATCCGGACTGATGCTTGGGTCCGGCGCATAGAAGACCCAGTAGTCGACGCCACTCTCCGCGTTCCACGTGAGGGTGACCTGCGCGTCCCCGGCCGTCGAGCTGACTTGCAACGGCGGCGCCGCGGACTTGCCTCCGCCACATGCGTCGAGCAGAAACGAAACCAGGACGAGGGCCAGCCACGCCCGCCACGTGGGGGTCGCCATCAGGGGGCCGGCGGCTAGCCGGCGAGCGAAAAGAGATCGGGCCATCGTTCCAGAGGTCGAGATGGACGCGCGCTGCTGCAGGCCGGGCGTCCAATAGGAGAGGAGACGTACACGCGTCGCGGAGCGGCGGCAGTCGCTGAGCCACTCTCGCAGATCATCGTAGCACGTCGCCGCTCCAGCGCGCGCGCCTGCGATGCAGATCGTGCGGACCTAGCCGGTGCGCGTATCGCGTGCCGCGGACGACAGGTCAGCCGCGCTGTCGGGGCTGCCGGGGCTCGCCGGCTCCGCACGATCCCAGCCGCCGAAAATCACGCCGTCCACGTTGCGCACGGCAGCCGAGAGGTGCCGGCCGGTGTCGAGGTAGCGACGAGCCAACGCAACGATGTCGTGGGTGATGCCTGCCTTGAGGGTCGCGTGCTCGCGCCGAAGCTGCTCGACCTCACTTTGGAGCAGGCCGACGCGTATGCGAAGCTCACGGATGATCGCCTCACTGTCCTGGTGTGAAGACGAGTCGCCGGGGGAAATCATGTGGGGTGTCCTCGATCGATCTTTCGAGGCGAGGATCGCGGATCTCTCCGGGCGCGCCAACCGGAATCTGCCGCCTCATTTCGTAGGAACGGTCCTACGACGTAGACGACACTCTGAACACGCGCGCACCCGATGCAACGTTATGAGCCTGCGGGCTGTCGATTGAAATGGTGGAGGAGGTAAACCGATATGTCCGCCGCGATGATCGGTCGCGGCCCTGGATAGGTGCGCATCACCACGCGAACGAGCTCGCGGTTCGCGGGCGAGGTCGCAAAACGGTTGTTGGCCAGAAAGTGGTCGATGAAGCGACCGCTGGTCCATGACTCGGTGTCGGATACGTAGATCGGCTCGTAACCCGGCTTGGGGCGTTTCGGCCGGACGAGCGGTTGTTCCATGAGGGACGAGGAAGTCATGTCGATCGAACTCGGTTGGCAATGGTCGAAGTGAAACGTGCCGCGCACGCAGACAGTTGACGCCCCGTTCAAGGTATTTCTGAAGGTGTCGCCGATAGGCGGCAACCGCGCGCATCGCCAGGTAAGCATTACCGACTTTGCTGCAGCTGCTGATGTGCGCGAACCGACCGGCAGGTTGAGCGGCTTCAACGAGGAGGAGACATGACCACCAAGCTCGAGGCGCCTCTCAAACGCGAGATCGACATCGGAGCGGCAAGCTACACGCTCACGGTCTCGCCCGAAGGCTTCAAGCTCGTGCCGAAAGGCAAGCGCAACGGCTACGAGTTGAAATGGAGCGCGTTCGTGAGCGGAGATGCAGCGCTCGTCAAGGCGCTCAACACGTCACTGTCGACTCACGTTCTCGCGCGAGGGCCCGGCAAGATCGCATCGGAATAAACGAAACGTAGCCGGGATGGCAATTACGTGGAGGCACGCGTCGGGCGCATATCATGGACGCCGACGTCAGGCGCGCGGCGGTGCACCCTCGAACGCATCGCACAAGCCTGCGACCAGCGGGCCGAGCTTCGGGGGAGACGCTTCAAAGTCCACCCGGACGCCGAGCTTCTGCAGCGTGGCGCTGCAGGCAGGACCCACCGAGGCCACAACCGTGCCGCCCAGGCCTTGGCGCAGCGCCTCGGTCCGGCCAGCGTCGCTCGCCACCGCAAACAGGTTGCTCGCCTGCACACCACTCGTGAAGGTGACGGCGTCGACTGCCTTGCGCTCCAGGGCATCGATCAATGCGAGCAAAGGAGCGCGGTCCTGCGGGACACTCCATCGATACGTGCCGACCTCGGTTACATGGGCACCGCGCGACGCGAGTGCCTCGTCCAGCGCGGCGTTGCTCTCGCCGTAGCGTTGCACCGCGACCTCCTGTCCGGCGATGGGTACCCCGGAGCCGTCGATGGAACGCAGCACCTCGTTGGTGGTGAACGGCTCGGCAGCGTGGTGATCGATGCGCACATGGCGCGCGCGCAGCGCCGCAGTCGGCTTCGGTCCGCGCACGAACACCTTGGCCTGATCGAGCACGTGCAGCAGGTCGCGCGTGAGCGCCACTCGCTCGACCGCCTCGAACATCGCACGCGCGCCGACACCGGTTTGGAACACGAAGGCACAGGGTGGACGAGCTAACCAGCGCGCCACGAGCTCCGCGATCCTGCCTTCGTCGATCTCGGGGAGCTCGCTCAACGCCGGTGCGGCGAGCGCGCGACCGCCGTGGCGTTCGATCACGCGCGCCAGTTGCTCGCCGGC
The DNA here is from genome assembly GCA_030946875.1 of Pseudomonadota bacterium. Classification (GTDB taxonomy): domain Bacteria; phylum Pseudomonadota; class Gammaproteobacteria; order Burkholderiales; family Casimicrobiaceae; genus CAIWHR01. Next base: position 25,739 of record JALYXY010000123.1, on the reverse strand, counting down.
GCGGCTCTCGAGAATGGCAATGGTGCGGCCTCGCAGACGAGCCGGCGAGATCGATGAGTCTGGCGCGTTCAACGGTGCATCGTCGTCGCTCATCCTTCCGCGCACACGAGACGCACCAGCGTGATCTCGGAGGGTGCTCCGAGACGTTTGGGTGGCCCCCAGTACCCCGTGCCCCGGCTGGTGTACACCCACAGGTGCTTGAGGCGATGCAAACCCGCCGTGAACGGCTGTTGCAGCCGCACGAAGAAATTCCAGGGCAGAAATTGGCCGCCATGCGTGTGGCCCGAAAGCTGCAGATCGAAGCCGTGCTCGGCTGCGGCGAACGCCGAGCGCGGTTGATGGGCGAGCAATACCTTGACTCCCGCATCCGCCGGAGCACCCGCGATCGATTTGCCCGGATCGCTGCGGTGCGAAGCATCGAAGTGATGTGCGCCGTAATCGGTGACACCCGCAACGACGACCGACGCACCCTCGTGCTCGAGCACCACATGCTCGTTCATCAGCACGCGCAGGCCAAGGCGCCGCAGCTCTGAAACCCACGCGTGTGCGCCCGAGTAGTACTCATGATTGCCGGTCACGAAATAACTGCCGTGACGCGCAGCAAGGCGTGACAACGGCTGCGTGTGTGGCGAGAGGTCGCGCACGCTGCCGTCGACCAGATCTCCGGTGACTGCGATCATGTCCGGCATCAGCGCGTTCACTGCATCGACGATCGCTGCGACGTAAGCGCGCTTGATCGTGGCGCCGACATGCACATCGCTGATCTGCGCGATCAGGAAGCCGTGCAGCGCCCGCGGCAGGCCTTCGATGGCGACGTCGACGGGCCGCACGCGTGCAAGACGGCGGGCGTTCACGAGCCCCACCAGCGTGAACACGATCGCCAGAAGCACGACCACGGTGGCACTCTCCTCGCGCACGCTGTCGAATGCAATCGGATGCATCGACAGCGCATTCCAGAGCGCGACGATTCCCAGCGCCACGTCGCGCAGCAGCGTGAGGACGAACAACGAGGAGAAGAGGCCTCCCGCGAGGAGGCCGGCCCACGCCAGCACGTCGGCGCGACGGTCGCGATGTCCCCGCCGCGCCAGCCATGCGGACGACATCAGCAGCAGCGACACGCAGAGCCACCCTGCCGTGAGCCACGTGCCCGCCACGGCCCAGGGCAGATCGGGGACGATACGCCAGCCGACGTAAGCGTGCAGGAGCGCAACGATGGCGATCAGGCGCGGCATGTGTGAGTCTGGTGATCATGCGCCCGGGCCAGGCGCATGTTCGGTCTAAACGTCGAACGACCCACTGTCGAAAGACCCACCATCGAAATCGCTGCTGATCCCCGGATCGAGATCGGTGTCCACTGCGTTGTCGCTCAACGATGAAGAGTCGTCGCTCGAGGCGAGGTGGCTTGAAGCACTGTCATGATCGACGCCCGAGGTGCCGTCGCCGTGATGCGAAAAGAACTCGTGAGCAATCGTGCTTCCGATGACCGTACCGGCGACGCTCCCGAGAAGACTGCCGGCCATCATGCTGCCAAACCCGGGCATACCACCGCGCATCGGCATGCCTCCAGCAACGGGGGCACCTGCACCGAAGAGGCGCTCGAGCGCGCCAGGCTGTCGGATCTCGGCGCGCGTCGCCATTCGCGCGAGCGCCTGCGGGTCGTTGCCGCCGCGCTCCAGCACGGGGCGCTCGGCCACAGGCGTGACCTCTGCGAGCTGCGTGAGCAGCAGCCGACGCTGCTCGGGTGAAAGCTGCGCGAACGCCTCGGCGTGCGCCTGCTCGATGGCCTCCGGAGGCGCTGTCTTGAGAAGGTAGCGATAACGCGCGATCGCCTGCTCGTCCTCTGACGCGCGCACTGGCGTGCTTTCCGGCTGCGGTGCCGGCCTGGAACCAAAGAGACCCATCGATACCTCCCGTGGTGAAATGCAACGTTTGACGCCGCATGCCCGGCATAAGTGCCCAGGCAGGCCGCAAGGTGCCGGCCTGCGCTGCGCGATGCGCGCGCACGCCCTTAGATGAGGCGCACGTGACCCACTTTCAAGCGAGGGAGCCCATGCTCAGGTACTACTGGGAGGATTTTCAGGTCGGCTGGTGCTATGAGAGCGATGCGCGCGCCCTCTCCGCCCAGGAGATCGTGGCGTTCGCGCGGGCGTACGACCCGCAGGCGTATCACACCGATGCCGAGACCGCGAGAATGACTCCGTTCGGCGGGCTCATCGCGAGCGGCTGGCATACGTGCGCCATCGCCATGCGGCTCATGTGCGACGGTTATCTGCTCGAATCTTCCTGCATCGGGTCACCGGGCATCGAGGCGCTCCGCTGGCTGCGCCCGGTACGACCCGGCGACGCACTGCGCTTGCGCTCGACCGTGCTCGAGCAGACGCCTTCGCAGTCGACGCCCACCCGCGGTACCGTCAAGTTCACATGGGACGTGCTGAACCAGAACCGTGAGGTCGTTTGCACGATGGTGGGCCGCCAGCACTTTGCGCGCCGACAGCCCGCCACCACGTGATGGCCTCGAATGCGTAGGTTAGCTGTTCAGTGCGGCTGACCCACCATCCGCAGGTAAGGCTTCAAGGTCTTGAACCCCTGCGGGTACTTCTTGCGCGCTTCGTCGTCGGACACTGAGGTCGGAATGATGACGTCCTGTCCCGGCCGCCAGTTTGCCGGCGTGGCGACGCTGTGCTTGGCGTTGAGCTGCAACGCGTCGAGCAAACGCAGCACCTCGTCGAAATTACGGCCGGCGCTCATCGGATACATGAGCATGGCCTTCACCTTCTTGTCGGGGCCGACGATGAATACGGAACGAATGGTGGCGTTGTCATTTGCGGTGCGCGCACCACCGCTGGCGTTCGGATGGATCATGTCGTAAAGCTTGGCGACGTGCAGGTCGGGGTCGCCGATCATCGGGTACTTGACCGCGTGACCCTGGGTCTCCTCGATGTCCTTCGCCCAACGCGAGTGATCGGTCACCGGATCGTTGCTGAGGCCGATGATCCTGGTATTGCGCTTCTCGAACTCGGGCTCGAGTCCCGCCATGGAACCGAGTTCGGTCGTGCATACCGGCGTGAAATCCTTGGGGTGGGAAAACAGGATCGCCCACTTGTCGCCGATCCATTCGTGGAAGCGGATCGTGCCCTGCGTCGTCTCCGCCGTGAAATCGGGTGCTTCGTCACCGATGCGTATCGTCATGTCCATCTCCATCCAAATGAGTTGACTGCGCGCGAACCGGCGCAGACCCGACGCGCCCTCGAGGTAGACGCTGTCCCGCGACGCCTCGGGTGGCCTTATCTGCTGGCGGGGACACCGCAGCTTGGGCCAAGTATAGGACGACGCCCGCTCAGGCGCTCAGGGCGTCACATACGGCCTGCGTGACCGCGCGCGTCGTCGCGCTGCCTCCCAGGTCCGGAGTGCACAACCCGCTTGCCGTCACGGTCTCGATGGCGCGCATCAGACGGTCGGCTGCCTGCGGCTCGCCGAGGTGCTCGAGCATCATCACGGCGGTCCAGAATGTCGCCACCGGGTTTGCGATTCCCTTGCCCACGATATCGAAGGCCGAGCCATGGATCGGCTCGAACATCGAAGGGAACCGCCGCTCGGGATTCAGGTTTGCGGTCGGCGCAATGCCGAGGCTCCCGGCGAGTGCTGCCGCGAGATCGGACAGGATGTCGGCGTGCAGATTGGTGGCGACGATCACGTCCAGGCTCTGTGGCTTGCGCACCATCCGCGTCGTCACCGCGTCGACGAGCTCGCGGTCGGTGGTGACCTCCGGGAACGATCGCGCGACGTCGTAGAAAATCTCGTCCCACATGACCATGCCGAAGCGCTGCGCATTCGATTTGGTGACGAGCGTCAGATGGCGCCGCGGCCGCTTGCGCGCGAGCTCGAAGGCAAAGCGATGGATCCGCTGCACGCCGGCGCGCGTGAAAACGGACGTCTCGGTCGCCACTTCCTCCGGCAGCCCCCGGTGCACGCGTCCACCGTTGCCGGAATACTCCCCTTCCGAGTTCTCGCGAATAATGACCCAATCGATGCCGGTGCCGTCCTTGAGCGGACTGGAGACCCCGGGAAGCACGCGCGCGGGCCGCACGTTCGCGTACTGATCGAAGCCCTGGCAGATCGGCAGGCGCAACCCCCAGAGCGACACGTGATCGGGCACATCGGTGCTGCCCACCGCACCGAAGAAGATGGCGTCGCAATGCTCGAGCCGCTCGAGCCCGCCCGGCGGAATGTAATGGCCGTGCTCCAGGTAAAACCTCGAGCTCCACGGGAAGTGCTCGACCGCGAACCTGAAGTTGCCGTCGACGCGCGCGAGCGCCTCGAGCACTTCGAGGCCCGCGGCGATCACTTCGACGCCGATCCCATCGCCGGGGATCGCTGCGATCTTGTACTCACGCATGACAGGTCCGATGGTGGTGCGGCACGGCGCGCATCTCAACTATGGCGCGCGACGGCCGATAAGTGACAGGTAATGCGTCAGTCTCCGGCGGGCCGGCATCGTCAGGAGGCAACGCACAACCCTGCGAGGCTCCAGCATGACCACAGCCCACCTGCTCAGCGGCGGAACACCTGAAGATACAGAGCCACTCCTGCATTCGGACGATGAGTCGCGCACGAGCTACTGGCGCGGGATCATCGACGCTTACGCAATTTGTTCAGATGCTCCACGTAGCGCGAAAAGCCCTCCGCGACTTCCTTCGGAGTTTCGGAGTGACGAAGCACCCCCTGACCGATGACGGTCTCGCGGTCGAACTCGGCCAGCGCCTTCGCCTGCATCTCCGCAGGCATCGCGCGCAGCAGTGAGATCACCAGACATTGCAGCGCCATGAGCTCGCCCTTCTGATCGTTGACAACGGCGGCGATTCGTTCCGCGGACAGCATTGAGTCTCCTCGATTCGACAGCCGTGCAACTGTAGCAAACACCTGCACCGCGGGAAAGAACGCAATTCTGCCGACCCATGCTCATCCGCTGATCATCATCACCGGTGCGTGGTCGCTCGTGCCGACCTCGGCCAGCACGGTGCAGCTTTGTACCCGGGCGGCGATCGCTTTCGAGGCAAGGATGTAGTCGATGCGCCACCCTACGTTGCGCTGACGCAGGTTGCGCCACGGTGCCCACCACGTGAACATTTCCGGATCATCGGGATTCAGGGCTCGCCCGACATCAACCATGCGCTCACCGAGCATGCGTTCGAAGAGCTCCCGCTCCTCCGGCCTTTGCCCGATCATGCCCGGCTTGCGCTCACGCGGATGCAGGTCCATGTCGCTGCGGGCGATGTTCATGTCACCGCAGAGGACGAGCTCGCGCCCGGTTTCGTGCACCTCCGCAGTCCACGCCACGAGATCAGCCAGAAATCGCATTTTCGCTTCGAAATCCTTGCCACCGTTCGGTACATAAACGGAGCCGATCAGCGTGTTTCCGAACCCTGCAACGACGATGCGCGTCTCCATGTCGAAAGGTGGATGGCTGAATTCAGGCTCGGATTCGAAAGCGCCCTTGCGAACGTGCAGTGATACACCCGAGTAACCTCGCAGGCCGTGCCAGCAAGTGGTGTAGTCCGCGATCTTGCAGCGCTCGGGAATTTGCGACGGATCGGCCTTGAGCTCCTGCAGGCACACCACGTCGGGCCGATCGCGTTCGAGCCACTCGCAAAGCTGCGCTTCACGGGCGCGAATGCCATTGACGTTCCAGGTGGCGATCTTCACCGCGCGTCGCTGAACCGTGCGCGAATCGACGACGCGGGCGCTACGATCACGAGCCCAGCTGCTCGAGCCGGGCTCGCGCCTCGCGTTTGCCGAGCGCACGCAACGCCGCGATGCGCATCACCTGTTCCCTGCGCGGCACCGCGACGTTATGCTCCCAGTTGTAGATGGACTGCGCGCTCACGCCCAGCAGCTTGCCGCACTCGGCCGCGGAAAGCCCGAGACGCGCGCGATGCGAACGAAAGCCCTTGGCGACGAACCGGTATTTCGTGCCATTCGCACCGTTGGCGCCATTCGTGCCGTCGGCACCGTTGGAGGCCGTCGTCGGAGCGACCTTGACGCGGCGTTGGAGCGCCGCCATCTGATGCTCGAGCTGTGCGACCTGCCGCTTCAGTCCCGCAATGTATCGCCGGTGCTGCGCAGACGCCTTGTTGCTGGCCTGCAGTTCCTTGCGCACTTCCCTGCGCGAAAGCCTCGCAATCTCCGCTTTCAGAAGTGTTCCGATATTCGCCATTTGCGTCGAAGTCCTTCATAGTTGTTTTGAGCTGGTGTCGGCACGGAAGCCACCGTCACAGCCGCAGGTTAGCAGCTTCTGCTCGGAAAGGCCGGCCCACCCGAGGGTTCATGGCCTTTGCAAGCACCGCGCCGGGCGCGAGGACGGATGGCATACACTTGTAGCTCACGCACCGGAGTCCGCATGAAACAAGCTTCGCTCGTCGGGCACATTGCCCGGTTTGCCGCCATGGTCGTGTGCCTGGCTGCGTATGGCGGCACCGCATCGGGAGCCGACGCGACGAGCCCGACGTCCAACGACCCCTATGCCGCAGCGATCGCCGATCCCGTCCGTACGGATCAGGACAGGCGCATGGACACCGCGCGCCATCCTGCGGAGTTCCTGGCGTTTACGCGGGTGCGCCCGGGAATGAAAGTGCTCGACGTTTCCGCCGGAGGGGGCTACACCTCGCAACTGCTCGCGCTCGCCGTCGGCCAGGGCGGAATGGTGTGGGCGCAGGCGCCGCAACCCGGCGCGACACTGACCAAACGCCTTGCCGATCATCCGCAGGCGAACCTCGTTGCCGTTGCACGCCCCTTCGAAGATCCCGTACCGCCCGACGCGCCGAAGCTCGATCTCGTCACGCTGATCCTCAACTACCACGACATCAGTTACCTGCCCGTGGATCGCAAGATCATGAACGCGAAGCTCTTCGCCGCATTGAAGCCGGGCGGGCGCATCGTGGTGGTGGATCATTCGGCAACGCCCGGCAGTGGCGTGAGTGCCGGACGCACGCTTCACCGCATCGACGAAGCCGTCGTGCGCGCCGAGCTCACGGAGGCAGGCTTTCGTCTCGAGGAAGCAGGGGACTTCCTGCGCAACCCCGCCGACACGCGCGAGGACTCGTCGAACAGCCCGAAGGTGCCGACCGACAAGTTCGCACTCCGCTTCGTCAAGCCTTAAGGGCGACATCTCAGGGCCGACAGCCATGCGCGACTCCAAGCCCGAAGTGCGCGATGTCGTCGTGCGCGCGGTCCTCGCTCCCATGCGCCTGCCGCTGCGGACGAGTAGCGGCGCCATCACCGAGGCGCCGCTCGTGCTCATCGACCTCGAGACCACCACCGGCATCACCGGCCGCGCTTACCTCTTCGCGTTCACGCGCGGCAACCTCGCACCTCTGGCATCCGTAGTGCGTGGAATGGCCGAGCTCATCCACGGTGATGCCCTCGCTCCATTCGAGATCGAGAAAAAGCTCCGCCAGAGGAACACGCTGCTCGGGGTGCACAACCTCGTGCTGATGGCCCTCTCCGGCATCGACATGGCTGCCTGGGACGCCCACGCGCAGCACCTCGATGCGCCGCTCGCGTGCGTGCTCGGCGGCATGCTGCGACCGGTGCGCGCGTACAACTCGAAGGGGCTGGGCATCATGCCCGCCGTGGACGCCGCGCGCGAAGCCCGCGCGCTGGTCGCAGAGGGGTTCTCGGCGGTCAAGCTGCGGCTTGGGCGCGCCTCTGCGCAGGCCGACATCGAGGTGCTGCGCGCAGTCAAGGACGCGATCGGGCCCGACGTTACGCTGATGTGCGATTTCAATCAGGCACTGACCGTCAATCAGGCCATCCTCCGCGGGCGCATGCTCGATCGCGAAGGGGGTCTCGCCTGGATCGAGGAGCCGACCCGGGCTGATGATCTGCTCGGCCACGCGCGCATCGCGCAGGCGCTGGAGACGCCCGTGCAGATCGGCGAGAACTTCATGGGTCCCGAGCAGATGGCGCAGGCACTCGCCGTCAGCGCCTCGGATTATGTGATGCCCGACGCGCAGCGGATTGGCGGGGTGACGGGCTGGATGCGCGCCGCGGCACTCGCTCAAGGAGCCGGGCTCGAGATGTCGTCGCATCTCTTTCCTGAAGTGAGCGCGCATCTTCTGGCCGTGACCCCGACCTGTCACTGGCTCGAGTACGTGGACTGGGCCGCGCCGATTCTCGAGGAACCACTCCTGATCGAGGATTCCCATGTGGTATGCCCGAGCACCGCTGGCAGCGGTATCCGGTGGGATGAGGCGAACGTGACGAAATTCGCCGCGTAATGCCCGCACTCATGTGGCGTCGCGCTGCGTCGCCTGCACTGCAACGTCGCCCTCCATGATCGAACTCGTCATCGAACAACGGCGGCGCGACCTCGGCGGCTTCGAGGTCGGCCGGGTGTTGCCCGACCCGCGACGGGCGATGATCGGCCCCTTCGTCTTCTTCGATCACATGGGACCCGTCGATCTCCCCGCCGGCATTCCACGCAGCGTCGACGTTCGTCCACACCCGCATATCGGCCTCGCGACAGTCACCTATCTTTTCGATGGCGAGATCATGCATCGCGACAGTGTGGGCAGCGAGCAGGCGATTGTGCCCGGGGAAGTGAACTGGATGACGGCCGGTCGCGGCATCACGCATTCGGAGCGCTTCGAACGCGCCCGACGCGAGGGTGATCGCCTGCACGGGCTGCAGGCGTGGGTTGCTCTCCCGACGTCGCATGAAGAGGCGGAGCCTTCGTTCGCGCATCATGGGGCGAGCGAGCTTCCGGTGCTCGAAACGCAAGGCGTGCGCACGCGGATCATTGCCGGCGAGATGGGAGGCATGACGGCACCTGTGCAAACGCATTCGCGCCTCCTCTACGCGCATTGCGAATGCGCAGCCGGCGCGAACGTCGATTACGCGAGCGAGTACAGCGAGGCTGCCGTCTATGTGGTGCGCGGTCGCATCCAAATGGAGGGTGCCGCGTTCGAGCACGGACGCATGCTCGTGCTTCGACGCGGGAGTGCGATCCGGTTCACCGCCACCGAAGCGAGCGCTGTGATGATCCTGGGCGGTGAGCCGGTGGGCGCGCGATATCTCGAATGGAACTTCGTCTCATCGTCACGCGAGCGCATCGTGCAGGCCAAGGCCGACTGGCGCGGCGGCCGGTTCAAGCTGCCCGATGCCGATCACGGCGAATTCATTCCGCTGCCTGCGGACCCACCGCCACCACCGAACCCCATGTCATAGCGGGTCGGCGGCGGGCGACACAAAGGCGCTACTGGCGAACGCTCGCGCCCTGAACGTAAGCCCAGAGATCCGCGACGTCCTGGTCCGACAGCGTGTCCTTCCAGCTCGGCATGCCGCCCTTGCCGTTCAACACCGAGGCGCGAAACCGTGCCGCTTCATTGCGCGGAAACTTGCGCAGATCGAAGACGAGCGTGCTGCTCGTGATCATGTCGCGCCCGTGACAGCTCTCGCAATTCTGCCGATAGAGCTCGCCTCCGGACTCGGCGGAACCTTGCAGCTCGGCGGCGATGGCGAGGCCTGTGGCGAACATGGCAACCGTGCAGGCTCCACGCATCCAGTTCCGGGATCGCGTCGACAGGAGGCTCACGCCCTGGCCCGTCCACGACCCGTTCCGGCGATCGTCGGCACCCACGGGTTGGCCGCCCACGCGACGCCATTGCGGGCCACCTGAGCATCGATGAGATAGGGCTTGCCTTCGGCCGACGCGCGGCCGGCGCGAAGCAGCGCAGCGCGCAGCTCACCGGCATTGCGGGCGATCTCGCCGTCGACGCCGAAGCCTTTGGCGATCGAGGCCATGTCCATGTCGGGCTTGCCGAGATAATCGTGATAGAACTGACCCGTCTCGACCATCCGGCCGCTCGGAACGTTCGAGATCACGCGGCTGTGCGGCCCTGCGTAAGCGTGGTTGTTGTAGACGATGGTGATCACCGGCAGCTCGAGTCGCGCCATGTTCCACAACGCCGTCGGGCCGAAGAGAAAAGAGCCATCGCCGACCATGCAGATCACCTGCTGGTCAGGACGCGCGAGCTTCACACCCGCCGCCGTGCCGATGCCGGACCCCAGATGCGAGCCGTAGTAGAAGAAGAGCTCGTTGCCGCCATTCGGATCGAAATTGAAGCTGTGCACACCGACCGCGCCCGCCTCGTGCACGATGATCGCGTTGCGGTCGGCGAATCGGGCTATCTCCCAGGTCACGCGATCGGCGATCATCGGCGCACGGTCCCAGTCGGGACTGTTCACGACCTGCGCGCGCAACAGCTTGGCGCTTTCGGAGAACCGTCGCACCTCCTGCGCCCTGGCGGCCGCCTGCTCGCGCAGCGCAGGGGTCATGACGCCCTCCACTGCCGCGATAAGATCGTCGAGGCCAAAGGCGACGTCGGCCACGAGCGGAACCTCGGTGGGCATCACGTTGCCCATGCTGATCGCGTCGATCCGCAGGTCGATGAACTTGGGTCCGCGGGCGACGATCGGGCTCGCACTGTTGTGCTGCAGCTTGTTGCCGACGTTGATCACCACGTCGGCATTGCGCGGGAACGTCAGCGAATTGAGCGTGCCCGAAGGCAGGCTGCCCACCCACAGCGGATGGCTCTCGGGAAAATTCGTGAAGAGCTGACGTGCCTGCGTCACCGGCATGCCAAGGAGCTCCGCGAGCTTGACGGCCTTCGCCGACGCTTTGGCCCGATATACCTCGTCGCCGACGATCATCAGTGGCATTTTGGCGCCGAGCAGGAGTCGCGCCGCGCGCTCGACCTCCGTGGGATTCGGGCGAACCCGCATGCGGACATCGAACTGGTTCTGCGCGATCACGTCCGTGCGTACGCGCTCGTCGTTGAAATCCGAATGCCAGGACACGTACGCCGGTCCGTACGGCGGCGTCCACGCCGCCTTGAAGCCGCGCCGCAGCGTCTCGGGGATCATGTCTGCGCGGCGGGCGAGCCAGGAGTACTTGGTGATCGGCTGGACAAGCTGCTCCTGGTTAGCGACCTCCTCGAATCCGTCGCGTCCCGCGCGACGCGTCTGGTCGGTGCGGTAGCTGTAGAAGACGAGCGGGGTCTGCTCCTTCGAGGCGTTGTACATCTGCCCCATCGCGTTGACCATGCCGACGACGCCCGCCTGCATGACGAAGGCGGGCTCGCCAGACGCCTTGACGTAACCCGCCGCCATCGCGGCACCGGGGCCTTCATGGGGCGTGAGGATGTAATTGAGCTGCGGCCGGTCGACGAGGGCTTCGTAGAACTGCGCGTCCTCGCTCGCCGAGTTGCCGAAAACGTACTTGACGCGCGAGGCGATCAGCTGCTCGGCCATGCACGCGCCGGCGGTGCCCTGGAACACCTTGATGCTCGAGGGCGCGGCCGCACCACGCTCGCCTGCCTCGCCACCGTCTTGCGCGTACGCGACTGAAGCGAGTGAGGTGAGCACCGACTCGGCGGCCGCAGTGGTCAGTCCAGCCTTGGCCAGAGACGACAGAAAGTTGCGGCGCGAGATGGAACGGGAAAGATAACGGGCAACGAGTTCCTGCATGACGCATCCCGCGCGACGCGGGCTCCTTGGAAGTAACGCGCGCGGGTCAGCGACGCGTGGTGGGTTTGGGCGCGCCGGGACCGTAGTCGGTGGCGAGGTAATCCGACATGGAGCGGATTTCATCGTGGGTCCAGAGCGCGCCGCGTCCGACCATCCTATACAGCGTCGCCTCCCATGCGCGGCGATCCTGGCGCTGGTCGCGGAACATGGCGTCGTTGTGACACTGGAAGCACTTTGCGGCGAGCAGCGTCTTGCCCGGATGCGCTGGTGCCGTCGCGTCAGTCGCAGCGCTCGTGCCGGCCTGCGCTTCAGCGGGACGGGCCTCTTCCGCAAGCACCGGATGCGCCAGAAAAACGGCGGCGATCAACACAGCGCACGAAACGGGTATGCGATTCATCGTGTTTGCCTCTGCTTAGGGATTCGCCCGCTGCATCGATACGCGTCAACGACCGCGCCGGGCCAGGATCGATTCGATCTCGTCCATGATGGCATTCATTCGCCCGACGAGAGCGCGGTACGGTTCGGGTGAGGCGAGATCGACGCCGGCACGTTTCACGAGTTCGTACGGATAGTCCGAGCCGCCCGCCTGAAGGAGGGTCAGGTACCGGTCGAGAGCGCCCGGCTCCTTGCGAACGATGCGGTCCGCGAAGAGGCTGCTCGCCGCGATCGAGGTCGCGTATTGATACACGTAGTACGCGTTGTAGAAATGAGGAATGTACGCCCACTCGATCGTGTAGGTGTCGTCGATCTTCACCACGCCCTGCGCTTCGCCGTGATAGCGGCGCAGGAGTTCTCCGTACATGCGGCTCAAGGACGACCCGGACAGGGTCTCGCCCCGCTCGACCCGCGCGTGGGCGTCGCGCTCGAACTCGGCAAACATGGCCTGGCGAAAGAACGTGGCGCGCAACTGCTCCAGTGCGGAGCCGAGATAGAGCAGGCGCTCGTCGTCGTCCTTGGCGATCTTCAGCATGTGATCGAGCAGCAGCGCCTCGTTCAGGGTCGATGCGATCTCGGCGATGAAGATCGGGTACCCGGCCGTCGCGAATGGCTGTGCCCGGTTCGACAGCACGCTATGCATCGCGTGCCCCCATTCATGCGTGAGCGTCGACACGGACTCGTAGTCGTCGTTGTAGTTGAGGAGCAGGTAAGGATGTACGTCGTACGCCGCCCCACTCATGTGCGCACCCGAAAGCTTGCGCGGCCGCGGGTACACGTCCATCCAGCGCGCATTGGCGGCTTCGCGCAAGGTGTCGCTGTAGGCGCTGCCGAGCGGAGCAACCGATTCGAGCATCAGCCGCTTGCCCACGTCGAGCCCGAACTTGCGCTGGCTCGCGACGAGCGGCGGATAGATATCGTAGTAGCGCATCTCGGGCACGCCGAGCATCCGCGCGCGCAACCTGAAATACCGATGCAGCGTCGGCAGGTTGGCGTTGGTTTCACGGATCAGCGTGTCGTGGACCTCGCGCGGGATGCGCTTGCCGTCGAGCGCAGCGACGAGCGTGTCCGAATAATCGCGCACACGCGAGCGCATCACGTCCTCCTTCACGCTCGAGTAGTAGGTCACGCCGAGCGTGCGCTCGAATCCCTTCAGCGCACCGAAGAACGCGTCCATCACGCGCTTGCGATCCTCGCGGTTTGCCGCCTCGCGGTGGCGCGTGTAGCCGGACTGATCGAGCCTCGCCTCCGATCCATCGGCGAGCTTGATCGTGGGCCATGGCATGTCGGCGTTGGTGAGGATTCCGTAGGTCGATGCCCCGGCGCGGCCGGCGAAACTGAACGCTGCAAGCAGCGACTCGCCCTTGTCGTCCAGGGTATGGGGCGCTCGATGGAGGACTTCCTCCAGCGGCTGTCGGTACACAGCAAGGCCGGGCTCCTGCTGCATGAGCGCGGTGATCTTCTCGCGACCGGCCCGCAGCAGCTCGGGCTCGACGAAGGACGTGGTCTCCCGCAGGCGCGTGAAGATCAGCTGCGCCTTCTGCTGCAGCTCGAGATTCGCGGTGTCACCGGTGTCGCCGTTGTGCATCTCGGACGCGTAGACATAGAGCCGGTTCAGCCGCTTTGCCATATCCGTCTGCTGATCGAAGCAGCGCTTGAGGGTCGCCGCGTCATCGGCGAGATGGCCCTTGCAGCCTGCAAGGCCGGCGAGGTCCTGCTCCAGTTGATCGGCCGCCCGGGACCAGCTCGCCACGTCCGGAAAGAGGTCCGTAAGGTTCCAGCGATCCGCGTCGGACTGCGCGGCGGCAGCCGGTGCGAGGATGACTAGGCAGAACAGGAGGCGCGACAAGCGCATGGTCGGCTCAGGTGGGAAAAGGGCGCATGATACGCGTCCGACGCACACTGCAACGGTGTATTGCACGAGTGGCACCATGACCGCGTGCTCGCGCGCTTCGGCGCGAAAATAGTGCCTCGAACGTGCGGGTGCGCCAACACGGTGCGCGCGGCACGTTCCGATGCAGTCCGCACCCTGGCGCTGGCCCCGTGGCACGTGCGTTGCTAAACTCCGCCTGAACTCCGGCCTGGACACCGCACAGATGCTCCTCAGGCCCTGCCACAACGAGATGTATCCCGACGGGGCCCGTGAGCCCCGCGATCACTATCGCGTGTTCGCCGAATGGCTCGCCCGAACGCCTGCCGAGAAGATCGCGCAGAACCGCCAGGCCGCGGATCTTCTCTTCCACCGGCTCGGCATCACCTTCGCTGTCTATGGCGAATCCGCCGGGCGCGAGCGGCTCATCCCCTTCGACATCATTCCGCACGTCATTCCCGCAGCGGCGTGGACCCGGCTCGCGGACGGCTTGCGGCAGCGGGTGAAGGCGCTGAACCTCTTCCTCCATGACATCTACCATGGCCAGGACATCCTCAGGGCCGGCCGCGTACCGCGTGCAATCATCGAATCGCACCCGCAGTTTCGCCCGGAGATGATCGGCGTTCAGGTGCCGGGCAACATCTACGCGCACATCGCGGGCATCGACGTCGTGAAGGATGCGAACGGCGAGTACTACGTGCTCGAGGACAACCTGCGCACACCGTCCGGCGTGTCGTACATGCTCGAGGATCGGCGCGCGATGATGCGGCTCTTCCCCGAGCTTTTCGCACAGCAACGCGTCCTACCCGTCGACCACTACCCGGACATGCTGCTCGACACGCTGCGCACGGTCGCTCCGCACGAGACAGGTGACCCCACCATCGTCGTGCTGACGCCCGGTCCTTTCAACTCCGCGTATTTCGAGCATGCGTTCCTCGCCCAGCAGATGGGGGTCGAGCTCGTCGAGGGGCAGGACCTCTTCGTACGGGACGACATGGTGTACATGCGCACCACGCAGGGGCCGCAGAAGGTCGATGTGATCTACCGGCGCATCGACGACGATTATCTCGACCCTCTCGCCTTTCGAACCGAGTCGACGCTCGGCGTTCCCGGCCTGATGGCCGCGTATCGGGCCGGTCACGTCACGGTGGCGAATGCATTCGGCACCGGTGTCGCCGACGACAAGTCGATCTACCCATTCGTGCCGGAGATGATCGACTTCTATCTGGGGGAAAAGCCGCTCCTGCAGAACGTGCAGACCTACGTGCTCTCGCAGCCGGACGATCTTGCGTATACGCTCGCGCATCTCGCCGAGCTCGTGGTGAAAGAGGCTCAGGGCTCCGGCGGTTACGGCATGCTGGTGGGCCCGACGAGCTCGACCGCCGAACGCGAGGCGTATCGCGCGCGCATCATCGCCGAGCCGCATCGCTACATTGCACAGCCGACGCTCTCGTTGTCCGTCGTGCCGACATTCACCGACAGTGGCATCGCCCCGCGGCATATCGATCTGCGCCCGTACGTGCTCTCGGGCCGGGACGTGCAGCTCGTGCCGGGCGGCCTCACCCGCGTAGCGCTGCGCGAAGGCTCGCTGATCGTGAATTCATCGCAGGGCGGGGGCGTCAAGGACACCTGGGTGGTCGACTGATGCTCTCGCGCACCGCTTCCAACCTGTACTGGATGAGCCGCTACATCGAGCGCGCCGAGAATACCGCGCGCATTCTCGACGTCACCTATCGGCTGTCGCTGCTGCCCACCGATAGCGATCTCCTCAACCAGGAATGGTTTGCACCCCTCAACATCACGGGATCGGTGTTTCCGTTCTCGGACCGGCACAGGAGCGTGAATGCCGAACATGTGATGCATTTTCTCGCGCTCGACCCCGACAATCCGACCTCCATCTGCTATTGCATCCGCAAGGCCCGGGAGAGTGCCCGCGCAGTGCGTGGGGCCATCACGAGCGAGATGTGGGAGGTCCTCAACACATCCTGGCTCGAGGTGGCCGCGATCGACGAGAATCGGGTGCTTCATGCGCCCTCGCCATGGTTCGACTGGGTCAAGGAACGCAGCCACCTCCTGCGCGGCGTGACGTTCGGAACCATGCGCCGCGATGATGCCTACGATTTCACGCGGCTCGGCACCCACATCGAGCGCGCCGACAGCACGGCACGTATCCTCGATGTCAAATACCACGTGCTCCTGCCGTCGGTGCGCGATGTCGGCGGCGTGGTGGATTACTATCAATGGTCGGCGGTGCTGCGATCACTGTCGGCGTTCGAGTCCTATCGCAAGGTCTACAAGGATGCCATCACGCCGAGGCGCGTGGCGGAGCTCATGATTCTTCGCGACGATATTCCACGCTCGCTCGCCTTCTGCCTGGGCGAGGTGTATACGATCCTCGGCAAGGTGCGCAATGGCAACTCATCGGAGACGCTGCGTCGCGCCGGCGAAATGCGCGCGGCCTTGCAGTTCGGGCGCATCGCCGACGTGTTCGAGGAAGGCCTGCACGAATTCCTCACGGAGTTCCTCACGCGCTCCGGCAAGCTCAGCGCGCATATCGAGGCGAGCTTTTTCGGCACGGATGCCCTGACGGCCTGAATCGTCGGACGTCACACTCGGCACCGGCTCACCCACGAACAACACGGCATGGCCATTCGCATTGCGCTCGAGCACCGGACGCGCTACACCTACGACCGGCCGGTCGATCTTTCTCCGCATGAGATCCGGCTGCGACCGGCTTCGCACGCGCGCACGCTGATCGAGGCGTATGCGCTTGCCATCCGCGGTGCACGGCATTCGATTCACTGGCAGCAGGATGCCTATGGCAACCGCGTCGCACGTGCGGTCTTCGAAGGCACCGCCCAAGAGCTCGCGATCGACGTGCGCCTCACGGCACAGCTTGCAGCGGTCAATCCATTCGATTTTCTGGTCGCCGAGCACGCCGACCGGTTTCCGTTCACGTACTTGCCCGAAGAGCGACGTGCGCTGTTGCCTTACTTGGCATCAGCCCCTGCGGCAGCGAGCGTTGCAGCGTGGGCTGATCGCGTGGCGAAGCGGTTTGGAGTCGGCGAGGCGCAGACGGTTGAGGTTCTGGTGGGCATCAACCAGGAGCTCTCGACAGGCATCGACTACGAGACGCGGATGGAACCCGGCGTCAAGCCGGGCCAGCAGACCTTGGGCGATGCTCGCGGGTCGTGCCGCGATTCGGCGTGGCTTTTGGTCGAGATCCTGCGGCACTGCGGCTTCGCGGCCCGCTTCGTGTCGGGCTACCTCGTGCAGCTCGCTTCATCCAAAGTTGGGGATGATTCCCGAGCAGGTTCCGATGCAACCGAGCACCATGCGGCGGCACCCGTGCACGACTCGGCGGCGTTTCATGCGTGGTGTGAAGCCTACGTGCCCGGCGCAGGGTGGGTCGGCATGGACGTGACCTCGGGGCTCCTCACGGCGGAGGGCCACATCCCGCTCGCCTGCGCCGCTGAGCCGCACGTCGCGGCGCCCATCATCGGGCGGGCGAGTGCGTCGCATTCTCTTCTCGCGTTCGATACAACGGTCAGGCGCATGGACCCGGGGGAGCCCGCAGGCAATGCGGCACACGCATCGCTTCACGCATTCCGCTTTCGTGATGCAGGCACGGGCGAGTGGCGAAACGCGACGAACAAGGCCGAGCTCGGCGAGATTGCCGCGCATTGCTCCGAGTTCGAGATCCTCGGCGAAGCGCCGGCGCGACGTAACGAACCCTTATCTGGAGAAGCGGCATGACGTATTGCGTGGGGGTTCTCCTCGACGATGGAATGATCTTCGCATCCGATTCGCGGACCAACGCCGGTCTCGACAACGTCCTGAAATTCTGCAAGATGACCGTATTCGAGCGCAAGGGGGACCGGGTCATCGTTCTCCTGAGCTCCGGCAATCTCGCCGGTACCCAGACCGTCATCAGCATGCTCAAGCAGCATGCCGAGGAGAACGGTCCCGGGAACCTGTATGCCGCTCGCACGATGTTCGACGTGGTGATGGGGATCTCGGACGTCATGCGCACCGTCGAGGACCGCGACGGCAAGTATCTCGAAAAAAGCGATCTGTCGTTCAACGCATCGCTGATCGTCGGTGGTCAGATCTCCGGCGAGCCGATGCGCCTCTTCCGGATCTACGCCGAAGGCAACTTCATCGAAGCGGGTGAAGACACGCCGTTTCTGCAGACCGGCGAAGCCAAGTACGGAAAGCCCATCATCGATCGCGTCATCACGCGCAGGACCAATCTGGCCGACGCAACTAAATGCGTGCTGGTGTCGTTCGATTCCACGATGCGCAGCAACATTTCGGTGGGAATGCCGATCGATCTTCTTTGTTATGAGCGTGATTCGCTCGAGGTCACCATGCGCCGGCGCTTCGAGCATCACGATCCGTATGTGGATGCACTCAGCAAGGCATGGAGCGAAGGCACGCGCGAGGTGTTCTCGAAGCTGCCGGAGCTCGACTGGAAATGAGCGCCGCCTCCGTGCGCCGCCGCTCCCGATGGACGCTCGTCGTCACCTGCGAGCACGGAGGCAACCGAATTCCTGCCGAGTACCGTGCGCTCTTCCGCGGTGACGAGAAGCGGCTTGCCTCGCACCTTGGATTCGATCTCGGTGCGCTGACGCTGGCGCAGGAGCTCTCGCGCCAATTCAAGGCGCCTCTTGTCGCCTCGACGGTGAGCCGGCTCTTGGTGGAGCTCAATCGATCGCCCGGACACCGGGCACTCTATTCGGATCGCACACGTGCGCTTCCCGAGGCGCAAAAGGCGCGAATCATCGCGCGCCATTACGAGCCCTTTCGGCGCGAGGTGCTCGAAACCGTTCGCTCCGCCGTACACAGATGCGAGGCGGTATTTCACCTTTCCTCGCACTCCTTCACCCCGGTGCTGGCCGGTGAAACGCGCACCGCGGATGTCGGCATCCTGTACGACCCGAAGCGCGTCGAGGAGCGTCGCCTCTGTCGAACCTGGAGCGCGAGCCTCGGGTCGCGCATCGCCCCCCTGCGCGTTCGCCGCAATTACCCGTATCGCGGTTACAACGACGGTCTCACGACTTACCTGCGCCGTCTTTTTCCCGAGCATGCCTACGTGGGGGTGGAGCTCGAGGTCAACCAAAAGCATCCACGCGCTGGAGGACAACACTGGCGCACGCTGCGCCGCGAGATCATCGAGTCCATCGGCGATCTGCTGCAGCATTCGCCCCGGAGCCGAACATGAAGATACGCATTGGATACGACATCAGGTACGAGTGCCCGCAGCCGACGTTCATGATCCTCATGCTGAACGTCCATTATTCGCGGGTCGGCGACCTTCTCGGCGCGGATCACGTGATGACCTCGCCATCGCTGCCGATGACCGGCTATCGGGACATCTACGGCAACTGGTGCACGCGCATCCTTGCGCCTGCAGGCGAGACGCGCATCTGGGCCGATGCCGTGATCCGCGACAGCGGCGAGGCTGACGTCGTGGCGCTGCACGCGCGGCAGACACCCGTGGAGGAGCTTCCTGACGAGGCGCTCCTGTACCTCCTCGCGAGCCGCTACTGCGAAACGGATCGCCTGATGGACATGGCGTGGTCACTCTTCGGCAGCACGGCTCCGGGGTGGCAGCGGGTGCAGGCGATCTGCGAGTACGTCCACGAGCGCGTCACTTTCGGGTACGCGTATGCGCGCTCCTCCAAGACCGCCCACGACGCGCACGAGGAGCGACAGGGGGTCTGTCGCGATTTCGCGCACCTCGCGCTGACGCTTTGCCGATGCATGAACATTCCCGCGCGTTACTGCACGGGCTATATGGGAGATATCGGGGTCCCCATCTCGGATTCGCCGATGGACTTCTCCGGATGGTTCGAGGCCTATCTGGACGGGCGCTGGTACACGTTCGATGCGCGACACAAGCACCCCCGGATCGGACGCATTCTGATTGCGCGCGGACGCGATGCCGCCGACGTCGCGATCACCACCACGTTCGGCGCCAACACGCTCAAGCAGTTCACCGTCATCAGCGACGAGCTGCCTGAAGACTGACGGGCCGGCGCACCATGCGTCATGCGTCGAGGATCCCTTGACACCCTCGCGCGGAACATCCTTCATCGGAACGGCGGGTTGGGCGCTGCCACGCGCCGTGCAGGAAAGCTTTCCGGGCGAAGGACCGCATCTGGCGCGCTACGCCCGCGTCTTCGGAATCAGCGAGATCAATTCGTCGTTCTATCGCGCCCACGCACGCGCGACCTACGAACGCTGGGCGGCAATCGTTCCGGACATGTTTCGCTTCTGCGTGAAGCTGCCCAAGGCGATGACACACGTTGCGAAGCTGGTCGGAACAGACGCCATGCTCGACACATTCTTCGCGCAGGTGAGCGGTCTTGGGCAGCATCTCGGCTGCATCCTGGTGCAGCTTCCGCCGAGCCTCGTGCTCGAGGGTGATGTGGCGAGCGCGTTCCTCACGTCCCTGCGCGAACGCTACTCGGGCCTGATTGCGGTGGAGCCCCGGCACGAGAGCTGGTTCACCGCACCAGCAGCGGCCCTGCTCGAACATTTTTCGGCAGCGCGTGTGGCCGCTGATCCGGCACGTGTGGCCGAAGCGGCGCGCCCCGGCGGCGCAACTGAGTTGGCGTATTGGCGGATGCACGGCTCACCGCGCATGTACTACTCGTCGTATGACGCCACGGCGCTTCAGGCGCTTGCCGGAAGCATGAAAGCCGCAGCGCTGCATGCGCGCGAGGTCTGGTGCATCTTCGACAACACTGCCTCAGGCGCCGCGGCCGCCGATGCGCTCGCGCTGCGCGAGCATTTCACGGATGAATCCGCGACCGACGCGCGCGATGGCTAATCGACCTTGACGTGAGCCGCAGCTGCGACCCTGTTCCACTTCACCACGTCGTTGTGGATGATCGCCGCGAATTCCTCCGGCCGGTTCACTGATGGCTCGCCGCCAAGGGCCGCGATGCGCTCGCGGATGTCAGGCAGCGCCACGATGCGCACCATCTCCGTGTGGATCCTTTCGATGATCGGCTTCGGCGTTCCGGCAGGTGCAAGCAGGCCGAACCACGCGATCGTCTCGAAACCCTTGAGCCCTGCTTCGTCGAGCGTGGGCACGTTGGGCAGCTGGACCGACCGTTTGAGCGATGTGACGGCCAGCGCTTTCACCTGACCATTGCTGATGAAAGGGATCGCCGGCGGCAGATTGCCGAGGAACATGGCTATCTGACCCGCGATGAGATCGGTGAGTGCCGGGGTCGCGCCCTTGTACGGGATGTGGGCGACGTCGACACCCGCCATCAGCTTGAACAGCTCCGCGGACATGTGCGCCGAGCTGCCGTTGCCCCCCGAACCGTAGCTGAACTTGCCCGGGTTGGCCTTGAGCAGTGCGATGAACTGCTGCAGCGTGTCCACCTTGAGCGACGGGCTCACCACCAGCACGTTGGGCGATCGCATGACCTGGGTGATGGGCGCGAAATCGCGTTCGACATCGAACGGAAGGTTGGCATAGATCGCCGCGTTGATTCCGTGCGACCCCGCGTTGGCCATGATCCATGTGTAGCCATCGGGCGCCGCTTTCGCCGCGACCTCGCTGCCGATGCGTCCACCGGCTCCAGGCCGATTGTCGATCACCACCGGCTGCCCCCAGGCCTCGGTCAGCTTCTGTCCGATGGCGCGCGCAATGAGATCGGATCCATCACCCGGGGGGCTCGGAACCACGATGCGTATGGGCTTCGCCGGAAAGCTTTGCGCCACCGCCAACGGCGCGAGCAGCGTTAGGAGGAGCGCGGTGCAAAGAGCTGCGGTCGTTTTCATTGTTTGGCCTCGAAGGGAGCGCAGGAGTTTAGTATCGTGCGCCTAGACCGGTCAAACCGACATGCGCATCGCCGACATCCAGCCGCTGATCGTCAACGTCAGCGCCAAAACCAACTGGTTCTTCCTCAAGGTACGCCTCGATACCGGCACGCATGGTTACGGCGAAGCATCGCTCAACGGCTGGGAATCCCCAATGCTTGCCTACCTGGACACACTGCGTGAGGATCTCGCGGGCCACGAGCTCGATGCAGCGCGGGTCATGTTGCGTACGCATTCGCAGTCGCCTGGCGGCCTGATCTCGAGCTCGATCAGGAGCGGCATCGAGCAGGCCCTGCTGGATGCCGAGGCTCGCGCGCTGGGGGTTCCGCTGAATGCGCTTCTCGGCCCCAGGAAACGCAACGCAGTGCGCATGTACGCCAACATCAATCGGGCGACCATCGATCGCACGCCCGATGGGTGTGCGCAGTCGGCACAACGTGCGGTTGCGCAGGGATTCACCGCAGTCAAGATCGCGCCTTTCGATGGCGTCCGCCGCGCGGAGCTTGCAACGCGCGATGCTCAACGTGCGATCGACATCGGCGTCGAGCGTGTGTTCGCGATACGGAAGGCCATCGGAGTCGACGTGGAGCTCATGGTCGACTGCCACTGGCGCTTCAACGAGCCGACGGCATTGGCGGTCGCCAAGCGGCTTGCACCTGCGGGTCTCTTCTGGCTCGAGTGTCCCGTACCGGAGACGCCCTCGTGGCACGGTGCTCTGGGAAGATTGCGTGAAGCCCTGCACGCCCTCGGCATGCGTCTCGCGGGCGCCGAAACGCAGTCGTCGATCGACGGCTTCCGACCCTTCATCGAGCCGCCGCTGCTCGATGTCATCATGCCGGACGTGAAGTATGCCGGTGGCAGCAGGCCTACGCTCGCGATCGCCAATCTGGCGCATGCAAATGGCGTGGTGACATCGCCACACAATCCCACGGGGCCCGTGTGCACCTACGCCAGCTTGCATGTGTCCGCGTGCGTGCCGGACATTCCGTTCCTCGAGCTCCAGGTCGGCGAGAGTCCGCTGTATTTCGACCTCGTAAGCGGAACTGCGCCAGCGCTCGTCGATGGCTGCTTCGAAGTGCCCACGGTGCCGGGCCTCGGCGTCGATCTGGATGAGGCACTTGCGCGCGCGCACCCGTTCCGCCGGGTGCCCTATGGTCCCGAGGAGCAGCTCTCGTGAAGGTGCCATGCTGGCCCGCGCGGAACCGCCACTGGAACGGCTTGTCCGACCCGCATCCAATGAGTTGCGACAGGCGACCCGCACCCGAAGGAGGAACACTGCGCCAGGTACGCAACGTGGGGCGCCTCGTCGTGCTGTGCGCCCTTGCGCAGCCCGCATGGGCGGACATCTACACGTGGGTCGATGCGAGCGGATCCACCAACGTCAGCAACGTCGCTCCGCCGGCGGATGCGCAGCTCGTGCGCGTGACCACCGCGCCACCCGCACCCACTCGCGACATGCAGCGAGAGGCCGAGCTTCGCTTGCTCGCTGAACGTGTGCGCGAGCTCGAGAACGCGGCATCAGCGGCTTCGCAACGGCCTCCGGTGCCGACTCTCGCTGAGCTGGCACCCCCGGTGACAACCATCGTCGTGCCGGTCGTGAGCAGCTTCGCGGCTTATGGAGCGACGCAGGCACCCGCGTGTGATTCAATGTACGACGCTTGTGCCAGCGCGGTGGCTCCGATCCTTGCGCCTGGGTTCTTCGTCATCGGCTCGACTGTGAGCGCGCCCTACAGGCCAGCGACGACCGCTGGACCTGTTCGCTGGCCCGCGGGCAACGTCGCTGCGCTCGGTCCTTGGGCCGATCGGGCCCTTCGCCCGACGCGGTGGCACGCGCGGGCGCCACGTCCCTGAGCTTTACTGGCAGCCGGTCACGCATTTGCCGGCGCCGTCGAACTCCATCGATTTGCCGCCGAGCGCTGGATACACCCTCCTCCCCTCGGCGAGCGCGGCAAATTGCGCCGTGCGTGACGCGCTACGAAGCTTTCCGTCTGCGGTTGCGGCCTCGTTCACGTGTGATGCGATGACCGAGGCGGGGCGCACCAGCACGTTGCTGATGTAAGCGGCGTCGGCCGGTGTCACGGCGCTGGACCCGAGGTTCAGCATCATCAGATTGGCCTTGTAGTAGTCCGCGACCACGGTTTTCATCTCAGCATGCATCCCGGTGTCACCTGAGAGGTATGCGACGAGACCGTTGGTGAAGCGGATTACGTAGCCGCTCGGGGGTCCGATCATGATGCTCACGTTGTCGGATTCGAGCGCCTTGCGCGTGCTCTCCGACAGCAGTTCTCGCGGCACCGTGCTGTCGTGGGCTGCAGGCACGGTGATGATCTCCACGCCACGCGACGCGTTCTTGGCCCGCAGCGTGCGTGTACCGCCGGTCTGCACCGTCGCAAGGCAGGACGCCGCGAACGGCGGCACGAGATCGTTGCCGGTCTGAGGGCACGCCGCCGTGGGGCGGCCGCGGATAGCCTCGATCTTGCGACCGATGAAGTTCGCAAGCGGCACCACCATGATCACTGCAGCATTCTTCGCGGCGGCGATTTCCGCCGTCGTCGAGTTGGGCGCAGCGGACAGCACCTCCGGCGCTTCGCACGTTCCGGCATTGAGTGCCTTGAGGCGCTGATCCCCGATGTGATCGCCATGCGCATGGCTCAGGAGCACGGCATGAATGTCGCCGAGCCGATCGTCCTGCCCTCCTGTAACGGACTGACCGGCGTCGTAAAGGATGCGAACCCCCGTGGGATCCTCGAAGATGGTGGCGCGGTCGCGTGCGCAAAGCTCGCCGGGATGTGAGCCGAGCGGCGTGATCTTGACGTTCTGCGCGAGCGCACCCGCAGATCCTGCGGCGAAGAGAAGCGGAACGACGGCACGCGCGATGCAGCGATGCATGATGTTCTCCAGGGATGGGTGACGCGATGGCGCGCCTCCATTATGCTTGGACCATGCGCAGCTATCCATTCCCCGATGCCCTCGTCGAGCAGATCGTCGATCGGCGCGGCACCTTGCATTGCTACGACCGCATCCATGCCACACGTACCGCGCTCGTCGTGGTGGACATGCAGAACGGTTTCCTCGACCCGCGGTGGCCCACGGCCCTCCCCGCCGCGCGCGACATTGTTCCTGCCATCAACCGCCTGGCGAGCGCACTTCGTGCCTCGGGGGGCGAGGTGGTCTGGGTGAGCTGGTGCCTCGACCCAGCGGCCGACGTGCAATGGCGGGTGTTCTTCGACCATGTGCTCGGCGCAAAGGCAGGCGAGCGCTTTCGCACGATCTTCGGCGCGGGTCACGAAGGCCAGGCGCTGTGGCCGGAGCTCGATTACAAGACAGGCGAGATGATGGTGGGCAAGACCAACTTCAGCGGCTTTTCCGGGAGTGGCGGCCTCCTCGAGGCGCATTTGCGCGCGCAACGCCGCGACACCGTCCTCGTTGCCGGCACGGTCACCAACGTATGCTGCGAATCGACCGCGCGCGATGCCGCATTCGCGAATTTCAAGACGATCATGGTGGCCGACGCCAATGCCGGCCGCAGCGACACCGACAACCTGGTCGCGTTCTCGACCTTCATCCGCGGCTTCGGGGATGTGATGACGGTCGACGAGATCATCGCCCGTCTCGGGGTGGAGCGCGCCGCCTGAAGTCAGTTGGATGTGTTGACGATTGGGCGCGGCACCCCTACGCTCTGCCAACCTCGACCCGTCAGCGCGTCGAGCCCCCACCCATGGGCGCACCAGGCGCCATGTGAAGTTCATTTGCTCGGCTATTCCCAGGAGACCACGATGCTGCTCAAACGATGGACCGGTGCACTTGCCGCCGCGGCGGTGCTCGCGTGCACGACTGGCACTTCGGCCCAAACGCTCAAGTGGGCGAACAATGGTGACGTTTCGTCGATGGATCCTTACTTCCTCAACGAAACCTTTCTGCTCGGATTCCTGAGCAACATCTACGAGCCGCTCGTCGGGCGCGGGCGCACGCTCGAGCTCGTGCCGAAGCTCGCCGAGTCATGGTCCCAGACCGCACCTACCGTGTGGCGCTTCAAGCTCCGCCAGAACGTCAAGTTCCATGACGG
>JALYXY010000108.1 GCA_030946875.1 Pseudomonadota bacterium | reverse complement strand
GTTCCAGCGTCGGGACAGCTGGCATGGCCTCGAGCAGCTTGTCGACCTGCTCCTGGTCCTCGGCGATGGCGTACGCGATTTCGGCGTCGTTCAACACGAAGGTGAACTCGGCCGCGGGAGCATCCTGGTACATCGGCACCGGAATGCCGCCGAGCGCCTGCGCCGCACCCATGGACCAGTAGAGGCGCGGCCGATTGTCACCGATGATCGCAAGATGCATGCCGCGGCGGAAGCCCTGCGCGGCTAGCCCGCAGGCGAGCGCGCGCACCTCTGCCGCGACTTGCCGCCACGTCCATACCTGCCATATGCCGAGATCCTTCTCGCGCATGGCGGGGTGATCGCCGCGCACCGCTGCATGGTGCAGCAGAAGACGCGGGAACGTGTCGAGCCGTTGCTCCATCTCCTCCTCTCCTGCTCCATGACTGCATGCGTGCTGCGCTCTGTGGGCGCGTGGGTTGCACGGGCGCTCGATTCTATCGGAACCCTGCACCCAGCGGGAATGCAGTTCGGCCGGCGTCCGGACGCTCACGGAGCGGAGGTGGTGTACAGCGCAGGGCGTTGCAAAGCGCAGGCTGGCGCTCACCGCGAGCCTCCGATACCCTCGGCGATTGAGAACCGGCGCCCACCGCGCCCCCGAACGATTCCCGGTAGCGCAGTTTCGATTGACGACGATGATCATTCCAAAGGTACTGGTGACCAAGATCGGCTTCGATGGCCATGATCGGGGCAGCCGCGTCGTCGCGGCCCATCTCCGGGATGCGGGCATGGAGGTGATCTACACCCCTCCCTGGCAGGAGATTCCGGCCGTGGTGAAGCTCGCTCTCGAGGAGGACGTCGACGTGATCGGAGTCTCCTCGCTCGCCACCGACCACCTCATCGTGCCGAAGCTCATGGCGGCACTCGCCGCGGCGGGGCTCGACGATATCGCCGTCATCGTCGGCGGCATCGTGCCCGACGACGACGAGGCCATGCTCTTGCGGGCAGGTGTATCGCGAGTGTTCCATCCGGGCACGCCGCTCAACGATATCTCCACCCACATTCGCGCCATCGTGCCGCCATTGCGCGCGAGCAAGTCAGCCCGATTCGACGCACCGTTAGCGAGCGGCGCGGCACCCGAGTTGCCGAACGAGGACGGCGCTATCGCCGGACGCCTCGACGGCAGTGCGCGGCGCGGCGGGGAGCAAAAATCATGAACAAGCCACTCGATCCTTCAGCCCTCGAGCCCGCGACCGGCGCGGATGCATGGCAGCGCGAGTACGCCGCTGCCATCGGTGCCGACCAGCCCGTCGCCAACCGCTCCGGAATTCCGGTCAAGCCGCTCTATACGCCTCGGGACTGGGACAGCAGCCGCTACGATGCCGATCTCGGCTACCCCGGCCAGCCTCCTTACACGCGCGGCATTTACGCGACCATGCACCGCGGTCGCACGTGGACCCAGCGCCAGCTGATCGGACTCGGCACCCCGCCCGACTACAACGCGCGCCTGCTGAATCTGATTGCTCGCGGGGCGAGTGCGGTTTCGCTGATTCCGTGCAACTCCGTGTATCGGGGCTACGACATGGACGAGGTGCACGCGGAGCTCCTGGGTACGTGCGGTGTGGTCGTCAACAGCACCGATCACATGGACGAGTGTCTTGCCGGCGTGGATATCGGAACCACGTCGTGTGCGATGAATGATCCGTCACCGTTCACGCTGCTGGCCTTTGTCCTAGCGACAGCGAGGAGGCGCGGTGTGGCCTGGGAGCGCATCAGCGGAACGTCCAACCAGAGCGACTACCTCAGCCATTACGTCGCCAACCACATGTTCTTCCGCATCGCACTCCCCGGCGCACGGCGGATCCTCGGCGATCACATCGCCTTCTGCAATCGGTTCGTGCCGCGCTGGAATCCCATGTCGGTAGTGGGCCAGCACATGCAGCAGGCAGGTGCCACCCCGGCGCAGGCGATGGGATTCACGCTGGCCTCGGCCCTGCAGTACGCCGACGACTGCATCGAGCGTGGCATGCGGCCCGACGATTTTCTGCCGCGCTTCACATTTTTCTTCGACATCTCCATCAGTTTTTTCGAGGAGATCGCGAAGTTCCGCGCCGGGCGCAGGATCTGGGGTCGCCTGGTGCGCGAGCGTTATCGCACCCAGGACCCGCGAAGCGCCCGGTTCAAGTTCCACGCCCAGACCTCCGGCGTCGATCTCACGCGTGCGCAGCCGCTCAACAACATCTCGCGTGTGACGGTACAGGCGATTGCCGGCATCCTCGGCGGATTGCAATCGCTTCATACGGACTCGTACGACGAGGTGCTGTCGTGCCCCACCGATTTCGGTGCGCGGGTGGCGGTTGCGACTCAGAACATCCTGCGCGAGGAAGCGCACCTCACCGATGTGATCGACCCTCTGGGCGGTAGCCACTACATCGAGAACCTGACCAACGCCATGGAAGAGGAAATCCTGCAGACCATGCGTATCGTCGAGGATGCCGGCGGCATGTACAAGGCAGCGGAGTCCGGCGTCGTGCAACGCATGATCGGCGACTCGGCGCAACGCTTCCAGCAAAAGGTCGAGTCGGGCGAGCAGACGATCGTCGGCGTGAATGCTTACCAGATCGAGGAAGACGCGAGCGCGCGTCAGCCCTTGGCCAAACCCGACCCGACGCACATGGGCGATCACCTCGCGGCATTCGCCGATTACAAGGCGGCGCGATCCAGTGAAGCGGTTGCGAAAGCACTCGACGGTCTCGCGCGCGCCGCCAGTGACGACACGATGAACGTGTTCGGCGAGGTCGTCACCGCGGCCGAGGCGGGCTGCACGCACGGCGAGATTTGCGCCACGCTTCGGCGCGAGCTTGGCTTCGGGCACGTGCGCGCGATGGTCTAGCGCGCGGACGCAGCATGCCCGCATTCTCCGACACGCTGCTGGCGCAGGTGCTGCGCGGTGATCGCCGCGCAATCGCGCAGACGATCACCGCCATCGAGCAGGCCACATCCGCAACCCGTGACATCGCGGCAGCCGTCGCACCCCATCGCGGCCGCGCCCACGTCATCGGCATCACGGGTCCGCCCGGCGTAGGCAAGTCGACGCTCGTGAACGCGCTCCTCGGCGATCTCATTGCGCGCGGTGAGCGTATCGCCGTGGTCGCGGTCGACCCCTCGAGCCCGATCACCGGAGGCGCAGTGCTCGGCGACCGTCTGCGCATGAGCGAGCACGGCGCGCACGAGAACGTCTTCATACGCTCGGTCGCCGCGCGCGGCCACCTTGGCGGGCTCTCGCGCACCACGTCGGCGATCGTCGATGTGCTCGATGCGGCAGGATTCGATCGGATCATCGTCGAGACCGTGGGTGCGGGACAATCCGAGGTCGAGGTCACGCAGGTTGCCGACACGCGCATCGTCGTCTGCGCACCCGGTGCGGGCGATGCGGTGCAAGCGATCAAGGCAGGCATTCTCGAGATCGCCGACGTGCTGGTGGTCAACAAGGCCGACACGCCGGGAGCGGAAGGCGTTGTGCGCGATCTGCACGACATGCTGCGCCTGCGCTCGGATCATGGCCAGGGCATCGAGGTGCGCAAGACGGCGGCGACAAACCACGACGGGATCGGCGAGCTCGTCGACGCCGTGCTCGGCCATGCGGCTGCGGCCGGGTGCGGGCGCCGCCTGCGATCAGTGCACGCAGCGCACGCGCCTGAGACCCTCGCAGCAACAGAACCTTCGGAGCGGTTGAAGCAACTCGCGCAGCGTCCGGACTTCGCGCGCAGCGCCGGCGTCGAGCTGGTCGAGGGCGGCGCGGGCCATGCGGTGGTGCGCATGACGGTGGGTCCCGAGCATCTCAACTTCAACGGCACCTGCCATGGCGGCATGCTCTTCACGCTTGCGGATGCGGCCTTCGGCCTCGCCTCCAACTCTCACGGAATGCTCGCCGCCGGCATCGACGCGCACATCACGTATCACACCGCAACGCGCGACGGCGACGTGCTCATGGCGGCCGCGCGCGAAATTTCCCGCTCGCACAGGATCGCCGTCTATCGCATCGAGGTCACACGGGGAGAGACGCTCGTTGCGGGCTTCACCGGCACGGTCTACATCAGCTCGCGCGGCAACGCCTCCCCGTCTCCGGCTTGACCGCGCTGATGCCAGCGAAGCCTCAGTCGTAGCGGAAGAACCCGCGACGCGTCTTGCGGCCAAGATACCCCGCGGCCACCATTTCCTTCAGCAGGAGTGCCGGGCGGTACTTGGGATCGTTGAAGTCCCGATACAGCACCTCCATGACTGCGAGCAGCACGTCGAGCCCGATCATGTCGCACAGCGCGAGCGGCCCGATGGGATGGTTGCAGCCGAGCTTCATGCCGGTGTCGATCTCCTCGGCGCTGGCGAGACCTTCCTGCAGCGCGAAGATCGCCTCGTTGAGCATCGGGCAGAGCAACCGGTTCACCACGAACCCCGGGCTGTTGCGGATCGTGATCGGCGTCTTGCCGAGCCTTTTGGCGAATCTCTCGGCGGCGGCCACGGTCCCGTCGTCGGTCTGCAACGCGCGGATGATCTCGACCAGCGACATCATCGGTACGGGATTGAAGAAATGCATGCCGACGAACCGATGCGGCGTCGAGATCGCAGCCGCGAGCTTGCTGATCGAAATCGACGACGTGTTGGTGGCGATGATCCCGTCCTGCCTGGCGATTCCATCCACCTCCTTCAGGATGCGGATCTTCAGCGTCTCGTCCTCCGTGGCCGCCTCGATGATGAGATCGGTCGAGGCGAGGTCCGAGTAAGACGTCGTCCCGCGAACCCGGCCGATCGCGGCCACCTTGTCCTGGGGGCTGATCTTGTCCTTTTTCTGCAGCCGATCGAGGCTCGCGGTGATCGTGGACAGGCCACGCAGCACGGCCGCTTCGGCGATGTCGACCATGGTGACGCTCAACCCCACCACCGCGCAGGCTTGCGCGATGCCGTTGCCCATCGTGCCGGCGCCAATGACGCCTACGCTGCTGATCTCCATCTTTGCTCCTCCGTGTGGATCGGTTGCTAGGCGGCGCGTGCCGCGGTATCGGGCTCGAGCGGGGTGATCGGCAACCCGAGGCGCGGAATCACCCCGCGAATCACCTCGAGTGCCGCCATGCGGGGAAAGCCGCTCCGCGCCACCATCACCACGCGACGGGTGGGGGCCGGGGGCGCAAATGGAACCGCGCGCAACAGGGGCGTTGCGTACTTGCGGGTGAGCGCCGTGGCCGGAAGGACGGAGATCCCCATGCCGGACGTCACCATGTTGCGGATCGTCTCCAGCGAATTGCCTTGTTTGCCCGGTGTCGGCGGACGCGCGAACTCGTGGCATACGTCCAGCACCTGATCCCGAAAGCAGTGCCCGACGTTCAGCAGGAGCAGATTTTCGCGCGCAAGCTCGTCGGCGCGAGCGCTCTTGCGTCGCGCCCACGGATGGCCAGTGGGCACGATCACCTGAAACGCCTCCTCGTACAGCGGCATGACCGTGATGCCCGCCGCTTCGTAGGGAAGCGCCAGTATGGCAACGTCGATGAAACCCCCTTGGAGCATCTGATCCAGGTTGACGGTCAGGTTCTCCTCGATATCGAGCGGCATTTGGGGCGCCGCCTGGCGCAGTGCAACCACGAGCTCGGGGAGGAGATACGGCGCGATCGTGTGGATGATGCCCAGCCGTAAGGGTCCGAGCAGTGGATTCGTGCCCTGGCGGGCGACCGTACGCACGCGCTCCGCCTCCTCCAGCACCCGCCGCGCCTGCGCGACGACCTCTTCGCCGACCCGGGTGAGCAGCACGTCGCCCTTGCCGCGCTCGAACAGGCGAACCCCCAGCTCCTCTTCGAGGTGCTTGACGGAGACCGACAGGCTGGGCTGGCTGACGAAGCAGCGCTCGGCCGCTCGACCGAAGTGCCGCTCGTCCGCAACGGCAACGATATATCGCAGCTCGGTCAGGGTCATGGGCGATGCAGGAACGAAGTTTCCATAGGAACATCCTATGACGGGATGCTAACAAAATACTGGGAATGGCATTGGGCCGTCCCTATGATGGGACCATATGCAAAAGCAACGACCAGGAGATACCATGCTGCAGAACCGCGAGGGCCAACGCGTGCCGGAGGTCAGTTTCCGGGTCCGCGAGAACAACGACTGGAAGACGGTCACCACCCGGGAGCTCTTCGACGGCAAGACCGTCGTGGTGTTCTCCCTGCCGGGCGCATTCACCCCGACCTGCTCCTCGAGCAACCTGCCGCGTTACAACGAGCTTGCGCCGACATTTCGCGCGCACGGCATCGACAGCATCGTCTGCGTGTCCGTCAACGACCCGTTCGTGATGAGCCAGTGGGGCCAGGACCAGGAAGCGGAGAACATCACGCTGATCCCCGACGGCAACGGCGAGTTCACGGCCGGGATGGGCATGCTCGTCGACAAGTCGGACCTCGGATTCGGAAAGCGCTCGTGGCGCTATTCCATGCTCGTCAAGGACGGCGCGGTGCAGAAGATGTTCATCGAGCCGGAGAAGCCCGGCGACCCGCTCGAGGTTTCCGATGCCGACACGATGCTGGGTCATATCGATCCCAGGGCAAAGCTGCCCGACCAGGTTGCGATCTTCACCCGCGAAGGCTGCGATTACTGCGCACGCGCGAAGGCGCTTCTGAAGGAGCTCAATTACGATTACGCCGAGGTTTCCCTGCCGCCTACGACCCGGACCAAGGTTGTCGGTGCCGTTTCCGGTGAAACGACGGTGCCTCAGGTGTTCGTCAACGGCGAGCACATCGGCGGGCTCGAGGCCCTCGAGCAATGGGCCAAGCGCGCGGCGTAAGTTGCCATTCACCGACGTGACCAAATCGCATGAGTGATCGAAAGCAGCCGAGCAAGATCGTTGTAGACGTTGCGGTGATCGGAGCCGGTACGGCGGGCCTCGCCGCCTATCGCGCCGCCGTGGTGGGCGGCAAGCGCGCCGTGATCATCGAAGGCGGTCCTTACGGCACGACCTGCGCCCGCGTGGGCTGCATGCCGAGCAAGCTCCTAATTGCCGCCGCCGAGGCCGCGCACGCTACGGCGCGCTGGAACGAGTTCGGCCTACGTCTCGAAGGTACGGTGAGGGTCGATGGCCCCGCGGTGATGCAGCGATTGAAGCGCGAGCGCGACCGCTTTGTCGGGTTCGTGCTCGACGGCGTCAATGCAATCCCCGAGGACGACCGGATCCGCGGTCAGGCGCGGTTTGTCGACGACCACACGCTCGTCGTCGACGGCGGGCCGCGGATCGAGTTTTCGCGGGCGGTGATCGCCACGGGCTCGTCTCCGAGCGTGCCACCGTTCCTGCGCAGTCTGGGCGAGCGGCTCGCCGTCAACGACGACGTGTTCGACTGGAACGATCTGCCGCAATCGGCCGCGGTGATCGGACCTGGAGTGATCGGCCTCGAAATCGGACAGGCGCTTGCACGTCTGGGCGTGCGAACCACGGTGTTCGGGCGCCTCGGCCATGTGGGCCCCTTCACCGATCCAGCGGTTCGGGAGTACGCGACCCGCGCATTCCGCGACGAGTTCAACCTGCAACCCGATGTGGGTCTCCACTCTGTCGAAAAGGTGGCAGGCGGCGTGCGTATCACGTACGCGGCGGGAGAAACGGAGCCGACCTCCGAGACCGTCGAGGTCGTGATCGCCGCGACCGGACGCACGCCCAACGTGCGCGACCTCGGTCTTGCCAACACGGCGTTGGAGTTGGACGTGCGCGGCGTCCCCGTTTTTGATCGGCACACTATGCAGTGCGGGCATCACCCGATATTCATTGCCGGCGACGCAAGCGACGATCTGCCGTTGTTGCACGAAGCGGCCGATGAAGGTCGCATCGCGGGCCACAACGCCGCGCGGTTCCCGCATGTCGAACAAGGCTTGCGCCGCACCCCGCTGGGGATTGTCTTCTCCGATCCGCAGCTCGCGATTGCCGGTGCGCGATTCGCGGACCTCGAGGCCGGAACGTTCGTCACCGGCCAAGTCTCGTTCGAGGACCAGGGGCGAAGCCGCGTCATGCTGCGCAACCGCGGCCTGCTGCATGTCTACGCCGACATGATGAGCGGCCGACTGCTGGGCGCGGAGATGATCGGTCCGGATGCAGAGCACATCGGGCATCTTCTGGCCTGGGCGATCCAGGCACAGTTCACGTTGACAAAAGTTCTCGAGATGCCCTTCTATCACCCGGTGATCGAGGAAGGGTTGCGCACGGCCTTGCGTGACGCGCAGCACAAGTATCTCGATGCGGAGCGTCAACGCGCGGTGATCCAGAAGCGCGAAGCCGACCTCGAGTGCGCGACCGAATCGGTCGGTGGTGCGCTGGCCTGACCGCTGCACGCGTCCTTGCACCGCCTGCCATGAGGTCGGTCTAGGCTCGGCCCTCCTCGTTGCTCGGTTTGCAGTAAACTCCAGCGCAGCCGCCGCTCGAAGAGACGGCGAACTTCATATCGCCTGGAGGGACACATGCTCTCATCGCCGCGGACGCTCGTCCGCAGTCTTTTCTTCGGCTGCTCGGCACTGGTCGCCGCGCTCGGCTCGTCGGCAGCGGGCGCCGACGGTGAGCGGCTCGCCGCTTTCTACAAGAACCAGGTCGACCCGCACTTCGCGCTGGTGCGCGCCGGCGTCGAACGCGCCGCCAAGGATCTCAATGCCGGAGCGGTGACCCATTACGCACCCACACGCCCCAACAATCTAGCCGAGCAGCTTTCCGAGATCGAGGACGTGACGGTCAAGCGGCCGGACGCCATCCTGTTCATGGCCGTCGACTCGCGCGGCGTCGTGCCCGCGATCGAAAAGGTCAACGCTGCTGGCATTCCGCTCGTCAATTACAACGACCGGGTGCAAGGTGGCAAGTTCGCGAGCTACGTGGCCGCCGACGACTACAACCTCGGCCTCGAAGCCGGTCGTTATCTCGCCAAGGCGCTAGGTGGCAAGGGCAACGTCGTGATCATCGAGGGCGTCAAGGGGGCGACTACGAGCGACGATCGGGTGCGCGGCTTTCGCAAGGCCATCGAGGAGAACCCCGGCATCAAGCTGGTGGCATCGCAGCCCGCCAACTATCAGCGCCTGCAGGCGTTGCAGACGATGGAGAACCTGATCCAGTCCAACCCGAACATCGATGGCGTCATGGCCGCAGCCGACGTGATGGCCTTCGGCGCGATCGAGGCGCTCGAAGCCGCGGGCAAGAAGACAACCAAGGTCGTAGGCATCGGCGGGGTTCCGGAATCGATCGAGGCGATCAAGACCGGACGCCTTCTCGCCACGTCTGAATTCAACGGCTACAAGATGGGCTGCCTCGCCACCATGGCCGCGGTTCGCACCCTGCGCAAGCAGCCAGTGCCGGCGCAGATCACGATCAAGGGCATCGTGATCGACAAGAGCAACATGGCGCCTTTCGAGGTTCCTGCCGACAAGCGCACCTGTCCCAAGTGGGAAGAGTTCGCGACCTGATGGTGGGAGAGGCGCTATGACCGCAACCGATCGCGCCATCGAGGACGTCGCCACGGCCGTGCATCCCCGGCCCGATCAGGCGAAGTTCATGCCGTATGCACCCGCGATTCACGTGGCCGGCCCCGCCGACATCGTGTTCATCTCCGGATCGACGTCCTCGCCGCTCTATCACCAGCATCCGCACGTGCCGGAGGAGCACATCCATCCATCAGACATCGAGAGCCAGACGCGGCGCGCGATGGAAGGAATCAAGATGGTGCTCGACGACCAGGGCCTCACCTGGCGACACATCGTGAAGGTGACAAAGTACCTCACCGACATGCGCGACATGGATGGAATGGTCGAGGTGCTGAAGCAATATTTCGGCGAGTGGAAGCCGGCCAGCACGACTATTTGCATCAACTCGCTATCGACGCCCGGTGCGCGGGTCGAGCTCGACATGATCGCGGTCCGACCGCGCGAGTAGCGCACCAGCCCTGATGCCCATGCACGAAGGTGCAGGGCGCGAGCACGACGGCGCCCCGCCGCTCCTCGCGCTATCCGACATCACCAAGACGTTTCCGGGCGTGCGCGCGCTCGATGACGTGAGCCTAGAGCTTCGCGGTGGCGAGGTGCACATGCTGCTCGGCGAGAACGGCGCCGGAAAGTCCTCGCTCATCAAGGTTCTGTATGGCGCGTATCGTGCCGATGCGGGGGAGATCCGCTCGCGCGGCGAACTGGTTCAGATCCATTCGCCTGGCGATGCACGGCGCCTTGGTATCGCCGTCATCTTCCAGGAGTTCTCGCTGGTGCCGTTCCTGGACATCGCGCAGAACATCTTTCTCGGACGCGAGCCGCGGCGCTTCAGCCTCATCGACCACGCCCGCATGCATCGCGATGCGCGGTCCGTGCTCGCCGGGCTCGGCCTCGACTACGACACGCATGCGCTCGCCGCCCACTTAGGCGTTGCGCAGCAGCAGATGGTCGAGATCGCGAAGGCGCTCTCTCAAAACGCGCGCATCCTGGTGATGGACGAGCCGACCGCCGCACTCTCCGATCGCGAATCCGAGGCGCTCTTCGCAGTCATCCGCAAGCTTCGCAACGACGGTGTGGCGATCGTCTACATCTCCCACCGCATGCAGGAGGTATTCCAGCTCGGCGACGTCGTTACCGTGCTGCGCGACGGCAAGCGCGTCGCCGGAATGCGTGTTGCGGACACGACCCCTGCAGCCCTGATCGGCATGATGGTGGGGCGGGCGGTCGGGAGCACATACGTTCGGCAGCATTTTGGCGAGCCGGGTGCGCCGGCGCTCGAAGTGCGCGGGCTCACCACCGATACGGGTGTCAAAGGTGTGGATCTCGTCGTTCATGCCGGAGAGATCGTCGGGCTTGCAGGACTCGTCGGGGCTGGGCGCAGCGAGGTTGCGCGCGCGGTGTTCGGAGCCGACCCGATTCGTGCGGGCGAAGTGCGTGTCTTTGGCGAGGTGATGAAAGGTGGGCCGGACGTCGTGTCGGCCCACGGGGTTGGCTTGATCCCGGAGGACCGCAAGCAGCATGGCCTCGCGCTCAAGCGTTCAGTGCATGACAATCTCCTGTCGACGTCATTGTGGAAGCTCTTTCCGCGCGGGTGGTATCGCGCCTTGCCTGCGGCCCGGCGAACGCGCGATCTGATTGCGCGGTTGCGCATCACGCCGAGCGAGCCGCGCCGTCATGCGCGGGTGCTTTCCGGTGGCAACCAGCAGAAGATCGTGGTTGGAAAATGGCTGGGCGCGGGCTGTCGGCTGTTCATCTTCGACGAACCCACGCGCGGCATCGACGTGGGTGCGAAGGCCGAAATTTTCGCACTCATCGAGGATCTCGTGCGCCGCGGCGCCGCCGTGCTCCTCATCAGCTCGGAGCTTGCGGAGATCGTGCACGTGTGTGACCGGGCGTATGTGATGCGCGGCGGCACCATCTCGGGTGAGCTTCGACGCGAGGGGCTTTCCGAGACGAGCATCCTGCGTCTGGCGATGCACGAGGCGGCGGCATGAACACCGGCATGATGAGAAGCGTGGAGCGACGCAGGCGCCTGCTGCCCGCGATCCTGCCGATCGGAATCCTGACGGCCGTCGTGGCGATCGTCGGCGTGCACGGGTTCGCCTCGGCACGCAACGTCGGCAACCTCGGCCTGCAGGCGTCCATCCTGCTCATGCTCGCGATGCCCATGACGCTGATCATCATGAGCGAGGGACTGGACCTCTCGGCCGGCGCCGTACTGAGCCTGTGTGGCGTCGCCTTGGCCGAAGTGCTGTCGCGCGGGGCGTCGCTGCCGCTCGCTTTTGCTTTGTCGATTGCAGTCGGGTTGGTGTTTGGCTTGGCCAACGGCGTCCTCGTCGCGTGGTTGCGCCTGCCGCCGTTCGTGGTCACCCTGGGCACGCTCGGCATCGCGCAGGGCGCCTCGCTCGTGATCACGGAAGGCAATGCCATCTCGGGCCTGGGCCGCGCCATTTCGCAGCTCTACGGAAGCAGCGTGCTCGGAGTGCCGTTTCCAGTGGTGCTCGCGCTCGCCACATGGCTCGTCACTCACGTGCTGCTCTACCGGACGCGCTTCGGCACCTACGTGTTTGCGATCGGCGGCAATCGCGATGCGCTCGTGCTCGCCGGAGCACGCGCCAATTTCTATCACGTCGGTATCTATGCCTTCGGAGGACTCGTCTCCGGCATCGCCGCGTTGCTGCTGATCGGCCGCATGAACGCCGCCCACCCGACGGTTGCGATCGGCATGGAGTTCGATGCGATTGCCGCGGTGGTCCTTGGCGGCACATCGTTCGAGCGCGGCGACGGCTGGCTTGCGGGGACGGTGCTCGGTGTTGCGACGATCACGATCCTGCGCAACGCACTCGACCTTCTCGGCATCGAGTCATCACTGCAGGTTGTTTCGATCGGCGTGCTGATCATGATCGTGATCACGGTCGACAGCGTGCGCAAGGGCCGTCTCGCACACGCATGATGGCCTGGCAGAAAGATCAATGAGCAACCCGGCCGCTCCCGTAGCATCACGTTCGAACGCTGGCCTCCGTTCGTGGCGGAACATCTTTGCAAGTCACGGCGCATCCGTGGCACTGCGGGCCGTGCTGATCCTTCTGATGGCGGTGGGTCTCGCGAGCGCCAGCGACGCGTTCCTGCAGCCTGCGAACCTGCTCAACGTGCTGCGCCAGGCCAGTCTCATGTTCCTGCTCGCATCAGGCCTGACGCTGGTGATCCTGTCTGGCGGCTTCGATCTTTCAGTCGCCGCGAACCTCACGCTTTCGGCTTGCGTGGCGGCCGGCGTCATCAAGTCGGGTCATTCACCATGGCTCGGCGTTGCGACCGCGCTGTCGATCAGCACCTTCGTGGGCCTGCTGAACGGGCTCGCCGTCACGCTCGTTCGCCTTCCACCGTTTCTCGCCACCTACGCCATGTTGTGGATCCTGCAGGGGCTCGCGTTCCACTACATGGGTGGGCTCGAGATCTTCGGATTCCCGCCGGCATTTCGGCAGGTCGGTACCGGCTTCTGGCTCGGCGTTCCCGTTCCCGTCTACCTGATGGTCGCCGTGCTCATCATCGGCACGATCTTCACGCACGCGCTCAACGTGGGCCACGAGATCTACGCGACCGGCGCCAATCCGGAAGCCGCGCGGCTTTCCGGAATTCCGGTCCTGCGACGCAAGGTGCTCGTCTATACGATCAGCGGTCTGATGTCGGGGCTCGCGGCGCTCGTATATCTCGCCCGCGTGAACGCCGCCGATTCCGGCATGGGCGAGCCATTGCTGCTGCCCGTGATTGCCGCCGTGCTGATTGGAGGCACTTCGCTTTTCGGCGGCGTCGGCAGCCTGATCGGCACCGTCTTCGGCGCGCTCATTCTCGCGCTCGTCATTAACGGCATGAACCTGCTCGACATCAAGGCCCAGTGGCAGCCGCTCATCATCGGCGTGGTGCTACTCGCGGCGGTGCTCGTCGACCTGCTCGGACGTGGACGCAGCGAGCGGATCGGCTGATTCGCCCGAACCTAGCTCAGACCGTCGCTTACCGGAACGTTCTCGGGCGCGAGCTCGATGCCTGAGGCTTTCGCCTGCAGCACGATGAGCTTGGCGAAATCCTCGGTATCCATTCCATTGCCGATGAGCGTCTGCACGATGTCGCGTGTCGCCGAGGCGAGCGGCAACGGCACCTCGAACTCGCGTCCTGCATCCAGACCAAGATCAAGGTCCTTGCGCAGAAGATGCGGCGTGAAGGTCACCTTGAAGTCGAGATTCACGAAAGCGGGCGTCTTGTAGCGCGTGAACGTCGAGCCCATGACGCTCTGGTTCATGAAATCCAGGAACGCGTGACGCGGAACGCCCGCCTTCTGGGCGAGCACCGTGATCTCGGCGAGCGACTGCGTGACGACACCCAGAAAAACGTTGTGACAAATCTTCACGATACGCGCGAGCTCGCCTTCACCCACGTAGCTCGCCGACGGCGCGATAAGCTTGAGATAGGGTTCGGCTGCATCGAACGCCGCACGCGGGCCGGAGCAAACGAACGAGAGCTGCCCCGCCTTGATCACCTTGGCGTTGCCGCTCACGGGCGCGGCGAGAAGATCGATGCTCCGCTCGGTGAGCAGGCCGCGCAACTCGGCCGATCCATCGAGGGAGATCGACGAACATTCGACGATGAGCTTCGGCTTGCGATCGCCAGCGCCACTCAGCAGACCTCGCGCTCCGGCGATGACTTCGCGCACGTCGTCCCACGTCGACACCATCACGAACACGATGTCGCACCCCGCAAGCTCGGCAAGCTCGCTAGCGATCTTCGCACCGTACTGCGCCAGTGGCTCGGCCTTGGCGCGCGTGCGATTCCACACCGTGACCGGTGCACCGCCTTTTGCAAGGCGCCCGGCCATCTCGTAACCCATGCGGCCGGTGCCAATCCAGCCAATACGTGCATTGCCGACATCCATTACGCACCCACTCCAAAAGGTTCGTCGATCACAAAGCGCCAGCTGCCGTCTGGCTGAAGACGCAACACTTCGATACTGCTTCCGGTCATTTGCGCGGGCTTGCCGTCGGGCCCATTGGCGGATAGTTGCCATTGCGCGCTGACCAGCGCCATGTCACCCGTTTGCGCCACGACCCGCGGTGCCATAGGCATGCGCGGCTTCATGTTGACGAAAACGGAGAGCGCTTCGCGTATCGCAGCCGTGCCTGTCACAGTGGTTCCCGGCTGCGGCGTGAGTGACGCCTGCGGCTCGTACAGCGCGACGAGACCTTCGAGATCACCGCCGTTCAATGCCGTCGCGAACAGCCGGTCCACCTCTTCGGGCGTGCGTGCTCCCATGGTTTCTCCTTGATCAGTACGGGTTGGCGATCGGCAGCTCCTGCGCGGGAAAGAGCGAGATCACTTTCGGCCCCGTCGGCGTCAGGATCACCTCTTCTTCGATGCGCGCGGCGGAGATGCCGTCGCTCGCTGGACAGTAGGTCTCCACCGCAAACACCATCCCGGCCTTGAGCTCGATGGGACTGCGCATCGAGTTCAGTCGCGATATCAGCGGACGCTCGTGCAGTCCGAGCCCAAGGCCGTGACAGAAATTGAGCCCGAACGCCTCCATCTCGCTGTTGAAGCCGACCTCCTGCGCGGTTGGAAATGCGGCCGCCACGCGATCCGAGCTCACGCCGGGCTTCAGCAGATCGATCGCGCGATCCATCCATTCGCGCGCCTTGGCGTAGGCGTCGTGCTGCGAAGGCGTCGCGCGGCCGACGCTGAACGTGCGGTAGTAGCACGTGCGATATCCCATGTACGACTGGATCACATCGAAGAACGCCTGGT
This sequence comes from Pseudomonadota bacterium, assembly GCA_030946875.1. Taxonomy (GTDB): domain Bacteria; phylum Pseudomonadota; class Gammaproteobacteria; order Burkholderiales; family Casimicrobiaceae; genus CAIWHR01. Next base: position 21,181 of record JALYXY010000108.1, on the reverse strand, counting down.
CGCCGGGACGAATCAGGCGATCGGTGAAATTGTGCGGATGCGGCGAGCATCTCTCACCGGAGATCGCATTGATGGCCTCGACGCAATCGGAGCCCATGTCGTAAAGACGCTTGGTGGCGAGCGACACGATCTCGCTTTCCTTCACACCGGGCTTCAAGGCTTCGATGATGTCCTGGTACACGCCATCGACCATGGCCGCCGCCATGTTGAGCAGCATGAGCTCGTCGATGTTCTTGACCTCGCGCGCCTGCAGCATGACCTGCTGGCCGTCTCGAACCTCGATGCCGAGCTTCTGCAGCTCGAGCATCATGGGCGGCTCGACGACGTCCACGCCGAGCGGCATATTGCCCACGCCTTCGGCATCGAGCAGTGACTTGATCTCCGCCGCCGCGTCCTTGAACAGCTCGTAATCGCCGCCAACGGCGCCGCGCAGCCCAAGCAGTCCCGCGCGACAGTGGTCGTGATGCAGCCACGGTGCATAGAGCCGGTGGTGTCGTGCGGCGGATCCGAAATCCCAGATGTACGGGTCGCCGGTGCCCGTAAGCAGTGAGTAGCGCGTGAGCTTGTCGCGCGCCCATTCGCCGATCACCGTACTCGTGATGTAGCGGATGTTGTGCTGGTCGAAGCACAGGAGCGCACCCAGACCCGATCCCGCGAGTGCCGCGCGGGTACGCGCCAGCCGGTAATCGTGCAGGCGCCGGAAGTTGATTCGCTCCTCGAAGTCGACGTGCATGTGGCCGGGCGCCTGCAGGGGCCGGTCCCAGTTGTGATGAGGATCGATGTCGTCGGGCCGGATGATCCGCGGCTCGCGTCGATGTTCGCCTGTCATGGCAAGTCTCCTGCTTGGGTGGCTTGGGTCGTCAGCGGCTCAGGGGGCGATCGGCCGACGGTGCACCCGGCTTGTCGCCCGACGCGGCGACACGGAGATACGCGTCGTCGATGTAGCGCGAAGGATCATCGAGCGTCTTCGGAGGGCGCGCGAACTCGCTTCTGATCTTGAGCACGTTCATGACGCCCGGCATGTCGAACTGGCCGCCGCGGGTGAATCCGTCGCGCTCCGATGTCATCGCCGCAACTGCCGCGACAGCCGCGTCCTCGGACAGATCCGGCTGGTGCTTGCGATAGAGGCCGACGAGCTCGGTCCTGTTTGCAGGGTCCATGATCCAGTCGATCGCGGCTACCGAGGCCCGGGTGAAGCGCACGAGATCATCACGGTGCGACGCGGCCCAGGACCGCCGCGTGAACCCCGCAATCGCCTGATACGGACCCACCAGGTCGCCGAAACTCGCGAGCACTCGATAACCCTTGCTTCGCGGCAGGAGATCCAGAGGCGTGGTGAGGATCGTTGCGACAGTTTTGTTCTCGAGCAGGAGCTTCTGGCGCTGACCCGTGTTGCCGATCGGCTCCAGCTTGTACTCGTCCGGCTTCAACCCTCCCTGCTGCAGGAGCTTGACCATCGCCAGGGAGTACCCCGTCGCGACCGCGTCCACGCCGAGCGACTTGCCCTTGAGATCGGCGATGGTCCTGATGTCAGGATTCGCGACGAGATAGACGCTGCCGTGCATGACCGACATGAACGCGAAGAAGTCAGGCTTCTGCGGCAGCTCGACCTCGCCCTGACCTTCCTGATAACCGACCACGTTGTCGAAGGTGGCAAGCGCCAGGTCCTGATCGCCCTTCATCAGCGACTCGGCGAGAAAGACAGAGCTCGGCGTCAGGCTGAGCTTGACCGCGAGTCCTTGCTGCGCAAAAAGCCCCTTGTCCTGCGCCACCCACATCGGCACCGTCGCACCGCCGGGGAACAGGATCACTCGCAGAGACGTCTGCGCCGAGGCAGGGGGCACGAGCATCATCGCGCCGAGGCACAGTGCAGCGAACGGCGACCAACGCATGGCAGTCCTCCTGGCAAGATCGATGCGCCTGTCCTGATCAGGGCTCTCGTGCGACTTCGCATGCCGTGTCCGAGAGCTCCAGGCGCGCAAGCGTAATCATCACACGGATGCGGTGTGGCGCCGGAGGGAGCGATAAACATGGCGGCGATGCGCAACATCACGGCAGCACATGCGCCGCTGTGCTCGCCCCGGCCTTCACTGCAGCGACGGCCGATGCATGATGCTCGAGCGATCGATCGATTCGATGCGCACCTGCAACGACCTGCCGGCGCGGTTCACCGTCATCGGAATCGCGGTGCCTGCCGGGCCCAGCCGCCACACCTTGCGGTACATGTCGGCGAGGTCCGTCACCTTGTGCGACGCGACTGCACTCACCGTATCGCCGAGCTCCACACCGGCGCTGTCGGCGGGTCCATGGCGCGCCAGACCCGTCACCAGGATCTCGCCTTCAGCCTCGGTGGCGTAGAGACCGAGCCACGGGCGAGGAAGACCGCTGCGCCGTCCGCGCCGCATGAGATCGTCGAGGATGGGATCGAGCAGATCCACGGGAACCATCATGTTTCCCTTCACCGCCTCGCGCTCGGTCTCCTCCTGCACGAGCAAGGAGCCGACACCCACAAGCCTGCCTTCCATGTCGACGAGCGCTGTCCCACCCCATTCCGGATGTGCCGGAACGGTGAAGAGCGCTTCGTCAAGCACGTATTCCCAATAGCCGGCGAACTCGCGCTTGTCGAGGATCTTGGCCTTGAGGGCGTGGGCGCGCCCACCGTGGCCGATCACGATGACGTCGTCGCCGCGCCGCAGACCTGCAGCGCTGCCGCGTGGAAGCACCGGGGTGCGTAACTCACTCAGCGGCTGCACGAGGCCGAACCCCGTCTGGAAGTCGTAAGCGAGCGTGTGCGCCGGAACCACGCTTCCGTCGTTCGCAGTCAGCCAGATGGCTTCGGCTTCGGTGATGAGGTAACCGATCGTAAGCACGACACCGCCATCGAGTGCAATGCCGCTGCCAACGCGTTCGGTGCCCAGAAACGAGGCTGTGAATGCTTCCTCGGGGATCTCGGCGCGCAGCATCACCACCGCGTCGAGCGCACTCTTCAACTCGAAGCGCACGTCCTCGGACTTGGGTTGCAGGGCCGCGGGAAAAGCCCAGGGTTCAGGGTCGGACATTGGCGGACTCGATTCAGGACGCTCGCAGATGCGACGGATGGGCGGGCGATTGGTTCAATGCCGGGCGGTCAGGCCTCGCTGCGCGCGTGCGCCCCGGCCCACGCCGATCGTAGTAGTCCAAATCAAAACAACAGCTTGTCTGCCACAGCGGCCGTGTCGACGGTACTTACACGAGCGCGTGAGCACTAATGGCAACACGTTGATTACGGAGGTTACAAACGCGCGGTGCGAATATTGCTTAAGCTGCGGAGGCGCCGCATCGCTGCTTCGCGTGGCCCTGCGAACGAATCGAGTCCGCGTTGGGGGGTTGGCGCCGCGGATTGAATGCAGGGAGCATCAAGGGGACGCGAAGGTCGGGTTTCTCCGTTTCGAGATTTTGGCCGCGTGGAAACGCGGCCTTTTTTTGCCCTGCGACATCAGCCGGACCACCCGAGATGACTCAGAAAGTCTCGCGTGCGCTCGGTCAACGGCGCCTCGAAGATCTGTTGCGGCGTCCCGTGCTCGATGATGCGTCCTGCATCGAACACCGCCACCGAGTCGGCGACGCGCTGCGCGAAAGCCATTTCGTGCGTGACGACCACCATCGTCATGCCTTCCTGCGCCAGCACCTTCATCACGTTGAGCACTTCGCCGATGGTTTCGGGATCGAGCGCGGACGTCGGCTCGTCGAAGAGCATCACGTCAGGCTCCATCGCAAGTGCACGGGCTATGGCGACACGTTGCTGCTGCCCGCCCGACAGCGCCGCAGGAAGATTGTCGGCCTTGTCCTCGAGCCCCACCTTGGCCAGCATCGCCGTAGCCCGCGCATGAGCCTCCGGCAGCGATTTGCGCAGCACGGTGCGCGGTCCCTCGGCAACGTTCTGCAGGGCCGTGAGATGCGGGAAGAGCTCGAAGCTCTGGAACACCATGCCCATGCGCTGCCGGACGCCACGCAACGCGCGCTCGTCACGCGGCAGGCGTTCGCCTTCGAACTCGATGTCGCCGCCATCGATGGTCTCCAAGCCGTTGGTGCAGCGAAGCAGCGTCGACTTGCCGGACCCGGACGGCCCGATGAGACACACCACCTCCCCCGCATGCACATCGAGCGATACGCCGTGCAACGCGGTGAACGCGCCGTAGCGCTTGACGACATCCTGGTAGCGGATGATCCTTTGGCGAGCCTCGCCGGAACCTTCGGCGCCGGATGTTTTCATTCGGTGACCTTGAGTCGCCGCTGCATCCAGTCGACGAGCTTCGCCTGCGGGTACCCGAGCAGCCAGTAGAGCGCGGCCATTGCGGTCAGCATCTCGAGAACGCGAAACGTCTGTGCGCGCACCTGCATGGCCACATACGCGAGCTCGGTCACGGCGATGACGGATACGAGCGAGGTGTCCTTGAAGAGGGACACCCACGTGCTCGCCAGCACCGGCAGGATGCGCCGCAACGCCTGCGGCACGACGACTCTGCGCAACGCCTGATTGCGCGTCATGCCGAGCGCCATCGCCGCTTCTGTCTGCCCGCGTCGTATCGTGTTGATGCCGGCGCGGAAAGTTTCCGCGTTGTACGCCGTCACGTTGAGCGACAGCGCAGCGAGCCCTGTGGCCAGTGGCGAGAGCCCCAGACCCGTCATGATCGGCAGGACATAGAACACCCAGTACACGACCAGGATCAGCGGCAGGTTGCGAAAAAGCTCGACGTAGCCGGCGGCGAGCGCGCGAACCGGTCGCCACGCATACAGCCGGAGGACGGCAACGACGATCCCGCACGGCACCGCGATCGCCATCGTGGCGACGGTCAGGAGGAACGTCGTCGCGGTACCCGCAACCAACGCGTCGCGATGCTGCCACACCACGGACCAGTCGAGTGTCATCGCTGCGAGCGCGGCACGTCAGGAGCGCCCGAGATGCGCCACGCGACGGTAAAGTCGATCGACGCCGCGCGTGACGGGAAAGAGCATGGCGAAGTACAACAGCATCGCGACGGTGAAGACCTCGATGGGCTGAAAGCTCTGCCCGGCTACCGTTTCCGACTGCCGCATGAGCTCCGGTACGGCGATGACCGATGCGATCGCCGTATCCTTGATGGTGATCGAAAGGAACGATCCGAACGCAGGAAGCATGCGTACCGTCGCTTGCGGAAGAAGAATGCGTCGCACCAGTTGCGCCTGGGACATTCCAAGAGCCAGCGCGGCGCGGGTCTGCCCGGGACGCACGGATTCGAGCCCTGCGCGCACGATCTCGGCCGCATAGGCCGCCAGATGCACGGTGAGCCCGATGACCGCCGCCATGAAGGGCGACATGGTGAGGCCTGCCACCATGGGGAGCGCAAAGAACGTCCACACCAGCACGACGAGCACGGGAATCGCACGCATCGAGTCGATGTAGAGCACGATCGGAACGCGCGCCCAGGCCGGGCCGTAAAGACGCAGCAGCGCGATCACCAGACCCGCCGCCAGGCTCGTGACGCCCGAAAGCACGGACAGAACGATCGTGATCCAGACGCCGTAAGCGAGAAATCGCCAGCTATCGGCTATGACGGCGAGATCGAAATCCATTGCTCGAACGCGGCACGCTCACGAGCGTGTTACTTCATGCTGTCGATCACCCGCGATTCATCGGCCTTGAGCTGCGGCTCCAGCTCCTTCTCGACCGCGCGTGCCCATTGCAGGAACGCGGGCTGGTTCTTGTCGATGGCCATGCCGACGGGCGCCGCCTTCTCGGTGCTGTTCTGGCAGTTGTTCTCCTTCGGCAGGACCGCGAGTTGCTTCAGCTTGCGGCCCATCGCCACCCAAGGCACGCGATTGATCGGCACGGCATCGGCACGCTTGGCCATCACCTCCTCGACAGGGGCCACACCGGATCCCGCGACCCCGCGCAACTGCGCCTTGGGAAAGCGTTCCTTGACCCAGCCCTCCTCACCGCCGCCGGTGTAATAGGCGATCGTGATGTCGGGCTTGTTGAGGTCGTCCACGCTCTTCGCGCCCCCGAATTTCGGGTTCGACGCAAGGCCGAACATGCACACGCTGGTGCTCGAATAGATCACGAAGTCGACGACCTTCAGACGATCGGGCGTCTCGGCCAGGGGCGTCACGGAAATGTCGACCTGATTGGAGGCGAGGACGGGCACCTTGGTCTCGTGACTGACCGGAACGGCCTCGAGCTTCACGTTGAGACGCTTTGCGTACTCTTTGGCCAGGAGCCATGCGGGACCGCTCCAGGCATCACCCTGCCCGGTCGTGTTCTCCACCAGCCATGGCGCATTGGCGAGGACGCCGATGCGCAGCACGCCGGATTTTTTGATGGCGTCGATCCTGGGGCTCGCGGGTACCGCGACCTCTGCGCATACGGGAGCCGCGAGCGCGACCAAGCAGGTGACCGCCATAAATCGAGCTGCAACCCTGAGCATGAAACCTCCGAATGAAGTGTCGTGAACGGACCTTGTGTGCACGATCGCTCGAGTGATCATCGGTGACGCCGATCATCGTGTCAATTGCGAGCGAGCGAAGCGGCTACATGCTGCGTCGGTATTGGCCGCCGACGTCGAACAGCGCGTGCGTGATCTGCCCGAGCGAGCACACACGCACGGTATTCATGAGCTCGGCAAAGACGTTGTCACCGTCGATGACTGTTTGCTTGAGTCTCTCCAGCGCCGCAGGCGCTTCACTGCCATGACGCGACTGGTAACCGGCCAGACGCGCGAGCTGCGACTCCTTTTCGTCCGTGGTCGATCGCGCTAGCTGCACCGTTTGCGGCGGCGCATCGGACGCAGCACTTCGAAAGGTGTTCACGCCCACGATCGGATAGCTGCCATCGTGCTTCTTGTGCTCGTAATGCAGTGACTCCTCCTGGATCTTGCCGCGCTGGTAGCCCGTCTCCATCGCCCCGAGCACGCCACCGCGCTCGCTGATGGCCTCGAACTCCTTCAACACCGCTTCTTCGACGAGATCGGTGAGCTCCTCGATGATGAAGCTTCCCTGGTTGGGGTTCTCGTTTCTCCCCAGTCCCCACTCGCGATTGATGATGAGCTGGATCGCCATGGCGCGGCGCACGCTCTCCTCGGTGGGCGTGGTAATTGCCTCGTCGTAGGCATTGGTGTGCAGGGAGTTGGCGTTGTCGTAGGTGGCGATCAAGGCCTGCAGTGTCGTGCGGATATCGTTGAATGCGATCTCCTGCGCATGCAGGCTGCGACCCGACGTCTGACAGTGGTACTTGAGCTTCTGGCTGCGTTCGTTGCCGCCGTAGCGATTCTTCATGGCGATCGCCCAGATGCGCCGGGCGACCCGCCCCAGCACTGCGTATTCCGCGTCCATGCCGTTCGAGAAGAAGAACGAGAGGTTCGGTGCGAACTCGTCGATGTGCATGCCGCGCGCTAGATACGTCTCGACGAAGGTGAACCCGTTCGCGAGCGTGAAGGCAAGTTGGCTGATGGGATTCGCCCCGGCTTCGGCGATGTGATAGCCGGAAATCGAGACCGAATAGAAGTTGCGGACGTTCTCGCGCACGAACCATTCCTGGATGTCACCCATCACCTTCAGGCTGAACTCGGTCGAGAAGATGCAGGTGTTCTGTCCCTGGTCTTCCTTGAGGATGTCGGCCTGCACGGTGCCGCGCACGTTCGAGAGCGTCCACGCCCTTATCCGGGCAGCCTCGTCATCCGTTGGTTCGCGGCGCTTGTCCTGGCGGAACTTCTCGAGCTGCTGATCGATCGCGGTGTTCATGAACATAGCGAGGATCGTCGGCGCAGGCCCGTTGATCGTCATCGACACGGAGGTTTTTGGGTCCGTGAGATCGAAGCCCGAATAGAGCACCTTCATATCGTCGAGCGTCGCAATCGAAACGCCCGAATTGCCGACCTTGCCGTAGATGTCGGGTCGGCGGTCCGGATCGAAGCCGTAGAGCGTCACCGAGTCGAACGCCGTCGACAGGCGCTGCGCCGGCATGCCGTCGGCGAGAAGATGAAAGCGGCGATTGGTGCGGAAAGGATCGCCCTCGCCCGCGAACATGCGCGTCGGGTCCTCGTTCTCGCGCTTGAAGGCAAACGCGCCGGCGGTGAACGGAAAGCTCCCGGGAACGTTGTCCGCGAGTTGCCAGCGCAGAATCTCGCCGTCGTCCTCGAACCTCGGCAAGGCAACCTTGCGCACGCGCGTACCTGACAGCGTGGTGGTCGTGAGTGACGTGCGAATGTCGCCGTCCCGAATGCGGACGGCGTACTCGTCACCGGCATACGCCTGCTGCAATTGTGGCCACGCGTCGAGGAGCTCGCGCGAGCTCGGATCGAGGGCGCGTTCGCGCGCTTCGATGAGCCCGTCGATGACCCCGCCATCGGCCTTCGCTTCATTGACCAGCAGCGTTCGAGACGCTCGCAGCTGCCAGCGCTCGCGCGCGACGCGGGACTGAGCCATGGCCCACTGGTGATACCCGCGCACGGTCTCGGCGATCTCGGCGAGATAGCGCACCCGATGCGCTGGCACGACCACGCTGTGGCCGGTGGAGCAGACGGTGTCGGGGCGCGGCAATCGACCGGGACCAGGCGCAAGACCCTTCGCGGCGAGCGCGCTCCTGACCGCGTGATACAGCGCCGTCACGCCATCGTCGTTGAAACGCGAAGCCATGGTGCCGAAGACGGGCATTTCGGCCGGGGGCGACTGGAACCGGGCATGATTGCGCTGATACTGCTTGCGCACGTCGCGCAGCGCATCGGCAGCGCCCTTGCGATCGAACTTGTTGATGGCCACGAAGTCGGCGAAGTCGAGCATGTCGATCTTCTCGAGCTGACTTGCCGCGCCGAACTCCGGGGTCATGACGTACAGCGAAACGTCTGCCAGCGGGGCGATGGCGGCATCACCCTGACCGATGCCGGAGGTCTCCACCAGCACCAAGTCGAAACCCGCGACCTTGCACGCTGCGATGACTTCGGGCAAAGAGCGGGTGATCTCGCTTGCCGCGTCGCGCGTTGCGAGCGAGCGCATATAGATGTTGGGGTGCTCGATCGAATTCATGCGAATGCGATCGCCGAGCAGGGCGCCGCCCGTCTTCCTGCGGGAGGGATCGATCGAGATCACCGCGATGCGCAGGCGGTCGTCCTGGTCGACCCGGAAACGGCGGATGAGCTCGTCGGCGAGCGAGCTCTTGCCCGCACCGCCCGTGCCCGTGATGCCGAGCGTCGGCGCACGACTCGAGGAGGCGCGGCGAAGCAGGTCGGCCACATCGGCAGCCGGAACGGTTCCGGCTTCGAGCGCCGTGATGAGGCGGGCCAGGGCGCGCCTGCGCGCGTAGGTGCCGCCACGGAGGAGCGAGTCGAGCGACACGGGCTCGAGGTCACTGGCGACGGTATCGACCGCCGCGATCATCTCGTTGATCATGCCCTGCAAGCCGAGCCGCTGCCCGTCTTCGGGAGCGAAGATGCGCGTCACACCGTAGGCGTGCAGCTCCTCGATCTCCGCGGGGACGATGACGCCACCGCCCCCTCCGAATACCTTGATGTGCGCACCACCGCGCTCGCGCAGGAGATCGAGCATGTACTTGAAGAACTCCACGTGCCCGCCCTGATAGGAGGACAGCGCGATGCCGTGCGCATCCTCCTGCACCGCGCAGTTCACGATCTCCTCGACCGAACGATTGTGGCCGAGATGAATCACCTCGCATCCGGACGATTGCAGGATGCGTCGCATGATGTTGATCGAGGCATCGTGCCCGTCGAAGAGGCTCGCCGCGGTCACGAAACGGACCTTGTGCAGCGCCTTGTAGGCGAGGGTCTCGTGGCGGAGTGCAGAGTCGTTCATTCGAGGTCCCGGACAGAGCGGTCTTCGGTGTTGAGGCCGCACACGGCGCAGCTTCGAAAAGCTTACTCCCCTGCAGCGAAAGCCCAGGGGTGCCTGCATGTCCGAGCCTAATCGACCCCTTGGTGAAGGTCAAACGCACCTACCTTCAACGCCGAATCGTCGGCCCGCATGCTGCAGCAGGCGCGGCATTCGTTCTCCCTTGAGCGGTGAGCGGCTGCCCTGCCGAGGCGCTCGGCATAGGGCAACGAAGAACCTCTATACTTCTCTCCCCTTTTTCGATCTCCGACTGGCTTCCCGCGTTCATGACCATGATCAATCCTGCCGCATCCCTGCGCGTCTTCCTCCTCGCGCTCCTCACCGCGTTTGCAACGTCGGGCGCCCTTGCCGCAGTCCCTGGTGGTGTGACGCCGGGCCCAAGTGTCGAGGGGATTACGCAATACACGCTGGCCAACGGCCTCACCGTGCTTCTCTTCCCGGACCCGACGAAGCCCGTCGCGACCGTGAACGTCACCTACAAAGTCGGCTCGCGCGAGGAAAACTATGGCGAGACGGGCATGGCGCATCTGCTCGAGCACATGCTCTTCAAGGGGACACCCACCCGGGGCAACCTCCTGCAGGAGCTCGGCAAGCGGGGCATGACCTTCAACGGCTCCACTTTCTTCGATCGCACGAACTATTTCGAGAGCTTTCCCGCGTCCGACGAGAACCTCGACTGGGCACTCGCGATGGAAGCCGACCGGATGGTGAACTCGCTGGTCGCACGCAAGGACCTCGACACCGAGATGACGGTGGTGCGCAACGAGTTCGAACGCTGGGAAAACAATCCGCGACTGGTGCTCTGGGGTCGCATGCAGGCTGTGGCGTTCGACTGGCACAACTACGGCAACCTTTCGATCGGCGCGCGCGCCGATATCGAGAACGTCAGCATCGAGCGTCTGCAGGCCTTTTACCGCCTGTACTACCAGCCCGACAATGCAGTGCTGATCGTCGCCGGCAAGTTCGATCCGGATCGCACACTCGCTCTGGTCGCGAAGTATTTCGGCGCGATCCCCAAGCCGACGCGAACGCTTCCGACGCTCTATACGACCGACCCCGTGCAGGATGGCGAGCGCGCGGTGACGGTGCGGCGCGTCGGTGGCTCGAAAACGCTGGGCATGCTCTTCCACACGCTTCCCGGTGCGCACCCTGATTCCACCGCGCTCGAGGCGCTCACGGAGGCGATGACGGTCGCGCCCGCCGGGCGGCTCTACAAGAGTCTCGTCGAGGCCAAGAAGGCGAGCTCCGTCGAGGGCTGGAACCTCGCCTTGCACGACCCGGGCGCGGTCATCTTCTGGGCCCAGGTGCCCGATGCCGATTCGATGGACGACACCCGGGCCACCATGGCCGCGACCCTTGCAGCCGTCGCCCGCGAGCCGATCACCGACGCCGAGCTCGAGCGGGTTCGGGCCAAGGCGCTCAAGGATTTCGACGACACGGTCAATGATCCGCAGCGTCTTGGCGTGGCGCTGTCCGAGTCGATTGCAAACGGCGACTGGCGGCTTTTCTTCATTGCACGCGATCGCTGGAAGAAGCTGACGGCCAAGGATGTGCAGCGGGTCGCGCTCGAATATCTGAAGCCCTCGAATGTGACGGTCGGCTACTACATTCCCGACGAGAAGCCTGATCGCGCGCCCGCTCCACCCACCGTCGACGTCGCAGCGATGGTCAAGGACTACAAGGGTGAGACTGCAACCGCCGCCGGAGAGACCTTCGACCCCACACCCGCCAACCTCGAAGCGCGAACCCAGCGCTTCGAGCTCGCCAACGGTATACGCGTCGCGTTCCTGCCGAAGAAGACGCGCGGCGAAACCGTGCAGCTGCAGATGACCTTGCATCTGGGGGACGAGAAAAGCGTCTTCGGTCGCCGACCCGAGGGCTCGCTGACAGCCGCCATGCTCATGCGCGGCACCAAGCGCCATTCACGCCAGGAGATCGAGGACACGCTCGACCGGCTGCGCGCCAAGCTTTCGACCGGCGGCAGCGAAACGACCGTGACCGCAAGCGGCCAGACCGTGCGCGCGACGCTTCCGGACACGCTGCGACTGATGGCCGAAGTGCTGCGTGAGCCCAACTTTGCGCCGCAGGAGCTCGAGCAGATCCGCCGCGCGCGGCTCACCGCACTGGAGCAGCAACGCTCCGACCCGCAGGCGGTCGCCAGGCGCGCCCTGCAGCGCCACAACAACCCGTATCCCGCCGGCGACCCGCGATACGCGCCGACGCTCGATGAGGACATTGCGGCGCTCAATGGCGCAACCGTGGAGAAGCTGCAGCGCTTCTATACGCAGTTCTACGGTCCTGCACGCGCGGAGATCGCCATGGTCGGAGATTTCGATCCGGACGAGATGCGCAAGCTGCTGGCGGAGCTTTTCACGGACTGGAAACCGGCCGCGCCGTTCACCCGCGTCGCTCAGCCGCTCATTCCCAATGTTCCGGCGGCCATTCGGCTCGAGACGCCGGACCGCGCGAACGCCATGCTCATCGGCCACACCGCGCTCCCGGTCAACGACGACAGTCCGGATTACCCCGCGCTGCTGGTCGGCAACTACATGCTGGGGGATTCGACGAACTCGCGCCTCCTCAACCGGTTGCGTCAGAAAGAAGGTGTGAGCTACTCGGCTGGTGATTTTTTGCAGATCAGCTCGTTCGAGCCCAACAGCGCGCTTGGCGTCTACGCGATCTTCGCTCCAGCGAATCTCGAACGCGTGCAAACCGGCATCCGTGAGGAGCTTGCACGCGTTGTGAAAGAAGGCTTCAGCGATGCCGAGGTCGACGAAGCCAAGCGCGGCCTCATGCAGGAGCGGCGACTGCAGCGCGCGCAGGATACGGCGCTTGCGGGGGGACTCGCCAATCAGCTCTACCTCGGCCGCACTTTCCGCAAGTCGGCGGAGATCGACGCCGCGATCGAGGCAATGACCACGCAGCAGGTGAACGCTGCCGTACGTAAATATCTGAAGCCCGACGAGTTCGCGTTTGCGTTCGCCGGCGATTTCGCGAAAACCGCGAAGTAGGGCCGTGCGCGTCAGCGGGTTGCGCCGACGATCTTGTCGATCGGCGCGTCTCCGCTGGAGAGTGCCGTGCAGCTTCCCACGATGTCCGACAGCGTGTCGATCAAGGTTGCCGTGGTGGCGACTACCGGGCCGCGGCCCGTGATGCCTTGGGGGCCAGGGTAAGGACCCACGCAGCCTCCCGCTTCCTCGACGATCAGCAGCCCCGCCATCACGTCCCACGCGGAGAGCGAAAGCTCGACCATCGCATCGAGGCGCCCGTCGGCCACGTGCGCAAGTTGCAGCGCGGCCGAACCGAAGTTGCGGAAGGCGGAGTTCGTACCCATGAGCGCGCGGCGGATCTCGATGTAACGCGCGTCGGGGTAGCGATCGTGGTGACCCACCGACACCACGGCGCCCTCCAGGCCTTCGGGCCTTGTCGTGGTGAGTCGAACTTCGGCGCCGGGGCTGACCCGCCACGCGCCTTCACCGCGGCGCGCATGAAACAGCTCGTCATGCACCGGATCGTAGATGGCACCGAGGGTACGCACGCCGTCCTCGGCGTACGCGATCGAAACGCCCCAGTACGCAATGCCGCGCAAGAAATTGTGCGTGCCGTCTATCGGGTCGACGATCCACAGTCGATTGCCGCCCGCACGATACTGCGCTGCGGTTTCCTCCCCGAGGAAGTCGTCCTCCGGAAACTCCTGCGCAATTTCCCGCCGGATGAAGGCCTCCACGTCGCGGTCGGCGCGGCTCACGAAATCGCGCGGCCCCTTGAGCTCGATCACCAGGCGCTCTCGGTTGCGCCAGTAGTCGAGCGCGAGCACGCCGGCCGCGCGCGCGACGCGCTTCATCAAAACGTACCGAGGGTCTTGCGTCATTGGTTCTGCCCATGCCCCACGCGTCGGCATGTGTTCTGCCTGCGTGCGCTTCCGTTCAATTGCGCAAACCTTTGATAGCTCATCCGCGCGGCTGGCCGGCGACTTCGCGGTCCCACTTCTCGAGCAGACGCTTGCGTTCGGCCGCGCTGCCATACTTGGCGAAGTCGTAGTTGATGAGCTTGAGCGTGCCGAGATCGGGCGCACCTGCGGGTGCCGGCGTTGCGCGGTTCGAGGGCGTCTGGAAGTTTTTTGTCTCCCCGCCGATGCGTTGCGCGGCTGGGGTCAAGGCCCAGTCATAGAACTTCTTCGCGTTGTCCATGTTGCGCGCACCCTTGACGATGCTCATCGAGCCCACTTCGTAACCCGTGCCCTCGCACGGCACCACGAGCTTGACCGGGAATCCGCCTACCACCTCGGTCATGCCGTCGTGCAGGAAGGTCACGGCGATCCCGTTTTCGCCGCGTGCGGTCGCGCGAATGGCGCCCACGCCGTTGCGTGGATAGTTGCTGATGTTGCGATGCCAGCCCTTGAGGAGCTGGAACGCCTTGTCCTCGCCGAATATTTGCACCAGCGTGGCTATGGTCGCGTACGCCGTTCCTGATGCGTTCGGGTTGGCCATCTGCACTTCATCCTTGTACTCGGGGCGCGCAAGATCAGCCCAGCAGGCCGGGATCGGAAGCTTCTTCTTCGCCAGGATTTCCGGGTTGTAACCGATGCCGAGCGCCCCGGTGTAGACGCCGACCGTGCGGTACTTCGACTGCTCGGCCTGACGCACGGCCCACTCGTGCAAGTCCTTGAGCATGGGCGAGCGGTACTCTTCCGTCAGCCCGATCTCGGCGGCCTGCAGATGGGGGTCGCCCGAACCGGTGTACCAAAGGTCGAGCTTCGGGTTGGCACGTTCGGCGGCGATCTGCGCCATGGCTTCACCCGCGCTCTTCTGCTGTATGGCGACCTTGATTCCGGTCTCCTTCGTGAAAGCTGCAGCCGTGGCTTCGCACCATGGCGGCTGAACGCTGCAGATCACGTTGAGCTGGCCCTGGGCCCAGGCGGCTGCAGGCAGCAGCGCGAGCATTGCAGCAAACAGGCGGCCGAGTGCGTTTGTCATGCTTCCTCCAATGAGCGGTGTGTCGCCGCGGCGTACTTTAACTGCCTCGCCTGGCAAGCGCCAGCAGACTTTCAGCGCACTGCGGCATCGGGCCGCAGCTCGACTGCAGCGCGCGTGCGCACCGACTCCTGAATGGCGATGCCGATGCGCGTCGCCTCGGTTGCATCCTTCAGGTTGAGTGGCAGCGGTGCGCCGTCGAGCACTGCGGCGACGAACGCATTGAGCTCCGCGTTGAATGCCCCTTCGAAGCGCTCATAGAAGGTGGGCGTGCATTCGTTGCGCACCCCATGGGCGTCGGCGATGGCAACCCGCGTCAGCGACGGGTTCGCGCCAATCGAGATTCGGCCCTGCGTTCCGACGACCTCCGTCATCGATTCGTGTCCGTGCGCCATGGTGCGAGAGGCCTGGAAGCAGGCCATCTTGCCGCCTTCGAATTCACACAGTGCCATCGCATTGTCGAGGTCGTTGCACGCCTTCAAGCCATCGTGCACGGCGACAGTCCCGATGGCGAACACGCGCACTGCGCGGGGGCCGCCCAGGAACCAGCGCGCGGCGTCGATGTCATGCACGCTCATGTCCAGGAAAATGCCGCCGCTCGTGGGTGCGAAACGAACGAAGAAACCTGAAGGGTCGTTCTTGTCGAGCGTATGCGAGCGCACGAGAAACGGCGCGCCAATGGCGCCGCTCGACACCTTTTCGAAGGCATCGCGGTAACTCGCATCGAAACGCCGGACGTATCCGATGAGCACCTTGAGCTCCGGATGCTCGGCGGCCGCCTTCTCTACGGCAAGACACTCCGCGAGATCAAGCGAGGTGGGTTTCTCGCTGAAGACGTGCTTGCCGGCGCCAAGAGCCTGCATGATCTGTGCCGCGTGCGACGTCGTTGGCGTCGCCAGCACAACGGCGTCCAGACCTGCGTGCGCGAGGAGTTCCGCGTACGTTGCGTAGACGCTCGCGACCGATAGCTCGCGCGTTGCCCATGCGCGCTCTGGTGCGTCCGGACTGCAGGCGGCGACGAGTGCCGCACCGGGCACGCGCGTTGCGAGCATGCGGGCGTGCCGCGCACCGAGCCGGCCGAGTCCGGCGATGCCGACACGCAACTGCAGGCGCTGATGAGGCGAGACAGCGTCGCGCAGCCGCTCGTCCCCTGCAACGTTGCCCGGCCCCGACGGCGGCGCTCTCATGTCCCGTGCCGCGCGTGCGCGCTCACAGTTCGATGATGCGCTGCTCGCGCCAGGAGCGGGTTGCCGCATCGGCGAGCTCGAGTGCCCTGACCCCATCATCGATACTGGTGCGCACCGCGCTTCCGGTGGCCAGCGCGCTGAAGAAGTGCGCCATTTCCATCGCGTAGGCCACGCGATACCGCTCGAGGAAAAAGTGCTCGGGGAGGTCTGCTGCGATGTGCTGCGCCGTCGAGGCCACAACCTCGGTCGGCCGGTGGTTGCCAGCCTGCAGCATGCCTTTGTCGCCGATCACCTCGAAACGCTGGTCATAACCGTAGGCGGCTCGCCGGATGGTGTTGATCTGGGCGAGTCGACCCTTGCGGGTACGAATCGTTACGGCCGTGGCATCGATGTCCCCTGCACCTTCGATGGCCGGGTCGGTGAGACAGCTTCCGGTGGCGTAGAGCGTGTGCGCCTCGTCGCCGAGGATCCATCGAAAGATATCGAAGTCGTGGATCAGCATGTCCTTGAAGATGCCGCCCGAAGCGCGGATGTAATCGACCGGCGGAGCGCCGGGATCGCGACTCGTTACCACGAGCATCTCGGGTGTGCCGATCTCGCCTGCGTCGATGCGTTCGCGCACGGCCGAGAACGTCGGATCGAAACGACGCTGGAAGCCGATCATGCACACGGTACCGGCGCGCCTCACGGCATCGGCGCAGGTTCGTGCACGGGCGAGGTCGAGGTCGACCGGCTTCTCGCAGAAAACGGCCTTGCGCGCCTCCGTGGCGCGCAGGATGAGATCCGCGTGCGTGTCCGTCGTCGAGGCGATCACCACCGCCCGCACGCCAGGGTCGCTCATGGCGGTGCCGACGTCGGTCACGCTGGCGCCGTGCTGTTTTGCGAGCTCCTGCGCCGCCGCAAGATTGACATCGACCACGTACTTGAGGCGCACTCCCGGCTCACGCGCGAGGTTGCCGCCATGGATCTTGCCGATGCGACCTGCTCCGAACAACGCTACGTCCAGCATGCCCCGATCTCCGTGTGTGCAATGCGCGCGACTCTGCGTCTTCCCAAACCATTCACGATGCGTTTCATCGCTGCAGCATCCACTCATGCGCAGGATCATTGCGGAACTGCCACATCCGCTTGGTGCCGGCCATGACGTTCAGGTAGTACGACTCGTAGCCATGCGGCACGACGACCGGGTGATAGCCACGCGGCACGAGCACGGTGTCATGGTCTTCGACCGCCATGGACTCGTCGAGCGACCGATCGTCGGTATAGACGCGCTGGAAAACGAATCCCTGGGACGGATTGATGCGGTGGTAATACGTTTCCTCCAGCGCACTCTCGCGCGGCAGATCGTCGCTGTCATGCTTGTGCGGTGGATAGCTCGACGAATGACCGGCCGGCGTGCGCACCTCGACCACGAGCAAATGCGCGGCCGCTTCGGACTCCGGGAGAATGTCACAGACGAATCGCTGGTTGGTTCCGACACCCCGGACCGAGCGCTTCATCTGTCGCGGCTCGATCAATCGCGTCGCGGCTGCCGCACCTGCGGGCGCGCTCGCCACGGCAACCTCGGCTGACGTATGGGCCTCGATGCGAGTCTCGCCGGGCGTGCCGATGTAGACGGCATACGGCGACTGCTCCTCGAACACGCTCTTTCGGGCTCCAATCTCGCGATAACCCTCTCCGGGGGCCTCCACGCTCACCACGCCGTGCAACACCACGACGCAGAGCTCCCGATCCGCGGACTGGATCGATATCGATTCGCCCTGCCGCAGTCGCCACGCCGAAAACCCAACGTAGCGCCAGGCTGCCGAATGAGGCGTGACCTCCACAATCTTCTGACCCTGGTGCGACTTGACCAGAAGGCTCATGCCACGTTCCTCGTTCGATCGTTCACTGCGTCGACGCACGCCCGAAGATGCCGATAACCTCTTTGTGCGAAGGCAAAGCTCGGCGCGACAGCAGGGTCCTGCTCGGCTTCGACAACGAGCCATCCACGGTAACCATGCGCCCGCAGGATGGCGAGCAAAGCGTGGAAATCGATGCAGCCATCCCCAGGCACGGTGAATGCCCCGTTGATGACCGCCTCGAGGAAGCTCCACTGGCGATTGCGTGCAAGCGCGAGCACGTTCGGGCGGACGTCCTTGCAGTGAACGTGGCACACGCGCGCAACGTGCTTGCGCAGCATGGCCAACGCATCACCACCCGCGAACGTCATGTGGCCGCTGTCGAACAGCAATCCGACGTCTTCGTGCGTGAGCTCCATCAGGGTGTCGACGTCTTCAGGTGCCTGGACGTACGCGCCCATGTGATGGTGGTAGGCAAGACGCACCCCGTGATGCAGCGTATGCCGCGCGAATTCGTTGACGCGCTCGGCGTAGCGCTGCCATGCATCGCGCGTCACCCATCGCGGTCGTTTGTAGAGCGGCATCGGCGCACCTTGCACCGTGTCGGCGACCTCGCCATACACCATGACGGTGGCGCCGTTTTCGGCGAGCAAGCGCAGGTGCGCGGACGCGGCGCCGATTTCCTCCACCACGGTTCGCGCTGCAAGCCGGCCTGAATACCAGCCGGACACAAGGGAGAGCTCATGCGCGGCGAGCACGGCCGCGAGCGCCTTCGACTCACGGGGAAACTTGTTGCCGAGCTCGAAGCCCTCGTACCCGATGGCGCGGCCTTCGCTCAGGGCGACGTCGAGCGGCGTTTCGCCGCCGAGTGAAGGCAGATCGTCATTGCTCCAGGAAATCGGATTGATGCCGATGCGCACGTCGAGCGGGCTCATGATTCCTGCCGGATCCGTTGCTTCTCATAGTGGGCGCGGGCCGTGCGAACTTCGGCGCGTTCGGACACTTCGGGCACCGCGACATCCCACCACACGCCGCCGGGTTCGGTGGTCCTGTGCGGATCGGTCTCGATGCACACCAAGTATGTACGAGTCGAAGCGCGCGCACGAACAAGTGCCGCCTCGAGCTCGGCAATGGATTTCACGTTCTCGGCATGGGCGCCGAGCGCTTGCGCGTGCGCAGCAAAATCGATTGCGGGCAAGGAAGGTTCAGCGCGTGCACAATCGGCCAGCAGATTGTTGAACGGCGCACCGCCACAGGCCTGCTGCAAGCGGTTGATGCAACCGAACCCGCCGTTGTCGAGCACCACGATCACCAGCTTGAGACCGAGCATCACCGACGTGGCGATCTCCGAGTTGAGCATCAGGTAGCTGCCATCGCCGAGGATCACCACCACCTCGCGATCGGGCTCGGCCATCTTCACTCCGAGCGCTCCTGCGATCTCGTACCCCATGCAGGAATAGCCGTACTCGACGTGGTACGCGCCAGGCACCGCCGCGCGCCACAGCTTGTGCAGCTCCGCCGGAAGCGTGCCCGCCGCGCAGACCACGATATCGTCGCGAGGCGACTCGGGCGCGGAGCGCTGTACCGCGCCGATCACCTCGCCCTCGTAGGGCAGCGCCTGATCGCGACGGCCGGTGATTGCGTTGACGTCGTCGCGCCAACGACGCGCAGCGTTGCGGGCCCGATCTGTCCAGGCCGCATCGGCGTGCCAGCCATCCAGTGCCTCGGAAAGACAGGCGAGCCCGACCCGCGCGTCCGCGACCAGCGCCTCGCTTGACCATTTGGTCGCATCGAAGGCGTTCACATTGAGATGCACCCGCCGCGCCTGTGTGAAGTGCGCATGCGAGCCGGTGCTGAAATCCTGCAGTCGTGTTCCCACCGCGAGAACGAGATCCGCGGCGGCACCTAGCTCGGTCGATGCAGTGGACCCGGTGACCCCCACCGCACCCACCTGCAGCGGATGATCCCAGGCGAGCGCACTCTTGCCGGCCTGTGTTTCGGTGACCGGTATCCCGTGCTGTTCTGCAAATGTCTTCAGCGCATCGCTCGCGCCACTGTAGAGGACGCCTCCGCCAGACACGATCAGCGGGCGTGTCGACTGCCGCAGCAACGTCGCCACACGCGCGAGCTCTTCCCGATCCGGCGAGGGTGCACGGATGCGCAATGGCTCGGGCGCGAAAAAGCGCTCCGGAAAGTCGTAAGCCATTGTCTGAACGTCCTGCGGAAACGCGAGCGTGACCGGCCCGCACTGCGCAGGATCCATGAGCACGGCCATCGCGCGCGGAAGCATCGAAAGGAGCTGCTCCGGATGCATGATGCGGTCGAAATAGCGGGACACCGGACGCAGGCAATCGTTGGCTGACACGTCACCGTCGGCAAAGTCTTCCACCTGCTGCAGCACCGGGTCGGAGCGGCGCGTCGCGAACACATCACCCGGCAGCAGCAGCACGGGAAGCCGGTTGACGTGGGCGAGCGCCGCGGCGGTGACCAGATTGGTCGCGCCGGGTCCGATGGAGGTGGTGCAGGCCATCATGCGCCGGCGGAAGCTCGCCTTGGCAAATGCGATCGCCGCGTGAGCCATCGCCTGCTCGTTGTGGGCACGGTAGGTCGGCAGCGTCGCGCGGAACGCATGAAGGGCTTCACCGAGCCCCGCGACGTTGCCATGCCCGAAGATCGCGAAAACACCGGCAAAGACAGGCACGTCCGCACCGTCGATGTGCGTGCGCAGCGCCGCAAGGTAGCGCACGAGGGCCTGCGCTGCGGTGAGGCGACAGGTGCGCGGCAAACTCATGACGTGACCCGTACCCGTTCGATGACGATCACGCGAGCACCGTCGTATCCATCTTGCGCACCGCTTGGCGCGCGGCCATCCAGCAGTCGATGAGATCGAGAAAGGCCGCGGCGGCGCGCGCGATCAGCATCTCGTCGTCGATGCTGCCCGCGAGCCACTCGCGTGCCGGTGCCTCGAAGATCGTTCGGCCCACCGCGAAACCGCGACAGGTCGTCGAAGCCTGCGCATCGCTGAATGCCTGCGCCAGCACCTCGCGCCGCGCCCCAAGTCCCAGCAGAAGCACGCCGCGGCAATACGGATCGCGCTCGCCGACCAATGCATCGACGGCCGGCCATTGATCGCCAGTCATCGGCTCGAGCTTCCACCATTCGGGGTAGATGCCCAGGTTGTAGAAGCGCTTGAGCGCACGCAACACGGTGTCGTGTTCGCGTGGCAGATCACGGGGTGGAATGATCTCCAGCAGGAGCTCGTGTCCGGTCACCTGCACCGCATCGTATAACGCGCGCACCTGCGCTTCCTGCTCGAGACGATGCT
>JALYXY010000107.1 GCA_030946875.1 Pseudomonadota bacterium | reverse complement strand
CCCAGGAGGCGCTCATCGCGCTGGACGTCATCAAGGCTGCCGGCGCAACCGCGGTCGTCACGCTTGCAATGCACCAGGCGGATGTCACGCGGGAAAACTGGACCGTTGCCGACGCGTGCAAGCGGCTTGCCGATGCGGGTGCGGATGTCGTGGGCCTCAATTGCATCCGGGGCCCGGGCACGATGATGCCGCTGTTACGGCAGATTCGCGCCGCGGTGTCGATTCCGATTGCCGCGCTGCCGGTGCCGTTTCGCACCCACGAGCATGAGCCGTCATTCCAGTCGCTGCGTGATCCGCACTGGCACGGTCATGAAGAGAACAACACGCGACCCTTTCCGGTGGCGCTCGATCCCTTCACCTGCAACCGCTTCGAGATCGCCGAATTCGGGCGCGAGGCTTACGAGATGGGGATCCGTTATCTCGGTGTCTGCTGCGGCGCGGGTCCGCATCACATCAGGGCACTGGCTGAAGCGGTGGGCAAGCACCCACCGGGCAGCAAGTATTCACCGGACATGTCGAAACACGCCTTCCTCGGCACGCACCAGCGCCTGGCCAAGGTGCAGAAGGAATACGCCGACAAGCTGTGAATCGCGCGAGGGCGCCGAAATCTCGTAACGCACCGCGCCGCACAGGCACCCGCCGCCTTGCCGAGACGCAGGTCATTGCAGCTCGCGCGCGCGTGGCCCCTTCGCAGCGCCGTCACGCGCGTTCGTCCCGGCCAGCAGCGTTGCGCGCGCCGCGCTCGGCTTGTGGCCGAACGCCATGCGGTAGCAACGGCTGAAGTGCGATGCCGACCCGAAGCCGCAGATCACGGCGACCTCGAGCACGGACTTGGTGGTCTGCAGCAGCAATGTCCTCGCACGATCGAGGCGCACCCTCAGGGCGTAGTGACTGGGGCTTGCCTCCACATGCTTCGCGAACAGCCGCTCCAGCTGGCGTGATGAAAGCCCGATGGCCCTGGCGATCTCCTGGACCGTTCCTGGCTCTTCGTCGGTGCTCTCCATGATGGCAATCGCCGCAGCCAGCTTCTCGTTGCGAATGCCGAGTCTCGCGTGAATCGGCATGCGCTGCGGATCATCGGTGCCGCGGATCCTGGGATGGATGAACTGCTCCGACACGGCGTGCGCGAGGTTGCGACCGTGGCGACGCATGATCACCTGAAGCATCATGTCGAGAGCCGCGGTTCCTCCGGCACAGGTATACCGATCGCCATCGATGACGAAGAGGTCAGGCGTGCAGCGCACACGCGGAAACGCTTCCGCGAACGCCGACAGGTTTTCCCAGTGCAGCGCGCAGCGCCTTCCGTCGAGCAGACCGGCTCGCGCGAGTGCGTAAGGCCCGAGGCTGATGCCACCGAGCGCTGCGCCACGCCGCGCTACAGCGCGCAACCAGTTGCACAAGGCCACGTCATTGGCTGCTGCATCCGCAGTACCGGCGCATACGAGCAGCAGATCGAGCCCCGGAACGACTTTGGTGTTGTGATCGACCGCGATCTCGATGCCATTGCTGGCACAAGCACCCGCATCGTCACGGGCAAACAGCGACCATCGGAACATCTGCCGATCCGCAAGGCGATTAGCAGCACGCAGCGGTTCGATGGCCGACGCGAAAGCAAGCATCGGAAAGTTCTGGAGAAGCAGAAAACCGACATGCCACGCGGCTTGCGGAGCGCCTTCCGGGCACTGAGCGGGGGCCGCAGATCCCGTGTTTGGGCGTTCAGACGCAGTTCTGGGCGGCATGCATGGATGTTAACGCAGCATCAGGCGCACGCGGCCATGGCCGAAAGCTCGCGCGCGCTGTCGTGCAACGCATTCATCAGCTGATCAATATCCGCATTGGTGTGAGCAGCGGACAGGCTGACACGCAGGCGTGAAGTTCCATCCGGAACCGTGGGCGGGCGAATGGCAGGTATCCAGATGCCGCGTCGCCACAAAGCATCCGCCAGCGCCAGCGCAGCGCGGTTGTCGCCGATCACGAGCGGCTGGATCGCTGTCGGCGAGGGGCGGTGCTGCCACGGCAACCCGGCTGCGCCTGCGCTGAAGCGCGTCGTCAGCTCTGCGAGACGGGAGCGCTGCGCGTCCGCCCCGCGAATGATGGCGAGGCTTTCGAGAAGCCCTGCGGCGAGCGCAGGCGGACTCGCGGTGGTGTAGACGTACGAGCGTGCGGTCTGCAGCAACGTTTCGATCACCGCCGGATGTGCAGCGACGAATGCACCCGCGACACCCGCAGCCTTGCCCAGGGTGCCCATCAGCACGAGCCGGTCCGACGAGATACCGAGATGCGCTGCGGTGCCACGACCCTCGCCGAGCACGCCGAAGCCATGGGCATCGTCGACCACGAGCATCGCATCGAACCGCTCTGCCAGGGTCAGCAGCGTGCGGAGCGGCGCGATGTCGCCCTCCATGCTGAACACGGCATCGGTCGCGATGAACTTCCTTCGGGCGGACGTCCGCACCAGATGCTGTTCAAGCACGGCCATGTCAAGGTGCGGATACCGCAGCAACCGCGCGCGGGAGAGAAGTGCCCCATCATTGAGGCAGGCGTGATTCAGCCGATCGGCGAAGATCGCGTCCTCGCGGCCGGCGAGCGCTGTGAGGATCGCGAGGTTCGCGAGATAGCCGGTGGAAAAGAGCAGCGCCTTCGCCTGCGCACAAGGCGCGACGTACGCCGCGAGCGCAGCTTCGAGCGCGGCATGCGGGGCGAAATGCCCGGACACGAGATGCGAGGCGCCGGCTCCCGCGCCCCACTGCAGCAGTGCACCGCGCATCGCCTCGATGATCCGCGGATCGTCGGCGAGACCGAGATAATCGTTGCTGGCGAAGGCGAGCATGCGTCGCCCGTCGACGACGACGCGCGGACCTTGCGGGCTCGACAGCACACGCCGCGCTCGCAGTAGACCCTGTTGCGTGCGGCGGTCGAGGCCGTGCTCGAGCTCTGCGATGAGGCGCATCGATGGCCTCGTCAGCCGGGCTATGGAGTCGGACCCGTCAGGCGGGCGCCTGCACGCGCAGGCCGAGGCGCGCGAGGAGATCACGATCCTGGCCGACGTCGGGGTTGCCGGTCGTGAGCAGCTTGTCGCCGTAGAAGATCGAGTTTGCGCCCGCGAGGAAGCACAACGCCTGCACGGCCTCACCCAGCTCACGCCGTCCGGCGGAGAGACGCACCATCGCCCGCGGCATGGTGATGCGCGCGACAGCGACGGTACGCACGAACTCGAGGGGATCCAACGCCGCCGATCCCCCGAGCTCCTCGTGCAAAGGCGTGCCCTCCACCTGCACGAGGTGGTTGATCGGCACGGATTCCGGGTAAGGGTCGAGGTTCGCAAGTTGGGCCACGAGCGCTGCACGCTGAGCGCGCGACTCGCCCATGCCCACGATACCGCCACAGCACACGTGAATGCCCGAGGCACGCACGCGCTCGAGCGTCTGCAGGCGATCGTCGTAGTCGCGGGTGCTGACAATCTCGCCATAGAACTCGGGCGCGGTATCGAGATTGTGGTTGTAGTAGTCGAGCCCCGCGTCGCGGAGCTGCTCGGCCTGGCCGTCTCTCAGCATGCCAAGGGTTGCGCAGGTCTCGAGGCCCAGCGCCTTGACCGCGCGCACCATCTCCAGCACAGGCTCGAGGTCACGCTGCTTGGGCCCGCGCCATGCAGCGCCCATGCAGAAGCGTGTGGCGCCGTTCTCCTGCGAGCAGCGCGCGGCCGCCGTGACCTCGTCGACGCTCAGCATCGGCAGGTCACCGACGTCCGTGTGATGACGCTTTGACTGCGGACAGTAGCTGCAGTCCTCGGGACAGCCCCCGGTCTTGATCGAGATCAGCGTGGAAAGCTGGACCGTGTTCGCTGGGTGGTGCGCGCGATGCACCTGCTGGGCGCGGTACATGAGGTCCGCGAACGGAAGCTGGAGCAACGTCTCGACTTCGCTCCGGCTCCAGCGCGTTTGGGGCACCGGCGGAGCTTCAACCGTCATGCATTCGTTGGATACCATCGCGCGGTCCTGAAGCGTACGTTTGGACCAGGCACGAAGCGGCGAGGTCGAGGAAAGTCGTCCGTCCGAGTGTCGACGCAGGGTGCACGCTTGTCAAATCGCGGCGCTCGAAAATTTTACAGCGTTACAGCACGCGTCAAGCCCAACCACGCGCTTGGCGGTTGATGAAGGCAGGGATGCAATGACGCTCGCGCGAATGTCGCACCTTCGATGCTGCACGGCCTACAACGGCTGATCCGGCGCGCTTTGCCCCAGAGCTGCGCCCTCTGCACGGCCGCGGCAGGAGACGCGCTCGTCTGTGGCGCCTGCGACACCGATCTGCCACGCATCGCGAGGCCATGTCCACGCTGCGCCTTGCCGCTGACGTCGGGCAAGCTGTGCGGTCGCTGCCTCAGCGCGGCCCCGTCGTTCGTGAGCACGGTCGCGGCCTTCGCCTACGTGTTTCCGGTCGATCGGTTGCTGCTGCGCCTGAAGTTCGGCGGTGCTCTTGCCCTCGCCGACTGGGCAGCCGCCGCGTGGGTCGATGAATACGACGCCGCGCGTGCATCGCGCCGTGTTGGAGCGGAGCCCCGGACGATCGTGCCGGTGCCTCTGATGCGCTCGCGTCAGCGGGAGCGCGGATTCAACCAGGCGCACGAGATTGCGCGAGGCATTGGTCAGCGACTCGGGATTGAAGTAAGTCCCGTGCTGACGCGGGTCAGGGATTCACCGCCTCAAGCGGAGCTCACCTCCTCAGCTCGCCTTTCGAACATGCGCGGCGCTTTCGCGTGCCATGAGGCCATGCGTGGCCGCACTGTTGCCATCGTCGACGACGTGATGACGACCGGCGCCACCGTCGAGCACGCCACGCGCGCCCTGCTCGCTGCGGGGGCCGCTTCCGTAACGGTGTGGGTCGTTGCTCGCACGCTGCGTCCGGACGAGGCATGATGCGGCTTTGACGTGCCGGCTTCCATGACGCTCGCCGTCGTACTCGTTGCGCCGGAGATCCCACCCAACACCGGCAATATCATTCGGCTTTGCGCCAACACCGGGGCAGCGCTGCACCTGGTCGAGCCGCTCGGGTTCCGCATGTCCGACCGCGAGCTTCGGCGTGCCGGGCTCGACTACCACGAGCACGCGTCGGTGCGCGTGCACCCGAGCCTCGATGCGTGTCGTGCAAGCCTCGAGGCCGACGATCACGGCGCCTGGTACGCATTCACGACGCGCGGCACGCGTTCGCTGTACGACGTGCAATTTCAGTCGCGCGACGTGCTCGTGTTCGGACGCGAGACCGCTGGGCTGCCGCCCGAGGCGCTCGCGCTGTTTGCGCCCCACCACCGTTTGCGCATTCCCATGCGGGAGGGCGTGCGCAGCCTCAACCTGTCGAACGCCGTCGCTGTTGCCGTCTACGAAGCCTGGCGCCAGCTCGGCTTCATGTGATCAGCAACCATGCGGTGTGGGACAACACGCGAGCTGTCGCTACGCCTTCGATAGCAACCGGGCTGTTTGCGATTCGCTATTCAGCTCGCGGCTCGCGCTGCAGCAATGATTGCACGGCGGCGCGAACGGCGACTCCCTCGTGCAGCACCCCGCACACCGCTTCGCAAATGGGCATCTCGACGCCGTGATGTCTCGCAAGCGAGCGCACCGCCTTGGCCGCAGGCACGCCCTCTGCCACGTGGCCGATGGTGCGCAGGATCTCGTCCAACTGCAGCCCCTGCCCCAATGCGAGGCCTACCCGCCGGTTGCGCGAAAGATCGCCGGTACATGTCAGGACGAGATCGCCGAGTCCCGCGAGACCCATCAACGTCTCGCGTCGCCCGCCTAGGGCGTGCGAGAGGCGATCGGTTTCGGCGAGCCCGCGAGTGATCAGCGCGGCACGTGCGTTGTGGCCGAAGCCCAGTCCATCGCTCGCCCCCGCCGCGATCGCGAGCACGTTCTTGACCGCGCCTGCCACCTCGACCCCGACAAGATCATCGGTCACATACGCACGCAGCGTCTGGGCGCGCAGGCAGTGCGCCACCGCTTCGGCAACGTCGGAGTCCGTACCTGCGACGGTGACTGCGGTGGGCAGTTCCCGGGCAACCTCCTCGGCAAAGCTCGGTCCCGAGATGACGCCCACCGGCGCAGTCCACGAAGGCGCAATCACCTGATGGGCGAGTTCGACGCCGGCGGGTATCGCGCGACCGGGCTGCGCCAGCATGAAACCCTTGGAGAGCCAGAAGAGTGGAACGGCGGGCAACGCCGCGGGAAGCTGCGCCACGACATCACACAAGGCCGCCACCGGCGTCGCAACGATCAGGAGCTCCGGCGCGCCGAGGCTCGCGAGATCGCTGGTCACGCGCAGGGTTTCGGGCAGAGCGATGCCGGGGAGGTAGCGGACGTTCTCCCGACGTTCGCTGATGCTGCGCGATTGCGTGGGATCGCGCGCCCAGAGTGCCACCGCGACCGGCCCGCGGCGTGCCAAGTGAATCGCGAGCGCCGTGCCCCAGGCCCCGGCACCGAGCACCGCAATGCGCGTCAGTGGCACGTTGCGGTCGCCGGCCTCGCGCGGGCTAGAACCCGAACACCTGGCTCATGCGCACGAAACCGGATTGACCATCCCGGTGCCTGACCTTGAGCCAGCCCGGAGTGGTTGTGCCCGACGAAGCAGGTGCGCCATCCGCGAGCTCGAGCACCACGTTCTGCTCGGCGCGAAACACCACGGCAGCACCTTCCTCGGGGCTCGCGCGCACATCGGCGACGGCCGTGCGTACCACCAGGGTCCGCCTGTCGGCGAGCGCCTTCTTCTCGACCCAGCCGATCGTACCGGCGGCATCACGCACCTTGGTCCAGCCCTCGAGCGACACCACGACCTCGAGCGGCGTCTCGCGCGGAAGCAGATAGAGGGGCTTGGCTTTGGAGGACGGCGCGTCGTAGAGAATCGTCAGCGGTTGACTCACGCTGCGGTAGTCCGCTGCGCGCGCCGCGCTCGCAAGGAGCCCGCACAGCAGCACGCACAGCGCTCCCCGCAGCATCACCGGCACGAGTCGCTAGTTCGGCACGCCGCTCGCTTGTTGCGCAAGCTGCTGCTGGTAGAGCATCTCGAAGTTGATGGGCGCGAGATGCACTGGAGGAAACCCGGCGCGCGAAACGGCGTCGGCGAGCGTCTCCCTCGCATACGGGAACAATACGGTGGGGCAGTGGATCGCCAGCACGGGCTGAAGCTGATCGGGTGGCACCCCGCGGATCGTGAAGATCCCCGCCTGCGAAGCTTCGACCAGGAACAGCGTCTTGTCGCCACTCTTGGCGGTCAGCGTCACGGTGAGCACGCACTCGTAGATATCGGGCTCGACCTGCTCGGCGCGCGTGCGTAGCCCCACTTCGAGCTGCGGGGACTCCTGGCTCATGAACGACTGCGGAGCGCCGGGGTTCTCGAGTGACAGGTCCTTCACGTAGATCTTGTCGATCGAGAACTGGACGTTCGCGTTCGCCTCGCCGGAGGCATCGGGGTTTGCTGGGATTTGCGGTTGCTGCACGTCGGCCATGAACGCGATTCCTGATGACTAAACGCGCGATTCTACCGCAGCGAGGTGTCGCATCTCAGGTGTTGTCGAGCCGTGTGCCGATGGAGCCTCGCGGCACGCGCGGACCCTGCCTCACACCTTCGAGAGCAAAGGATCGAGCTTTCCCGCGCGGTCGAGCGCGACGAGATCGTCGTACCCGCCGACGTGGAAATCGCCGATGTAGATCTGCGGCACCGTACGCCGGCCGGTTCTCTGCATCATCGCCTGGCGCAGCGCCGGCTCGAGGTCCACGCGCACCTTCGTGATCTCCTGCACGCCTTTAGCCTTCAGCAGCCGTTCGGCCTGCACGCAGTAGGGGCAGAAGCCCGTCGCGTACATCATCACTGCGGGGTCGGTCGGGCGATCCGGGTGCGGGGTGTCGTCGGTCATGGCATCACTTGGAGAGCGGCAGGCCCGCCGACCGCCACGCGGTAATACCGCCGCGAAGCGCGTAGACCTCCGAAAAACCGAGCTTCGTGAGGGCGCCTCCTGCGGCAGCGTTGCGGTCGCCGCGCGCGCAGTACGCCACCACGGGGCGTCCGGTGAGAGACGAGAGCTCGGCCGCGCGCTCCTGCAGTTGCGACAGCGGAATATGCAATGCGTTCGGAAGCCTGCCGCCTTCGATCTCCTTGGCTTCGCGCACGTCGAGGAGCACCGCATCGCGATCGTTGATGAGTCGGGTGAGCTCGTGGGTACCGAGCTCCTTGATCGACGACACGCGCCGCTGCAGGAGCGGCCAGGCGAGCAGCGCACCGGAGCCGATGAACACGAGCACGAGCATCCAGTTGTGCTGGATGAACGACAACAGCATTTCGAATGTCATGCGGTCCAATGGGGGCCAAAGCTAAAATGATAGCTCACGACCCGTTCCATCCTCGTTGCAGCGGCCTTCCATGTCCCAGACCGGTGGTTCCGAAGCATCCTCTCCGCAAGCGCAAAGGCCGCACGTGCGACCCGTCGTGCTCGTGATCCTCGATGGGTTCGGCTGCCGCGAGGACGCTCCCGACAACGCCATCTCGCAGGCGCACATGGAGCGGTGGGGCGAGCTCCTTGCGCATTGCCCGCATACGCAGATCGACGCGTCGGAATTCCACGTCGGCCTTCCGCGCGGACAGATGGGCAACTCCGAAGTCGGCCATCTCAACATCGGGGCCGGACGGGTCGTTTATCAGGATCTCACTCGCATCGATCTCGCCATCGAGACGGGCGAGTTTGCCCGCACACCCGCATTGGCGCAGGCGCTGGAGCTCGCGGCTCGCAGCGCGCGTACGCTCCACATATTCGGACTGCTGTCTCCCGGTGGCGTGCATAGCCACGAGCGGCACATGGCGGCGTTGGTCGAACTCGCTGCCGCCGCCGGTGTGCCACGCGTCGCCGTGCACGCGTTTCTGGATGGCCGCGACACTCCGCCCCGCAGCGCGGCCGCATCGCTCGAATACATGACACGCGTTTGCTTCCGGGCAGGCAACGCACGGATCACCGACCTCGTGGGTCGCTATTACGCAATGGACCGCGACCAGCGCTGGGATCGCGTGCAGCGCGCCTACTCGCTCGTGGTCGATGGCGATGCACCCTTCCGCGAGAAGGACGCCCTCGCGGCGCTGGAAGCTGCTTACGCCCGCGGTGAGAACGACGAGTTCGTGCAGCCCACCACCATGGGTGAGCCCGGCGAGCTGCCGTCGCGAATGGCTGACGGTGATGTCGCGGTGTTCATGAACTTTCGCGCCGATCGGGCGCGCGAGATCACCCGGGCGCTGACCGATCCGGCTTTCTCCGGGTTCGCGCGGGAGCGCCTTCCCAAGCTCGATCAATTTGTGACGCTGACGAGCTATGGCCACGAATTCGCGCACCTGCCGGTCGCGTTTGCGCCTCAGTCGGTGGCGAACGGCTTTGGTGAATACGTGTCGCGCCAGGGCCTCACGCAGTTGCGTATCGCCGAAACGGAGAAGTACGCACACGTCACCTACTTCTTCAGCGGCGGCGTGGAGACGCCCTACCCGGGCGAAGACCGGATTCTCGTGCCCTCACCCAAAGTCCCCACTTACGACAAGAAGCCGGAGATGAGCGCCCAAGAGCTTACCGACCGCCTGGTCGAGGCGATCGCCAGTCGCCGGTACGACGCCATCGTCTGCAATTACGCCAACGCGGATATGGTGGGTCACACGGGAGACCTCGAGGCCACGGTGCGGGCGTTACGTACGGTCGACACGTGCCTGGGGCGTCTGGTCGATGCCGCGCGCGCGGCAGGCAGCGAGGTGCTGATCACCGCGGACCACGGTAACGCGGAGAAGATGAGCGATCCGGGCACCGGTCAGGCCCATACCGCTCACACGCTCTCGCTCGTTCCGCTCGTGTACGTCGGCCGCCCCGCACGCATCAAGCAGGGCGGTGCGCTACAGGACGTCGCGCCAACGCTTCTTGCGATGATGGGGCTGAGTCAGCCGATCGAGATGACTGGCCGAGCCTTGATTGAAGTGTCCGCGTAAGCATGCTGTAAGTATCGGTGAGCGGTCGCAATGCCGGGGAACTCCGCGGCACGATTCATGCACCAAGCAAAACGTCGCGTTTGCTCGACTGGAGCTGATGCGGGCTATACTTTGAACTCCCGCGCATTCACTCACGAATCGCGCAGTCACGACAGGTCAGGAGCAGTACGGTGATGATGAACCGCTGGAAAAAGGCAGGACTGGTTGCACTTGGCGCCGTCCTGGGCGTGCTGCTCTCGCTCAATTTCTCTGCCGTCGCCCAGCGCGAGCAGAAGCTTCCGATCCCCTACGAGGATCTGCAGCTTCTCGCTGCGGTGTTCGGCAAGATCAAGAGCGATTACGTCGAGCCTGTGTCCGATGACAAGCTCATCCGCGAAGCCATCAACGGCATGGTGCGCGGACTCGATCCGCACTCGGACTTCCTGGACGCCGAAAGCTTCAAGGAGTTGCAGGTCCAGACGCAGGGCAAGTTCGGCGGCCTCGGCATCGAGGTCGGGGTCGAGGACGGCGTCGTCCGCGTCGTGTCGCCCATAGAGGACACGCCCGCATTCAAGGCCGGAATCAAGACCGGCGACCTGATCGTCAAGATCGACGACGTGGCCACCCGCGGTCTCGCGCTCAACAAGGCCGTGGAGAAGATGCGCGGCAAGCCCGGCACACCCGTCGTGCTCACGATCGTGCGCAAGGATGTCGAGGGACCTCTCAGCTTCACGCTTCTGCGGGAGGAGATCAACGTCAAGAGCGTTCGTGCGAAGGTTCTGGAGCCGGGCTACGCCTTCATTCGCGTGCGCAATTTCCAGGAGCGCACGGGTGAAGACCTGTCGAAAGCCATCAAGGACGTGTTCAAGCAGGGCGACCTGAAGGGGCTCGTGCTCGATCTCCGCAGCGATCCGGGCGGTCTCCTCAACCAGGCGGTCGCGGTTTCAGCCGCATTCCTGCCCAAGGACGCCCTCGTGGTGTACACGGACGGTCGAACGGCCGACGCGCACATGCGCCTGTCGGCGAGCCGCGAGAACTACACCCGCCGCGGCGAGGACTACCTGCGCGACCTGCCTCCGGCGGTAAAGAAGGTGCCCATGGTCGTGCTGGTGGACGGCGGCACGGCATCGGCCTCGGAGATCGTGGCGGGCGCGCTCCAGGACCACAAGCGGGCAACGGTCATGGGCGCCCAGACCTTCGGCAAGGGCTCGGTGCAAACGATCCTTCCGCTGTCCAACAGCGCGGGGCTCAAGCTCACGACCGCGCGCTATTTCACACCGGCAGGCCGCTCGATCCAGGCGAAGGGCATCGAGCCCGACATCTACGTCGACGATGGTCGCGATTCACCCAATCGCATTCGTGAAGCCAATCTCGAGCGGCACCTCGACATCGGCAAGGGTGAGGTGAAGCTCGGACCGGCCGATACGCGCGCCAAGCCCGACGCCAAGCCGTTGGATGCGCCAACGGACAAGGCTGCCCCGACACCCGACAAGGACACGCCCAAGAGCAACGACAAGGCGCAGGCCACGCCCCCGAAGGCATTCGAGTTCGGCGGCAACGAGGACTTCCAGCTGATCCAGGCGCTGAATCTGCTCAAGGGACAGCCGGTGGTGGCGTCGATCAAGGCGCAGACCGCCGAAGCGAAGCCTGCAGCGGCTACTTCGACGCGCTGATCACGTCATTTCGAGTCAAGAGGCCGGCCGCGCGCCGGCCTCTTTTCGTTTGCTATCCTGAACTCGATGGATGACGCCGCCCTTCTCCGTTACAGCCGCCACGTGCTGCTGGAGGAGCTCGGGGTCGACGCGCAGGAGCGCTTCGCGGGGGCGCACGCCCTGGTCGTAGGACTCGGCGGGCTCGGAGCGCCGGCAGCTCAGTTTCTCGCATCGGCCGGCGTGGGCACGCTGACGGTGTGCGATGCCGACGTCGTCGACCTCACCAACCTGCAGCGGCAGATCCTCTATTCGACGGCGGATGTCGGCCAGGCGAAGGTCACTGCCGCCAGCGCGCGCCTCGCGGCGATCAATCCGGACGTGCACGTGGTTCCACACCACGCCCGGGTGACGGACGCGAGCCTTCCTGGGCTCCTCGCGGGCGTCGACGTCGTCCTCGACTGCAGCGACAACTTCGCGACGCGGCACGCGATCAACCGCGCATGCGTCGCCTCTCGCAAGCCACTCGTTTCCGGCGCTGCGATCCGGTTCGACGGGCAGGTGGCGGTGTTCGACCCGCGCCTCGACGATGCGCCTTGCTACCACTGTCTATTTGCCGAGGGTGACGAGGGCGACGACATGCGATGCGCGACGATGGGCGTCTTTGCGCCGCTCGTGGGCATCGTGGGCGCCACGCAGGCGGCCGAAGCGCTGAAGATCATCGCCGGAATCGGCGAGTCCCTTGCGGGGCGCCTGCTCATGCTCGACGCACTGACCATGCGCTGGCGTGAAGTACGCGTTCCGCGCGATCCCGAGTGTGCCGTGTGCCGGCTGGAAGCGCCGATGTCGCCCGTCGATCAGGGCGCCGCACGTTGCTGACAGGCGCTTTCCTCGTCCAGGCGCTCGAGCGAGCCGATCCACGACGCCACCCGCGATGACGTGCCGACACTGCCCTGTCCTGCCGCGGCTGCGGGCGGCGAAGCTTTGGTGCCGGCATTCGCCTGTCCGACGAGCCAATCACTGCAAGCTCGATCGCGCGCCGAAATCGCATCGAGCCGTGCCTGCGCCTGTGCCTTGTCACTGTCGCTGGAAAGGCTCGCGGCAATCGTCGCAGCCGTCGTGCGGGCAGAAAGACTGTCCGCGCGGGCCATTGGGCCTTCGACAAGTCGCGTACAAGCCTCGCGCGCGCCATCGGCCTGGAGCATCGGTCCATTGCGACAGAGCACCAGCGATGTCATCGTGGCCGCGAGCGGTTGCCCACCCGTGGCGACGATCGCGGCGAGCCCACCCTGTCCAGGCAACAAGGTATCGATAACCTTCCAGGCACTGGCCGTCGCGCGGTTCCAGTACTCGTCGAACCGAGGGCTGCTGGCGCCCTGGGCGAGGTCCTCGATGGCGCGATCCGAGCGCCGCACGCGCAACGATCTCTGCGCAAGCAGCAGCCACGGCGCGGCATTGTCGCGGTCCGCGGATGCCCATTTGGCAACCCAGTCGCTCTCCGCGCATGCGGCAGGGCGCGCGCCCCGATACGAATGGCACGTCAGGGCAAGGCTCGCGAGGTACAGCATCTCCTTGGGTGCGGCGCGATGAGCGGCAAGCAGGTCACGCGCCCGCGCTGCGTCGTCCGAGCGTGTGAGGAGTCCGCGCACCCACAGCAATGCCGGTTCATTGATCGAGACGAGCGCCGCGTCGAGGTCCGTTTCGAACGCAACCAGGCGCACTCGCGTTGCGTCATCGAGCTCTGATTTCGCGTGCTGCTCGGCGAGCACCGCGCCCGTTGAAACGGACTGGGCGCAAGCGGCGGCAAGGGCGATCAGAAATGTCGCAAACGCGCGCACGCGGATCGAGCGAGAAACGGCGGGCTTCATGGACACGGCGCTTTGCAGCACGCAGGAAAAGGAAAGGGACGAAGCGATTCAGCTGAACAGAAACTTGCGCTGCTCTTCCCACGCGTCCTGGGGCTTGCGCTTGAAGCCGGTCTTTGCGTAGAGCAGCCAGCGTCCGACCACGAAAGCGGTGAGAACGTTCGCTTCGGCCGCAGCATCGCCAGGCCAGCGGTCCGCAGCCTGTGCGATACGGAGCGACTGGCGCAAAGCAGCTTCGATGCGCTCGTAGAACTGGTTCATTCGCGCCTGCAGGCGCTGATCCTCGTTGACCAGCGCATCGCCGATCAGCACGCGCGTCATGCCGGGATTCTTCTCGGCGAAACCGAGCAGAACGCCGACAGTCTGCTGCGCCTGCGCGACGCCATCCGACGTTTCGGTGGCAATCTTGTTGATGAGCGTGAAAAGCGTGGTCTCGATGAACTCGATCAGGCCTTCGAACATCTGCGCCTTGCTCGCGAAGTGCCGGTACAACGCTGCTTCGGACACATCGAGGCGCGCCGCCAGCGCGGCCGTGGTGATGCGCTCGCCACGGGGGTCCTGCAACATCTCTGCGAGTGTCTGCAGGATCTGAAGGCGTCGTTCGCCGGGCTTGCTCGCCATGGCGTGGTGCGGTCAGCCCTGCCGGTGGCAAGTGTCGGCGCTGATCATGGTGCCCACGCCTTCGTTGGTGAGCACCTCGAGCAGCAGCGCGTGATCGACGCGGCCATCGATGATGTGCGAGCTCTGCACTCCATTCCTGACCGCCTCGAGGGCCGATGCGATCTTGGGAAGCATCCCTCCGCCGATCGTGCCGTCGGCGAAAAGGCCATCGATCTCGCGCGCAGTCAGGCCCGAAAAAAGATTGCCGTGGCGGTCGAGCACGCCCGCGGTGTTGGTCATCAGCACGAGCTTTTCGGCGCGCAGGGTTTCAGCGAGCCTTCCCGCGACGAGGTCCGCATTGATGTTGTACGCCTCGCCGTCGGCGCCGACTCCGATGGGCGCGATCACCGGAATGAAATCGCGCGAGTCGAGCAGGTTGATGAGCTCGGGATCGATGCGCTCGATCTCGCCGACGAGACCGATGTCGACTGTCTGTGCCGCGTCCGTCTCGCTCTTCAGGAGCATCTTTCGCGCATGGATGAATGCGCCATCCTGTCCGGTGAGCCCCACCGCCTTGCCGCCCTGCTGATTGATGAGGCCGACGATCTCCTGGTTGAGCTCGCCGAGGACCATCTCGACCACATTCATCACGCGCTCGTCCGTGACGCGCATGCCCTGGCGGAACTCGCTGTTGATGCCCATCTTCTTCAGGAGATCGCCGATCTGGGGACCTCCGCCGTGGACGACGACCGGGTTCATGCCGACGAGCTTCAGCATGACCACATCGCGCGCGAATCCCGCCTTGAGGCTCGCCTCGGTCATGGCATTGCCGCCGTACTTCACGACGATGGTCTTGTCGTGAAAGCGCTGGATGTAAGGCAGGGCCTCAGCGAGGATCTGCGCCTTGAGCGAGGCGTTGACGACGTCGAGCGGCATGGAGGTGGATTGCGACAATGACGGGATGTTGAAGGCTGGCGCGGCGATTGTACCGGAACCTCCAGGCACCAAGGCTCAAGGGTGCGCGCGGGTCGCACGGCAAGTGAGTCCTGACTGGAGGTTTCGCGACCAGCGGGCGATCCAGCCCGATTTTTGCTATCGTGCCTTACATGATGTTCCTCCAGGACGCCGTTGATCCGGCGACGATCGCGCGTGCACTCGTGATCAAGCTTCGGCACCACGGCGACGTGCTGCTCTGCTCGCCAGTCTTCACCACGCTGAAGCGGGCTGCGCCCGGTGCAACGATCGACGCCCTCGTGTACCTCGAAACCGCGCCGATGCTCGCCAATCACCCCGCCATCGCGGAGGTGCATACCATCGACCGCAGCTGGAAGCGCAGCGGGCTCCTGAAGCAGATCCAGGAGGAACGCGGGCTCGTCAAAAGGCTGCGGGCACGCCGTTACGACCTGATCGTGCATCTCACGGAGCATCCGCGCGGGGCGACGTTGACGCGGCTCTTGCGCCCCAAATATGCCGTCGCGCGCGAGCGTGCGGATGCGGGCCGGTGGTGGCGGGGCACCTTCTCGCACCACTATCGGCTGCCTCGAGCGACCCCGCGACACACCGTCGAAGCCGATCTCGATGCGCTGCGGCGGATCGGCATCTATCCACAGGAGGAGGAGAAATCGCTCGTGCTCGTGCCGGCGGCCAGCGCGCAGGCCGCCGCAGACGAGGTCTTGCGCGCGCATGGACTCGCGAGTCGCGCGTTCATCCAGTGCCACCCGGGGTCGCGCTGGCTCTTCAAGTGCTGGCCGGCCGAGAAGACCGCCGCGCTTCTGGATCGTATTGCGCGTGCCAACCAGCGGATTGCAATTACCGGGGCACCCGATCCGCGCGAGCGTGCGCTGGTGGCGGAGATCATGCAGAAAGTGGCCCCATCCACGCGAGAGCGCCTCGCCGACCTCACGGGTCTCCTGCGCCTCGACGGCCTCGCTGCACTGACCGCGCATGCACGTGCATTCGTGGGCGTGGATTCGGCCCCCATGCATATCGCGGCCGCAATGGGGGTTCCCGTCCTCGCGTTGTTCGGCCCGTCAGGTGAACTCGAATGGGGCCCGTGGCGGGTGCCGCATCGCGTGATCGTCTCCAACGACTTCCCGTGCCGTCCATGCGGCATCGACGGCTGCGGCGGCGGCAAGATTTCCGAGTGTTTGACGACGCTCGATGTGGACCGCGTGGCCGCTGCGCTGTTCGATCTCCTGGCCGGTACTCGCATCACCTCATGCGCCTCGCCCTGATACGCCAGCGCTATGTTGCGCACGAGATGGAGCGCTACACGGAAGCTGCGCTCGAGGCGCTGCTCGAACGCAATGTGGCGATCTCCCTGTACACGCGAGAATGGCCCCAGACGCGCTTGCAGCTGATCGAGCCGGTCATCTGCAATCCGCCCTATCTCGAGCCGCTGTCGCGCGACTGGGGGTTCGCACGAGCAGCGTGCCGCGCCGTGAAAGCGATTCGGCCCGAGCTCGTCGAGTCCGATGAGCCCATCGCTTGCTGCGATCTGTATCGAGCAGTCCACGGCGTCCACGCGACACGTCACGCGCAACAGCTGCGCGCGACCGCTTCGCGGGCTCGCCTGGGCACCGCCTTGAATCCCTACGAGAGCTACCTGCGCAATGCCGAGCGCACGCTCCTGACGAGCCCGTGGATCCGCGCCATCATCTGCCCGTCATCGATGGTCCGCGACGACATTCATGCGCGCTTCGGCGTGGGCCTCGAACGGCTCCACGTCGTGCCACCCTCCGTTGATAGCGACGCCTTTCATCCGGGTTTGCGCTCACTGCGTCAGTGGCTGCGCGAGCGCCATCAGATTCCGGAATCGGCGGTGGTGTATCTGACCGTGGCGCGAGATTACGCGCACGACGGTGTAGCGGTCGCGATCGCGGCCCTTGCACGCTTGCCCGAGACGAGCCACCTACTGATCGTGGGTGCGGAACCTCATCTCAGGGATTACATCAGGGTCGCGGAAGCGCTCGAGGTGCGCCCGCGCGTGACGTTCGCGGGGCCGCAGGCTGAGCCGAAGCCATATTTCGGAGCCGCCGACGCGTTCGTGCTGCCGACCCTCTACGATCCCTGCTCCCGAACGACGCTGGAGGCGATGGCGTGCGGTCTTCCGGTGATCACGAGCACGCACTCGGGAGTAGCGGAGCTCGTGTCGGAGCACGATGCAGGGTTCGCCTGCGATGCGCTCGATGTCGCCGCGCTGGCAGACCACATGCGCGCACTGCATGACAAGCCGCTCGCGCGCACGCTCGGTGACCACGCGCGTCTGGCCGTTGCAGGTCTCAACACCGCATCGCTCACCCTGCAACTGGTGCTTGTGTACCGCGCGCTTCTCATGAAAGGTTCAGATCCTGGGCTGCCGCGCGATGCATCCATGCAGACGGACGTGCTGCTGACGGACCGGGCCGATGAACCGCGCACGACTCCCCTCCTGCCCGCCGAGCTTGCGGTGCCCCCCGCGCTCGCCGACGCCGCCTCGGAGCTCCCCCATGACCCGGGCAATCCTGTGCCCGTCCTGGACCAGGCGCTCGCGGCGGACGAGCTCCCCCCCGAAATCGGCGTGGTGCCCGACACGCCCGTGGTTGCGCAACCGCCGAGCCTCGGCGGTCGTTGAGCTCGCAATCGCGCACGGGACGTTCTTGAAGCGACTCGCCATCGTTCGTCAACGCTATACGCCTTACGGGGGCGCTGAAGTCTTTGTCGAGCGCGCCATCGATGCGCTCCTCGAGCGGGGTGTGTCGATCATGGTCATCACCCGCAGATGGTCTGGCGCGC
The DNA here is from genome assembly GCA_030946875.1 of Pseudomonadota bacterium. GTDB lineage: Bacteria > Pseudomonadota > Gammaproteobacteria > Burkholderiales > Casimicrobiaceae > CAIWHR01. The sequence continues at coordinate 40,946 of JALYXY010000107.1, read as the reverse complement.
CGCGCAAAGGCGTCGAAGTGACGACCGTCGATCCCTTTCACCTCGGCCGCACGACACGCCAGCAGGGATTCGCTCGCGCCGTGTGCGCACTTTTATCGCCACGCACCGACCTGCTGGTGCAATCGCACGAGCGTATCGCGTGCTGTGACATCTACCGTGCCGGGGACGGCGTGCATGCGGTGTGGCTCGAGGAAAAGACGCGTGGCGCACGCTCGCTCGCGCGAACGCTCACGTACCTAGATCCCTTCCATCGCTACGCGCTCGCTGCCGAGCGCAGGCTCTATGCAAGCAAGCGGCTGAAGGCGGTGATCTGCATTTCGCGCATGGTGCAGGACGAGGTGCACGCCCATTTCGGCATTCCGCGCGAGCGCTTGCCCATCATCTACAACGCGATCGACAGCGCCGTATTTCACCCCGACCTCCGGAGACATCGTGAAGTTACCCGTCGCGCAGCCGCGATCGGCCATGACGCGGTGGTGTTTCTGCTCGTGGGCTCCGGGTACGTGCGCAAGGGCGCTGCAACGGCATTGCGCGCGCTAGCCCAAACGCCGGCGAATGCGCGTCTGGTGATCGTCGGCAAGGACCGCCACGAAGATCGTTATCGTCGCCTCGCGCGCTCGCTTGGGGTGGAGCGTCGCGTCACCTTCGCCGGCCCGCAGAGCGATCCGAAGCCGTGGTACGGCGCCGCCGATGCCTTCATCCTGCCCACGCTGTACGACCCGCTTTCCAACGCGGTGCTCGAGGCCATGGCTTGCGGACTGCCCGTGATCACGAGTCACCGCTGCGGCGCAGGCGAGCTCGTGTCGGCGCACAACGCCGGAACGCTGTGCGACTCCCGGGACGTTCCCGCGCATGCACGCGCGATGACGGCGCTGCTCGATCCATCGTTGCGTCAGCGTCAGGGCCGTGCGGCGCGCAACGCCGTGCTGCCCCTCACGCCGCAGGCGATGGCCGGCGAGCTCATTGCGCTGTATGAGCGACTGCTCGTGCCGGCGTGAGGCTGCTGCCGGGACTCGCACGTCTATACTTCGTCGCCGCTCCCTGAATGTCGTCACGCGAGGTGACGATCGGCGCCGCCCCATGACTGCCACCACGCTCTATCTTCGCCTCCTGCGCTACGTGCGTCCGTACGGGTGGGCTTTCGGCGTGGCCGTATTCGGCATGCTGATTGCCGCGGCCGGCGATCTCATGCTCGCCTACCTCGTCATTCCGATCGTACGCAACTTTCAGAACCCGGACCGTGCGGCAGCGCACTGGCTCCCGCTCGTGCTCGTCGCCGTGTTCCTCCTGCGCGGCATGGGCGCCTACGTCGCCGAATACGGCATGGGCTGGACAGGCTACCGCGTGGTGTTCGATCTGCGCTGCAACCTGATCGACAAGATCCTCAAGCTGCCCACCCAGTATTACGATACGAATGCCGCGGGTGTCGTGCAATCGAAGATCTCCTTCGACGCGCACCAGCTTGCCGCGGCCGCCTCGGGCACGATCACCAACGCACTCCGCTCCTCGATCACCATCATCGCGAGCTTTGCGTATCTGGTGTGGCTCAATTGGCAGCTCACGCTCATCACGCTGATCGTGGTGCCGATCGTAGGCGTGATCGTGCGCTACTTCAGCCGGCGATTGCGGCGCATTGCACACAACATCCAGGATCGCTCAGGCTCGATGACCCGGGTGCTCGAGGAGATCATCCATGGCCACCGCGTGATGCGCGTTTTCGGGGGCGAGGCTTACGAGCGGGGGCGCGCGGTTCAGGCGGCCAACCGGCTGCGGCTTGCCATGTCCAAAGAATCGTCGGCGACCGCGGCGTCCTCGCCGCTGACTCTCTTTTTTGCCGCTTGTGCCATTGCCTTCATTCTGTGGGCCGCACTGCGACAGAGCGAGAGCGGCGGCATCGATTTCGCGCTGTTCCTGTCCTACACCGTCGCGCTCATCACGCTTCTCGACCGGCTGAAGGGTCTTTCCGGGATCAATGCCTCCGTCCAACGCGGACTCGCGGCCGCGGAAAGCATTTTTGGTCTTCTCGATCATCCCGAGGAGGCGGACACGGGAACCTATGTGCTCGAGCAATGCCGGGGCGAGCTGCGATTCGACCGCGTTTCGTTGCGCTACGGCGCCAATCAGCGCGAGGCGCTGTCGGACATCGTGCTGCAGATCACTCCGGGCGAAACCGTGGCGCTGGTGGGACCTTCGGGGGCCGGCAAGACGTCGCTCGTGAACCTCATTCCGCGCTTCTACGAACCCACCGCCGGTCGGGTGTTCATCGATGGCCATGACATCACCACCATCACGCTGGCGAGCCTCCGCGCGCATGTCGCGATGGTTTCGCAGGAGGTGCTGCTCTTCAACGACACGATCGCCGCGAACATTGCGTATGGCGCGATGGCCGGAGCGTCCTCCGAAGAGATCGCCCGCGCAGCAGAGGCCGCACACGCGCTCGAGTTCATACAGGCTCTGCCGGAAGGCTTCGACACCATCGTCGGCGAGCAGGGCGTTCGTTTATCGGGTGGCCAACGTCAGCGCATTGCGATTGCACGCGCGTTGCTCAAGAACGCGCCCATCCTGATCCTCGATGAAGCAACCTCCGCGCTCGATTCGGAATCTGAGCGTCAGGTGCAGGCAGCGCTCGACACATTGATGCTGGGACGGACGACGATCGTGATCGCGCACCGGCTGTCTACGATAGAGCGCGCGGATCGCATCGTCGTGCTCGAGGGCGGAAGCGTCGCCGAGGTGGGCACCCATGCTGACCTGGTTGCGGGCCGGGGCGTGTACGCGCGACTGCACCGCATTCAAGTCTCGGGAGCCGAAGCGAGCCTGTCCACGGCCGCATCGTGATCGGCGGCCCGGGTGCGCAGCATCTCCGAGCTCGAGGTGAGGTCATCCACCGCATCGAGCACGCCCGAAACTGCAATGCTTTCCATGCAACGTGGCCGAGCGCAGCGGTCGGCACCTCCGCCGAAGAGACGTTCGCAACGCCGCACCCAGTCGACCTCGCGAAAGAATTGAATGCGTTGATCGCGGCAGGAGAAGGGCTCGGTGGTCACGGCGCGATACGGCATCGCCTCGAAGAAAGCGCCCGGTCCGCACATCAGCGCCGAGCCCGGGCCGAACAGCACGACGGTCGGTGTGCCGACGATGCGTCCGAGATGCGCAATCCCGGTGTCGGGCGCGACGAGGAGCGCCGCGTTGTCGATGAGTTGCCACATCCCCGTGAGCGTGAGGGTTCCTGCCACAACGCGCTCGCCCGGTCGCGGCTGCACCGCCGTGACGAGGTGCTCTTCACCGGGGCCGCAGCTCCAAACCACGTCCATGCCGCGACGAGCGAGCTCGGTCGCCACTTCGCGCCAGCTGTCCGCCTGCCATTGCTTCAGTGGTGAGCTCGCGCCGACGTGCAGCACTGCGTAGGGCTGCGACATAGCGGGAGAAGCTCGCGGGGGTGAAGGCCAGTCGGCGCGCGTGTACGGCGCGGGCGCCGCTCCGGGCACGAGCGACATCGCCGTCTCGACGAATGCGCAGGGCTCGGGCGAATAAGGCACGAGCTCATCGACCGGCCAGTTCTTGTGCGCCGGCCGGTCACCGGCGAGAGCGACGATCCACCGCGTGCCGAGCGCGCGCGCGAGCCAGGCCCAGCGATTGTCCGCCGGCAGGATCGCGAGGTCGAACGGCGGATTCCCCCCGAGGCCGCGAAGCGTCGTCACATCGCGCGGATCGAACGCATGTGCGCGCACACCATACGGCTGCGCGTCATACAGATGCACGTGCGCGCGTGCGACCGTCATGATGATCTCGGCGTGCGAATGCCTCGCGCGGAGCTTCGCGAGGAGCCCCGTGAGCATCAGCGTGTCGCCGAGCAGAAGATGATGCAGAACGAGGATGCGCCTGGGATCGGCCGGTCGCCGACGGCGGAGATCGAACGGCCACCGCAGCAGCGCGCCACCCACCGCGAGAAGGCGCATGGGCGCGCGGCTACGCCACACGTGCGGCTTCCTCGGCGAGCTGCCGCAACGATTCGTCCAGCATGATGAGCGAGAGCACCTGCTCGGCCAAGGCCGGGACATCGTCGTAGGCCTGCATGAGCGTCTCGACACGAACCCGTGACAGCTGGCCGCCCGTCAGTTTTTCGAGCGATTCACCCGCGCGCCGCACGCGTTCGAGGAGATCGTGTTTCAACCATTGCTCGAGCGGGGGATTGAAGCCGCGCTTCTTGCGGTCGAAAACGCCGATGCGATCGAGCTCGGGCGCGATGCGTGCGAGATAGCGCTTGGGCGGATGCGTGTAGCGCTCGTGGGAGGGCAGTGCGATCACGGCCTCGACGAACCGATGATCGAGGAACGGCGCGCGCAGCTCGAGCCCGTGGGCCATGTTGCAGAGGTCTGCCTTGCGCAAGACGTATTCCGGCAGGTAGTTGGCGAAGTCCCACCGCAGCAGCCGGTCGATGGCGGTGCCTTTAGGCGCATCGGGCGCACGCCAGTAGTGCGCCGGCAGCACGTCCGAGTCGGGCTGGAGGTACGCGCGTTGGTTCGGGGTGAGGCCGGAGAAGCGCAGCGCATAGGCGTCTTCCCAGCGGGTGCCGAGCTCGGTGATTTTCTTGCGCCATCCCTTGGGCAACGGGTGCGGCAGGACGAAGCGCGGGAGCCGCCACTCATTGCGCCATGCGCTGCGTGCATGCGTTGCGACGCGCTTGTAGCCGGCGAAGAGCTCGTCGCCGCCATCACCGCCGAGCGCGACCACCACATGTTTGACGGCGTCGCGTGCGAGGTACCACGTCGGGAACGCCGAAGGATCGGCAAACGGCTCGTCGAGTGCGGTGATGATCCTGTCGAAGTCAGCCTCGATGGACGTGGGAACCACGATCGCCGTGTTCGAGAGCCCGAGCGCGCGCGCAGTCGCGGCAGCGTCCGCGCTTTCATCGAAGCTCGAGCCGGGGAAAGCTGCCGAGAACGAGCGGACGGGCGCGTGCATTGCCGACAGGCGAGCCGCAATGGCCGCCGAATCCACTCCGCCGGACAGAAAGAGGCCGAGCGGGCGATCCGCCACCAGGCGCTTGCGCACGGCATCATCGAAGAGCCCGCGCATGTCGCCGCACGGGGTCGCACGCGGTGTCCAGTACCGGTGCAGCAGCGGAGCGCTCCCGTCGAGCGCGCATTCGAGGCGATGCCCGTTGGGGAGACGGTGAACCGCCGTAAAGATGGTGCGCGGCGCAGGGATGTACCGGTGGGCAAGGAATGCATCGATGCCCTCGGCGCTGAACGAGCGCTCCTGCGGCGACAACCAGGGCAGGATGCTGCGAACCGTCGATCCGAAGGCGAGTCCGCGTGCCGTCTGCGCATACAGGAGCGGCTTCTTGCCCATTCGATCGCGCACGAGATGCACGCGTTGGGTGCGGAAATCGTAGAGCGCAAATGCAAACATGCCGACGAGACGATCGAGCAGTCCTTCGATGCCGTAAGCGTCATAGGCATGCAGGATGAACTCCGTATCGCAGTGCGTGCGGAACCGCGCACCGCCACTCTCGAGCGATCGCGCCTCGTCCTGCCACCCGTAGACCTCTCCGTTGTAGCAAAGCCAGACGTGACCGTCCGCGCTCGCCATCGGCTGATCGGCGATGGGCCGCGGATCGATGATCGAAAGGCGGGCGTGAACGAGTGCCGTCGGCGCGACGACATCGCCTGCCAGAGGCCTGCTGGAGCCATCGAAGGCGAGGATGCGCTGAGCGTCGGGGCCGCGGCTACGAAGCGCATCGAGCATGCGCCTGCGCACCGCCGGGGCGACGGGTGCCCCGAGGTGGCCGCCGATGCCACACATCAGGCGTGCCCACCACAGGCAATGGCGCCGCGACGCATCAGCGCGCACCCGCAACGACGCTGCGGAAGACGGCTTCCATGCCATCGGCCATGCGTTCGATGCTGAAGTTTGCTTCGGCGTGCGCTCGCGCTGCGTCCCCCATCTCCCGGCGCAGCGTCGGGCTCGCCATCAGCTGGGCGAGTTGCTCGGTCAGAAGCGCGTGGTCGTGCGCGGGCACAACGAAACCAGTGCGCTCGTGCACGAGGGCTTCCGCGCTCGCACCGGCGTCGCTCGCCACCGCGACTCGCGCACACGCCGCCGCCTGCATGAGGCTCTGCGGCACGCCTTCCTCGCCCCACGAGGGCAGCGTCACCACGTCGGCACAGGCGAACCAGCACTCCACATCCTCACGGTTGCCGGTGAAACGTACGTCGGCATCGAGGTGCGCATCACGCACGCGGGCCTCCAGGTGCGCTCGACGAGGGCCATCGCCCACGATCAACAGCTGCCAACCGGGTGCTCTGCGCACGAGTTCCGGCCACACGTCGAGAATATCGTCGTGCCCTTTCCAGTCGCGAAGCGTCGCCACGATCGCGATCGCCGGGCGCTCGTCCACACCGAGGCTCGCGCGTGCTGCAGCGCAGTCCATCGGCCTGAAGCGCTGCAGATCAATGCCGGTCCGCACCGAAGTGATGCGCGAACCGTCGAAGCCATTTTGCTCGATGAGCTGGCGTTTCAGTGCTTCGCCGGTCACCACGATGTGCGAGGTCGCGCGCTGGTAGAGCCATCGCGTCGATCGGGAGCGATTGACCCGCGTGGACACGTGACGCGTACGCACGATCGGCGGCAGCCGTGGCAGCAGGGTCCTTGCAGAGGCTGCGAGCCAGCTGTCGGCGGAGCTGTGGGTATTGATCACGTCGAAGCTGCGACCATGCGTGCGAAGCCAGGCGAGCAGCGCCACCAATCCCGCAGGGCGACGAAACTCGATCGGTGCGGAACTCACCGGAAGCTCGCGTGCGCGAGCAGCGGCATGGATCCGCGAATGCGCGGGCGTGACAAGATGCACGCGGTATCCACGCGACTGCATCACCTGCATCTCGGTGAGGATGCGGATCTCCTGGCCGCCCCAGCCGCAGGACGCCTCGGTATGCAGGATGCCCAGGCTCACCCGGCGAGCCGCCAGTCCGGTGCATGGCGGCGGAACCAGCGCTCGAGAATCAGCAGCGCCCACAACCGGCCCGCGTCGCTGCGGCGTCCGCCGCGGTACGCCGCGAGCAGCTTCGCAAGCAAGCCGATGCGAAAGATCCCGCGCGTGGCAAGACTCGCCAGATGATCGGAAAGCTCACCGGCGAGCGGGCCCGCAAGCCACTCCCCCAGAGGCATCACGAAGCCGTGCTTCTCCCGGTCGACGATGGCGCTCGGCAGATAGCGCCGCGCGAGACGCTTGAGTATGTCCTTGTGGGAGGTGCCCCGAAGCTTTTGCGACGGCTCCAGGCGTGCGGCGAATTCATAGAAGCGGTGGTCGAGGTAAGGCACCCGGGCTTCGAGCGAATGCGCCATGGTGGCCCGATCGACTTTCGCGAGGAGATCATCGGGCAGCCATAGCTTGGTATCGACGTACAACAGACGATCCAGATACTCGGGCGAATCGCATTGCTCGAAGGCCTCTGCTGCGAGCTGGCCGATGTCGGGGGCCTCACGCGTGGCGGCGAGCATTGCCGGCGACAGGACATCGCGATGCTGCGTCACGTCGAAGAGATTGGGCACGGTGCGATATCGACGCGCGAGGGGCTCGGCGATGGCGCGCAGGAGCCGGTCCTTGCGTGCGGCGGAGGGCAACGCGCGAACGAGTGCGCGCACCGGCGATGCACGATGCCCCAGCCAGCGGGTGAGTCGTTCTTCGCGCAGGCGCTTGCCGTAGTTGCTGTAGCCCGCGAACACCTCGTCCGCACCCTCGCCGGTCAGCACGACGGTCACGTGGCGACGTGCTTCGCGCGACAGCAGAAGCGTCGGGAGCGCGGCCTGGTCGGCGAACGGCTCGTCGAACACGTGCATCCATTCGTCGAACGCGCCGAGCACGTCGTGCGGCCCCAGCATGAGCGCGTGATGATCGCTGCCGAGATGCTCCGCGACAGCGGCTGCCTCGAGATGCTCGCTGTCGACGCCTTTCCCATGAAAGCCGATGTTGAATGTCATGACGGGGCCACCGCTGATGTCGGTCATCAGCGCCGCGATGAGCGCGGAGTCGAGACCTCCGCTGACGAAGGCCCCCAACGGGACATCGGATACCAGCATCCCGGTGACGGCTTCGCGCAGGGCGGCGTCCAGGCGCTCGATCGCCTCGTCATCCGAGAGGCGCAACTTCGGAACGTGATCGACGCGCCAGTAGGTCTCCTCGCGCAACTGGCCACCGCGCAGCAGGAGGCTGTGCGCAGGGAGCAGCTTGTGCACCGACTGCAGGATGGTGTGCGGCGCGGGAATGAACTGGCACTCCAGAAACAGGCGAAGCGCCGCGGGATCGACGATGCTTGCGACGGATGGATGGGCCAGCACCGCCTTCAGCTCCGAGCCGAACACCAGCGTCGTCCCGTCCCACGCATAGTGCAGCGGCTTCACTCCGAGATGATCGCGGGCGATGAAGAGTGATTCGTCGCGCGCATCCCACAGTGCGAATGCGAACATGCCGCGAAGATGCTGCACCATCGCCTCGCCCCAGACGTGCCAGGCAGCCAGCAGGACCTCCGTGTCGCCGTCGGTGCGAAAGGTCCAGCCGTGGCCCGCGAGCTCGTCGCGCAGCGCCCTGAAGTTGTAGATCTCGCCGTTGTAGATGATCGTCAGCGCACCGTCGGCGCTCGACATCGGCTGCGGGCTGCCGGCAATGTCGATCACCGACAGGCGCCGGTGACCGAGATGCACGGGACCGCTCTCGTAATAGCCCGATGCGTCAGGCCCGCGATGCGCGAGGGCATCGGTCATGGCGCGCAGCACACCGCCCGGGACCGATGTCGACGAGTGATAGCCCGCGATGCCGCACATCAGTGTTGGAGTTGCCGCTCCGCCAGTGGCGCGGCCAGCGAGGCAAGCTCGCTCAGCACCATCGCGTCCGGGAGCCGAGCCACTGTCGATGGCGCAGCGATCCAGCGCGCGCGTGCGCCAACGGGATGCCAGCGCTGCGGATCGTCGTGACCGCCCGATTGTGCAAAGAGTCCCAGCACGCCGCCTGGAGCTGCAGCGGCGAGATGCATGACTCCGGAATCGGGCGCGATGGTCGTACGCGCCTCGTGCACGAGCGCGGCGACGCTTTCGAGCGAACCCTGAAATGGGTGCACGTGCACAGCGCCTGCCCCGAGCACCTCGCGCGCAATCTCGTCATCACCCGGATAGCGCCGATCGTCGCGCCTTCCCGGCGTCCATACGAACACGGTCGCAAGATCCCAGCGCTCGTGCAGGATGTTGCTCCACCGCAGGACCTGCTGCGCTGTCGGTTGCTTCTCGGTGAAGCGCGCTCCTACCGCAATGACTGCGTAGCCCTGCGGGACGAGCTTTCGCGCCTCGAGCCACGCGAGCGTGTCATCGCGTCTTGCCCGCGGCACGATGTGGCGCGTGGACGGCCATGACGCAGGGGTTGCGATGCCGAGCGGACGAAGCAGGGCGGCCATGCGATCGAGCTCATGCCCCGCCGCCGGCGGAGCGCGCGCGTCGGTGACCTGGTGCGAGAGCGGCTCGCCGGCGCCCACGTATGCGACCGTGCGCGTTGCGCGGACAGCGAGCGCGCGGCGCGTCGCACGCGGCGAAGGCTCGCCGTTGAGAGCCACCGCCCATCCATAGCGCTGTGCACGCAACTCGCGCATGAGCGGCCAGTGCGCGAGGGCCGCCGAGACGCGGAGCTTTCCGGCCTCGCGCACGCGGCGGTAGACCCACATCCGCGCAATGGCGGGATCTCCCTGTGCAACCCAGGCGTTGTAGTCGTTCGCGAGCAGATGCAGCTCCAGATCGGGACGGCACGCATGGAGGTGCGCAAGAAGTGACGTGGTCAGCAGAAGGTCGCCAATCTTGTCGCGCTTGACGAGCAGAATGCGATTCGATGGGTCGGGAAGGTACAATCGCGCCGCCCGCCGCGTGCGCAGGCCTTTTCTCCGATGACATTCAATTGTACCCGCTGGCTCGTTGCGACGGCGGCGGCCTACCTCGCGCTTCAGGGCACCAACTTCGGCACGTTCTGGAAGTCCGCCACGTACATCGGCATGCTGTTGCTCGTGATGTGCGTCGTGATCGATGCCGATGCGCGACGGGAGCTCCGCCCCCCTGCGCCGCCTCTCATCGTCGTCGTTCCGTTCCTGTTCTGGATCGGCTGGTCGGCGCTCACGTGGTGGTGGTCGATCGACCCTGACTTCACGCGCCACGAGCTCAAGGGCGAGGCGCTCGACCTCGCGTTGATGGCGACGCTTTTCTATGTCGTGCCGTTCACCACCTCCGCATGGCGGCTCATCATCGGAAGCAGCATCGGCGCGTTCGCGTTGCTCGGTCTGCTGGCCGTCGTGCTAGCGGTGCTGCCCTGGGGCTGGAACGCCGATCGATTCCATGGCGGCATCGGCCCCTATTCCACGTATCTCGTGCAGACGGCACCGCTCCTGCTGTGGCTCGTCGTTCCCGCCCCCGCGGGGTATGGCGGTGGTGTCAGGCGCGTGCTCGCCGCGACGGGACTTCTGATCGTGCTGATCGCCGACGCGCGGCTCACCAGCAACCGCAACGTGTGGATTGCGCTACTCGCGCTCATGCTCGTGCTCCCGCTCGGCGCCGTGCGCTGGCGGCACTCGGTGCGTTGGCGTGAATGGGCGCTGCCTCTGGTCGGTATCGCGATCATCCTGGCGCTTGGCTTTGCGGATACTCTGCGCAAGCGCACCGAGCAGAACTACGCGCCCGACACACCCGTATCGCAGGTGATCGCCGTCGATCCGCGCATTGCATTGTGGTCACTCACCTGGGAAAAGATCCGGCAGCGCCCTCTCGTCGGGTATGGCGCGGGCAAGACCATTCTTGCCCCCGAGCTGCGCCGCGATCTCGGCGATCCACTGCTGACGCATGCGCACAACGTCTTCATCAGCCAATGGCTCCAGAAGGGGGCGGTCGGCCTTGCGGCATTCGCTCTCACGCTGCTCGCGTTGGCAGGCGTGTTCGCACAGTTCCTGCGCTCCCGCGATGACGTGCTGGCCGCGATCGGCTTCACCGGGATCGGGATTCTGACCGGAATGATCGTCAAGAACCTGACCGACGACTTTCTGTTCGGCACCAATGGACGCCAGTTCTGGTGCCTCATGGCGCTTCTCGTCGGATATGGAGTGCGCCGGCAGCGGGCGGCCTTGCGCGATGGGCTCACGCCCGTGCTCCCGGTGCCGGTCACCGGCTCCGCGGGCTGACGTCAACGCAAGCGCCACAGCGCGGCCAACCAGTTGCGAGCGGCGCGTTCGAGCGCCGCAGTTACTTGCGTCGAGGCGCGCGCAGCGGCACAGGCGCGCTCAACGTCTCGAGCGCGCCCGAGGGTATCGGTTGCATGGGCGCACCGGCAGGCGGCGAATACTCCGGGATCCAGGAGCGCAGTCGGGCTCTCACCTCTGCGTCGTCGGCGATGCGATCGCGCTCACACCAGGCAATCATCTGGCCGACTGAATCACGGTTGGCCGCGCGCGCCTGGGCGATGCGCAGCTTGGGATGAGGCGTCGGCAACGTGGATTCTTCGGAGGCGAGCGGTTCCTCGAAGAGCTTCTCTCCCGGGCGCAGCCCCGTGAACACGATCGCGATGCGCTCCGGATCCGCACCGGAGAGCCGGATGAGATCCTGTGCAAGATCGACGATGCGCACCGGCTCTCCCATGTCGAGCACCAGGATCTCGCCGTCCTTGCCTTGCAGCGCAGCCTGCAGGAGGAGCTGCGCGGCCTCGGACAGTGACATGAAGAACCGGGTGATTTCCGGATGCGTTACGGTCACCGGACCGCCGCGCGCGATCTGCTCGGAAAACCGGGGAATGACACTCCCCGCGCTGCCGAATACATTTCCGAACCGGACGAGCACGAACTCCGTGCCGGAACCCTGAAGGCTCTGACACACGATCTCCGCCATGCGCTTCGAGGCGCCCATGACGCTGGTGGGGTTCACCGCCTTGTCGGTCGAGACGAGCACGAACTTTTCGACCTTCGACTGCACGGCCGCGCGCGCGAGCATCCACGTGCCGTACGCGTTGTTGCGGACCGCCTGCGAAGCGTTGGCCTCTTCCATGAGCGGCACGTGCTTGTACGCTGCGGCGTGGAAGACGATGTTCGGATGCTCGCCATCGAGCACCTTTTCAACCAGCGCCGCGTGCTTCACATCGCCGACCACCGGTGTGACCGGCAGCTGCGGAAAGCTGTCGGCGAGCGCGATCTGAATTTCGTACAGCGCCGCCTCTGAAACATCCATCAGGACGAGCTTCGCCGGGCGAAAGCGTGCGATCTGGCGGCAGAGCTCTGCGCCGATCGAGCCGCCCGCACCGGTCACGAGCACGACGCGGTTGCCCAGCCACTCGCCGAGGCCGGCGCTGTCGAGAACGACCGGGTCACGCCCGAGGAGATCATCGAGCTCCACGTTGCGGATGGTCGTCAGGACGGACCGGCCGCTGATGAGATCCTCGTACGAGGGCACGGTCAGCGCTTCGAGGCCAACGGACGCGCAGATCTCGGCGACGCGGCGCCGTACGCCGTGCGCGGCGGAAGGCAGGGCAATGATCACCTTGCGCACGCCGAACTTCCTGGCCCAGTGCGGCAGCCCGGCGATGGGTCCAACGACCCCGACGTTGCGCAGCTGCCGCCCATGCTTCGCCGGATCGTCATCCAGAAGTCCCACCACCCGCCATTGCCGGCTGTGCGTGAGCTCGACCGTGAGCCGCGCTCCCGCTTCACCCGCGCCGATGACGAGCACGGGTTCGCCGAGAGCCGCAAGGGGACTGTAGAGCCGATGCTCCTTCCAGATCCGGTACGCGAAGCGGTTGCCGGCCATGAGGAAGATCAGCACCAGCGGATACAGGATCAGCACGCTGCGCGGAATGATCACCTGCACGTGCAGCATGACCACGACGAGCGGCACGAGCACGGCACCGAGCACCGCTGAAAAGACGATCCGCTGCAGATCGAGGAGGCTCGCGAAACGCCACAATCCGCGGTAAAGCCCGAGCCCGAGGAAGATCGCGCCCTGCAGCGGCATGATCCAGGCAAGCGTCCACAGCATGTCGGTGAGATACGGCACATGCTGGTCGAGATTGAACCTCAGCCAGTACATCGCGAGCCAGGCAATGCCTGCGGCCGCGACGTCGTGCGCGAAGGCGAGCCATGCCCGCCAGTTCTGTGGAGGTCTCATGCCGGAGGTGCGTGCAGCTTGCGCCAATGATAATCAATCCGAAGGAAGAGCACGGCCAACGCCGCGCACCACGCGAGCAGGACCAGCCAGCCGGCCGCCGGTTCAGCGCGCAAGGTGATCAGGGCGGAGACGCACGTGCCCACCATGAGTACGCCATAGACGAACAGCGTTCCGCGATGCCCTGCGCCGAGCTGGTGCAGCCGTTGGTAGTAATGCTCGCGATGGGCGTCCCACACGCGCTCGCCTCTCGCAAGACGCCGCAGCAGCGTCAGCGTGGCGTCGGACAGGAACGGCAGGAAAACGAGCACCGGGAACCACGGCGGCCACGTGAGCGAGAGAACACCCGCCGCGCCGAACAGTGCCGCCATGAATCCGAGGGGAACCGCGCCGCAATCGCCCATGAAGAGTCGCGCTGGCGGCCGATTGACGATTGCGAACGGAACTGCGGCGCCGGCGATCGCGGCACACGCCACGGCTTGGTGGCCGCCCGCGAGCGCATACGCGGCGAAACCGGTGATCGTCATGAGCGCAGCAAGACCATCGGAGCCGTCCATGAAGTTGAAGGCGTTGGCGCTCCATGCCAGAAACAGGAACAGAAGCGGAAGCGTGAAGGCATCAGCGGATGCGTCGAGAAGGCCCCATCCCGCAATCGCCGCTGCGAGCGCGTGCACCGCAAGCCGCGGGCCGGCACCGACGCTCCGGAAATCATCGGCGAGCGACACCGCAAGGAGCGCGAGCCACGCGATCCACGTGAACAGTCCTCCAGGAAGGTCCGAAGCGATGAGCGCAACGGGGACGAAGCCTGCCCACACCACAAGCCCGCCGATACGCGGCACCGGGTGCTGATGCAACGATCGGGCGTTGGGCGAGTCATGCGGCAGTCGACCGCGAAACTCGAGCAGAATTGCGCAAGAGGCCCAGGAAATGGCAGCTGCACCGAGCGCGGCTGAAATTGAGGGTGAGAGTCCTAGACTCATCCGTACCCAGGGGAACGCGACCCATCCAGTTTGTGAAAGGGGCGCCTTGAAGCGCCCGTGGGGGCGCCACGCGAAACCTCATTTTAGGGACATTTGCGGGCCGATGTCCGCCTTGGCCGCCCAGAAAGTCAAAACATCTGTGCGGGATCATGGCCTTGGCGCGGGTTTTTGAGTGGTTCCGCAGCCGTCCCGGCCGATTCGGCCGTGTCGCGTTTTAGCAACAGCGGGGCGCCCGGTGCCAACGCCGTCCGGGTTTGCCTTGCCTCGCCGTTCCGCCGTTTGGCACAATGCATTCAACTTCTCGACATTCCTGAGAAGGCGTTTCCGACGGCAGGTGTAGTCGCTGGTCAACTGCCAATTTTTTCCGATAGAGGAGAGACTCCATGAACAAGAAGCTCGTCGCTTTTGCTGTCGCCGGCGCCTGTGCGCTGCCGCTGACAGCGCAAGCGCAAACCGCGAACGTCACGATGTACGGTCGCGCGAACGTCGACATGGAAATCGTGTCCGGCGGCCAGGCCAACGGCAGCAACCCCCACGTCTTCCGCGTGAGCTCCAACTCGTCGCGCTGGGGCGTTCGCGGCACCGAGTCGCTCGGTGGCGGCCTCAATGCCATCTTCCAGCTCGAATCCTCGATCTCGTGGGATGCAGGTGGCGGCACGCTGGCTGGTCGTGAATCGTTTGTCGGCCTGCAAGGCTCGTGGGGTACCTTCAAGATGGGTAACTTCCTGGCCCCGTACGACGACATTCATCCGATCTTCGGTAACGCCCCGACCCTGACGACCTCGATCCTGTCGACGGCCGACTTGTGGGCACAGGGCACGGTCGCAAAGACCGCGGGTGGCTTCGATGCACGTCTTGGCAACTCGATCCGCTACGACTCGCCCAACATGTCCGGCTTCACGGGCAGCGTTCAGTACTCGACGCAGGAAGGCACGCCCAAGCAGAACAGCGCCATCGTGTCGGCGGGCCTGTACTACAACAACGGCCCGCTGCAGATTGGTACCGCGTACGAAATGAATGAGGACGTGCGCGGCGTCAACCTGGACGATCATGCGTTTTCAGTTGCGGCCGGCTACAACTTCGGATTCATCCGTCCTTCTGCTGTGTACGAGCGCACGAAGTACGACACGCCGACCGGCGACCTGAAGCGCGACATGTACGGCTTCGGTCTGACGGTTCCGATGGGCGTAGGCACGTGGTACGGATTCTATGGCCATGCCGGTAAGGGCAAGGGATCCGCAGCCGCGGGCACGCGCATCGGTGGCCTCGCCGCCGGTTCGGACACCGACTCCAACCAGTACGAGCTCTCGTACACCTACCCGCTTTCGAAGCGGTCGCTCGTGTATGCAGGCTACGTGAAGCTCAACAACAAGTGCAACGCGTCCTACGTGTTCAACATCAACCCGTACGCGATCGGCCGCGCGCCTGGTTCCGGTGGCTGCTT
Organism: Pseudomonadota bacterium; assembly: GCA_030946875.1. GTDB lineage: Bacteria > Pseudomonadota > Gammaproteobacteria > Burkholderiales > Casimicrobiaceae > CAIWHR01. The sequence continues at coordinate 25,352 of JALYXY010000107.1, read as the reverse complement.
CGGCAAGCCCGAGGGCTGGCTGCTCGGGATGGTGCACTTCTTCTAAGAACGCCAGAACATTCTCACTGCAGATTTAAAGTGATCATCGGGCGCCTGCGGGCGCCCGTTTTTTTTGGGCGGCGCGCGATGGCGCCGCGCGCACTTGGTACGATGGCAGAATGTTGAGCGATGCCCTGATCCTCGGCTTCGACCGCGCGCTGCGCACACTGGTCGGTGTCGCAACGAGCGTGCGTCCCACTCCCGGCGCCGCGATTCCGGACATCGATCTCGCTGAGTCCGAGCGCCGTCATGCCGCGGCGCTGATGCGCGTGAATCACACCGGCGAAGTCTGTGCGCAGGCGCTGTACGCGGCCCAGGCCGTGGTTGCGCGCGATCCCGGTATCCGCCGGCGTTTCGCCGAGGCCGCGCGCGAGGAGGAAGAGCACCTCGCCTGGACTCAGGAGCGACTCACGCAGCTCCGCGATCGGCCCTCGCGCCTCAATCCACTGTGGTATGCGGGCTCGTTCGGCATCGGTCTCGCCGCAGGATTTGCCGGTGACCGGCGAAACCTGGGATTCGTCGTCGAAACGGAGCGCCAGGTCGAGGAGCACCTTACGGGCCACCTCGATGGGCTTCCTCACGCGGATGCGAAAAGTCGCGCGATCGTGATGCAGATGCGCGACGACGAAGCACGGCACGGCGCAATGGCCGTCGCCGCGGGGGCCGAGGACCTCGGTTTGCCGGCAAAGGCGGTGATGCGAGTCGCCGCGAGCGTGATGAAGGCAATCGCCTACCGGGTCTAGTCGAGGCGAACGGGATCAGTTGCCTGCGGACGCCTCGAGTTTCCACTGCTTGAGTGCTCTGAGGCGCGCGGCGCGCACGGCACCCGCAATGGCATCTGGTTGCTGCGGCTGGTTCGGGTCCCGCCGCTCCATGACGGTTCGCGCCACCGCGCCCGCGTCGACCGCGCGTGCCGCAACGCAGGCGGCCCGCACGATGTCGGTGGCCGCGTAATCGCCGCGCCCCGGGCGCGATCGCGCATCGGCTTCACACGCCTCGAGAACCTGCTCCAGCCGCTCGGGACGCCGAAACGCGTCCGCCTCGGCGAGCAGATTGAGGAGCGTGACCGGGCGCAGCTCGGCCGCGCGATGGACAACCCCGTGCCAGCGCGCGGTGAGCCGCGCGGCATCACGGCAGTCCGACGGCACGCGGAGCCGGTCCGAGACGCGAGCGGCGAGCCGGATGCTGCGCGTCTCGTGCGCGTGGTGTTTCGGCCAGCTCGCCGGTGGGCTCAGGACCTTGCCCAAGTCGTGGACAAGCACGGCATAGCGCGTGGGAAGGACGAATGCGCGCCGCGCGGCATAGTCGAGCGCCATGCACACGTGCACGCCTGTGTCGAATTCGGGATGATGCTGCAGCGGCTGCGGGATTCCGAACAGCGCATCAACTTCGGGCAACAGCTGAGCGAGCGCACCGCACGCGCGCAGGACGGCGATCATGCGCGACGGATGCCGCTCCATGAGCCCGCGCGCGAGCTCCTGCCACACTCGCTCGGCCGAGAGCTCCGCGAGCTCGCCGGAGGCCGCAAGCGAACGCATGAGCGCTTCGGTTTCGGGCGCGACGGCGAAACCGAACCGCGCGGCGAACCGGGCCACGCGCAGCACGCGCAGGGGATCCTCGGCAAAGGCCGGTGACACGTGGCGCAAGATGCCGGCCGCGAGATCGCGCGCGCCGCCAAAGGGGTCGATGAGCGTGCCCGCGTCGTCGCGAGCCATGGCGTTGATGGTGAGGTCGCGCCGACGCAAGTCCTCCTCGAGGCCGACCTCGGGCGAAGCGAAGAACTGGAAGCCGCGATAGCCGCGGCCGTGCTTTCGCTCGGTGCGCGCCAGGGCATGCTCCTCACGCGTCTGCGGATGGAGGAAGACCGGAAAGTCCCGCCCCACGGGCCGGTACCCCTCCGCGACCATCGCTTCAGGCGTGGCGCCGACCACCACCCAGTCGCGGTCGACCACGGGTTGGCCGAGCAGCTCGTCGCGGACCGAGCCGCCAACGCGATAGATCTTCACTGGACCATCAACGGTGACGCAGGCCGCCGGGCATTCAGTGCCTGGGCCGGTCCGCCGGGTCGGTGATTCGGCTCACAGGCAAACGCCGGGTACCGTGTCGCAGCGTCAACTCGGGCGACGACCGTGACCGGTGCGAAAGGTGTCGAATCGGCTGTGGATCGATTCAGCGGAAAGGTACGTCGGTGCGATCGCCTCGAGCGCCGTGGGCGTGAGGCCGAATACCGGCGGAAAAGGACCATCACAGACGCTGTCCTTTTTCATCGAGGCGAGATTGTCGCGGGTGAGGAGCCTGCCCGGCAGGCGCTCGAGCACCGCCGCCTGCATGCCGCCGAGGGCACCCCCGAGGCCTATGATGGGCCGCTCGTGGCCGCTCAGCTCGCCCACGTAGCGAACGATCTCGCGCAGCGTGTAGACCTTCGGCCCGCACAAGGGATAGCGCTGCCTGACGGTTGCATCGTCATGCAATGCATGGATGAAGCACTCGGCCACGTCGCCCACGTACACGGGTGCAAAGCGGCTGTTTGCGCCCGCGAGCGCAAGCACCGGCAGGCAGCGTTGAAGGCGGGCGAAGACATTGAGGAAGTTGTCCTCTCGGCCGAAGATCACGGACGGCTGGAAAATGGTCCAGTCGAGGCCCGAGCTCGCGACCACGGCTTCAGCCTCACCCTTGCTGCGCAAGTAACGGCTCGGACCTTGCGCGTCGGCGTTGAGCGCGCTCATGTGCAGCAGGCGTGTGACGCCCGCCGCATGACACGCCGCCACCACCTCTCGCGTGAGCTCCACATGCACGCGATCGAAGGTGTCGGTGCGGGTCTCGTTGAGGATCCCGGTGAGGTTGACGACGGCGTCCACGCGGAGAGCGAGCCGCGCAAGCACCGTCGGATCACCGACGTCGCACTCGATGATATCGACTGTCGGTAGCGGGTACAGGTAACGGGCGCCATCACGCCTCCGCGTGGGCACGAGCACCCGATAGGCCTGTGCGACGAGCCGGCTGACGAGGTGACGACCGACGAACCCGGTTCCACCCACCACCAGAACGGTATTGAACCCCATCAGCTGACGAGTTTCAGCGCCCGGCGGACGCGAGCGCAGGGCTGTTCGACAGGCTGCGCGGCGGAATCGTGCCGAGTCGCGCCGTCAACGGCACGTACGGCTGATCGAGCTCGCGCGCGTAAAACACCGAATTGGCGAGAACCTTCTTCACGTAATCGCGGGTTTCGTTGAACGGGATGGTCTCGACCCAGATCGCGCCTTCGAGCGGCACTGCCGCGCGCCATGCCTGGGCGCGGCCCGGGCCCGCATTATACGCAGCCGCTGCAAGGGCCGGCAGGCGCTCCAGGCGGTCGAGACAGTAGCGGAAGTAGAAAGCGCCGAACTGAGTGTTGGTCGTGACATCCGCGATGTCATTCGGGCGATAGTCCGTTCGGCCGATCTGCTTCGCGACCCAACGTGCGGTCGCCGGCATGAGCTGCATCAGTCCGACGGCACCCGCCGACGACACGATCGTCGAGTTGAAGCGCGATTCCTGACGGGCGACCCCGAAGAGCAAAGCGGGGTCGACGGATTGTTCGCGCGCCGCCGCGACGAACTGCTCGCGAAACGGGGTGAGGTAGCGCAGCCGGAAATCGTAGCGCATGCTGGTGCGCTCTGCCGTGTTGATGGCGCGGTCGTACAGATTCATCCGGCGCGCATATTCCGCGGCAACGAGCAGCGAATCGTCGTCGAGATTGCGCACGGCGTAATACCACTCCTGCCGCGATTGGGCCCGCAGGTCGAGCTCGGCAAGCTTCACAGCGCGCCGGACGTCGCCACGCGCCGCGAATGCCTGGACGGCGTCCTGATTGAGCGCCTTGGAGCTTGCAGCGGTCTTCACATCGCGCAGCTTGTCGGCACCCTTGCCGAGTGCTTCGGCGGCGAGCAGCGCGTGATAGTGATGGTCTGCGGAGAGCGCCGTGTACAAGGCATTGGCCTCGCTCTCGCGCCCGGTCGCGGCAAGGGCGCGCGCCTTCCAGTAACGCCATGCGGAATCGTCGCTGAGCGCGCGAGGCATTGCATCGATGGCTGCGAGGACGTCGCGCCACGCACCGGCGCGCAATGCGGCGCGCACCCGCCACGCGTGCTCGTTGTCGGTCAGCGGAGCGCCTTCGGCTTCGCGGAACCAGTCGTTGGCCTGTGGTGCGAGCTGACGCGCAGCATGAAAAGCGAGACGCGCATTGCCATAGGCGCGATCCGCAGCGGCAAGCCGTCCGCGCTGCCTTTCCCATGCCGCGCGCACGCCGCTCGCATCGGTGCGGGCCGCACGTTCGAGGGCGTACAGCGCGAGCTCCTGGCCGCCACGGTCATTCCAGCGGAACTGCGCCTTGCTTAGCGCGAAGGCGGGCTCGTGCTCCACCTGCATCAGCTCGCGCGCGGTGATGCGATCGGCCGGTGAAAGATCGGACCCGATGGTTTCGGCAAGCCGGACGTTGCCGGCCTGCGCGGCGAGACGAAAGCGCATGCGCCGATCGGCCACGCTGATCTGATTGCGTGCGATGAGCGCCTCGAACAAAGGCTGGCACACATCGGGCGTGGTGGAGCCTGTGAACCATAGCGGCCGTGCGGCCGCCAATGCTGCCTCGCCGTCGCGTTGGCGCCGATACTGGATACCGAGGCACGCGAGCTCGACGTCGTCGCTGGTTGCGTTCGCGAACTCCGTGGCAAAGCTCGCCCATTGACCACGGCGGCCGAGCGATTTCAGCCAGTCGATGCGCAGCTTGTCGGCCAGCGCGCTGCCCGCCTGGCGCTGCAGGAAAGCGCGCACGTCCTCGTCCGGCGCCGAGTCGATGCCGAGCTTGAGCCGCCAGTAGTCGACATACGGCTCGAGTGGATGACCCGCCAGGCGCAGCGCGATCTGGTCGAGCCTGTAACGCTCGCCGCGATCGAAGTAGCCCTTGGCCGTCATGAAATCGGCGTCGTCAGCGGCCCGCGCGAGGGGCGGGCCCATCGCGAGCAGGCAAAACAATGCCAGCCTCACGCAACGCCGCAGCAACATCATGGTGGACATCGGAACCGAACGCGCCAAAAACATGGCGCATTGTCCGTGACGCGTCCGCATCGCGCAATCGAAGATGCACGAACGGTCAGGGCCGAGGCGTGAGCGGATGGGTGACTGCAACATCGTTGCGATCGCGATCGAGATTGGCGACGCGCATGGGGGGAGAAGGCACTGCGACCCTCGCTCGACCCCTGCTAGAATCGATCGTTGCGGGTCCGCATTCGGGATCATGCCGTCAGGGAGCGAACAAGCAGCATGGCACAGGCACAGCCGGCACCGCTCGTCGGCATCGTGATGGGCAGCGAGAGCGATTGGGACGTCATGCGTCACGCCGCCGCGCAACTCGACACGTTCGGTGTTGCGCACGAGACACGGGTGGTGTCGGCGCACCGGACGCCCGACGACATGTTCGACTATGCCCATCAGGCCCAAGCTCGAGGCCTGCGCTGCATCATTGCAGGGGCCGGCGGCGCTGCGCACCTGCCCGGAATGCTGGCTGCGAAGACCATCGTGCCGGTGCTTGGCGTGCCGGTGCCTTCGAAGTATCTGCGCGGCGAGGACTCGCTGTACTCGATCGTGCAGATGCCGAAGGGCATCCCGGTGGCAACGTTCGCGATCGGCGAGGCGGGTGCCGCGAACGCGGCGCTCTTCGCAGTGTCGATGCTCGCCGCAACCGATGCAGCCCTTGCGGCCAGTCTCACGGAGTTTCGGGCGCGGCAGACGGCGGCCGCACGTGAGATGCGCGTGCCGCCTCGAGACGCGGCATCCGGGACTTGAGCCGCCGCGCATGATTGCGCCCGGTGCCTGGCTGGGTTTGCTTGGCGGCGGGCAGCTCGGCCGGATGTTCTGCATGGCCGCGCAAAGCCTCGGCTACAAGGTGTTGGTGCTTGACCCTGGAGCGCACAGCCCGGCCGGCACGCTCGCCGATCGCCATCTCGCCGCCGACTACCTCGACGAAGCCGCGCTTGCCGAGCTTGCACGGTGCGTCGCCGGGGCCACCACGGAGTTCGAGAACGTTCCCGCGGCGGCGCTCGACTATCTCGCCCGCACGGCGCGCGTGACGCCGGACGCGGCGAGCGTCGCGATTGCCCAGGACCGCATCCGCGAAAAGAGCTTCCTCGCAGCGCATGGCTTCGCCGTCGCGCCGTTTGCGATCCTGCACGCCCACGAGGACGCCGCCAGCGTTGCTCCGCATCTCATTCCCGGCATCGTGAAGAGCGCTCGGTTCGGCTACGATGGCAAGGGTCAGGTGCGCGTGCATTCGGCAGCCGAAGTGCCCGCTGCGTTCGATGCGATGGGAGGCCAGCCCTGCGTGCTCGAGGCATTCGTCGATCTCGCGTGCGAGCTGTCGGTGATCGTCGCCCGCACCGATCAGGGGCTCACCGCCACCTGGCCCGTGGCTGAAAACCGGCATCGCAACGGCATTCTGGATCTGTCGATCGTTCCGGCACGGGTCAGCGAGACGACGATCGAGTCTGCGCGCGCGATCGGGACAGACGTTGCGAACGCGCTCGAATACCGTGGCGTGCTCTGCGTGGAGCTCTTCGTCACCCGCGATGGCCGGCTTCTGGTGAACGAGATGGCACCACGGCCGCACAACAGCGGTCATTTCACGATCGACGCCTGCGTGACGTCGCAATTCGAGCAGCAGGCGCGGATCCTTGCCGGCCTGCCGCTCGGCGACACACGCCAGCATCACGCAGCGGTGATGCTCAATCTGCTGGGCGACATCTGGTTCGAGGATGGAGAGGCAAGCACCACCCGCGAGCCCGATTGGACTCGCGTGCTGCAGCACACTTCGGCCAAGCTCCACCTTTATGGCAAGCGCGACGCGCGCCGCGGCCGCAAGATGGGTCACGTCACCTGCATCGCCTCCACCGTGGCTCAAGCGCTCGCCACGGCGCGTGCGATCAAGCACGAGCTCGGCATTCCGGATGAACCGTGAGGCGTGCAGGCCCGTTCGCGTCGGGTCATCCGCAAACCTCGCCGGGCCGCACTTCCGCTGCCGCGCGCAGGAGCCGCATGGCTGAACCTTGTGCGCCGACGGCGGGGCCGCTCGCCGGCGTGCGTGTGCTCGATCTCACGAGGCTGCTGCCAGGACCGATGTGCACGTTGTACCTCGCGCAGCTCGGCGCCGATGTGATCAAGATCGAGGACACGTCCCAGGGCGACTACGCGCGAACGCTCGGCACGGCGGGCGCAACTTCGGTGCTGTTCGAACTCGTGAACCGCGGCAAGCGCAGCATCGCCATCGATCTCAAGCAGGAACGTGGTCGCAAAGTATTCCTGGCGCTCGCCGCCACCGCCAACGTCGTGGTCGAAAGCTTTCGCCCGGGTGTCGTGCGCTCGCTCCGGATCGATGCGGACACCTTGCGCGCCATCAATCCGCGGTTGGTGTACGCCTCCATCACGGGCTACGGGCAGGAGGGTCCGCGTGCCGCGTACGCCGGCCACGACATCAACTATCTCGCCTGCTCAGGCGTGCTCGACCAGATCGGCACGCGCGGAGGTCCGCCGGCCGTTCCGAACCTGCAGATCGCGGACCTTCTCGGTGGCGCTGCGATGCCCGCGATCGGGATCCTCGCTGCGCTGCACGCTGCCCAGCGCACGGGAATCGGGAGCTACATCGATGTCGCCATGGCCGACGCCGCGCTCGCGCACAACGTGTTTCCGCTGCAAGCACTCGCTGAGCGGGGTGCCGTCGCCCCGCGCGGCGACGATCTCCTGACGGGAGGCGCTGCGTGTTACGGCATCTACGCGACGCTTGATGGGCGTTACCTCGCGGTCGGCGCGCTCGAGGACAAGTTCTGGCGCACGCTCTGTGGAACGCTCGGACGGCCTGACCTGGTGCCGGGCGGCCGAGCGATTGGAGAAACCGGCGAGCGCACGCGCGCGGCACTTGCGGCCATCTTCGCTGCTCGCACGCTCGAGCACTGGAGCAATGTGTTTGCGCAGGTGGACTGCTGTGTCACGCCGGTCGCGACCTTGGATGAAGCACTGCGCGATCCACAGTTCATCGGCCGCGGCATGGTGCTCTCGGACCGCGACGGCCGACCGATGTACGGCCCGGCATTTCGGGTGTCGGGCGCCGTGCAGCCTTCCACGGTGAACGCGCCTTCGCAAGGCGAGCACACCAGGGAGCTCCTGCGATCGCTCGGCTACGACGGCGCAGAGATCGACTCGCTCGTCGCCGCCGGAACCGTGCTCAGCGGCGCGGCGTCCTGACGGCGTTGCGCATCACCCCGACGGGCAACGCCGTGACACGCGCGTATTCAGGGTCGTCGTAGTGTCCGCCCGCGGCAATGAAGTCCCGCGCCATTGCCGTTGCATCCGCGCCCCAGAAAAGCTCATGACCGATGGCGATGGTCGGGACGCCAAACACGCCGCGCGAGATGGCCTCGTCGGTGTTGCGGCGTAGCGCATCCTTCACCTCCTGGCTCGAGATGCGCGCATCGGCGTCCGGTACGCCGAGCTCGTCGATCAGCTCGGCCCATTCGATCGGCAGGTCGGGCAACCGGCCATCGCGCCACACGAACCGAAAGATGCGATGCACCGCGTCGGGCGACGCATCGCACGCCATGGCAAGCCGCAGAAGTGGCAGCGGGTTGAAAGGATGCTCGTGCGGAAACTTGAACGCAATGCCGAGCGCTTTGGCCTGCCACACGCAAAAACGGTAGGTGAACGCGCGCTTGGAGGGAATTTCGGCGGGCCCCTTCTGGCCGTTCGCTTCGAGCACACCGGCAAACAGGATTGGGCGATAACGGACGCGGACATCCGGGCCGAGCATCCCCAGCCGTTCGCTTTGCAGGTAAGCAAACGGCGAGATGAAATCGAAATACCACTCAACGCTCGGCATCGTTCGTCCTCATGGGTCCTGCGCGGTTCGTCGCAGTCTGTCAGGAGTCGTGCGCCGCGCGGGCAGCGCCGCCAGCACGGTTCGCTTCTCGGCGTCAGCCATCGCGCCCCACGCCACGATCTCGTCGATCGTTCGCAGGCAGCCCTCGCACCAGCCGGTCGCCTCGTCGATCCTGCACACGCTGGTGCAGGGCGAGGGGACCTTCGAATCAGTAACCACGAACCCGGTCGACCACGCCAGTGACCGCTTCATGGCTTTCGAGTCGAACGATCTTCGCGGCAATCTGCGCGGCGGCTTCAGGCAATTGCGTCACGGCGGAAATGTGCGGCGTCACCACGATGCCTGGATGATGCCAGAACGGGTGCCCAGCCGGCAGGGGCTCGTCGCGGAACACGTCCAGGGTCGCCCCGCTCAAGTGCCCGCGATCGAGGAGCTCCAGAAGGTCCTGCTCGACCACGAGCTCGCCGCGCGAAACGTTGACGAGATGTGCGCCGCGCGGCAGCCGTGACAATGCATTCAGATCGAGCAGGTCCAGCGTATCGTCAGTGAGCGGAAGAAGGCACACGAGAACGCGCGAACGTCCCAGCACGGTGTCGAATCCGTCGCGGCCGCTGAAGGTGCTGATGCCCGCGATATGAGTCGGCGTGCGGCTCCAGCCAAGAACCGGATAGCCGAGCATGCGAAGCGCATCGGCGCAGGCGCGTCCGAGAACACCGAGCCCCAGGATGCCGACCTCGAAACTGCCCGTTGGATCGGTCGCGATCGCCTGCCATGAGCGCGATTTCTGCTGCGCGGCATACGCTCGCTCTGAACGATGCGCGGCGAGCACCGCGAGCGTCACATATTGCGCCATCTGCTGCGCCATTCCCGCGTCCTCGAGCCGGACGATGGGAATGTCGGCCGGGAGCTCGCGCATCCGGAGCAGCGCATCGACGCCGGCACCGAGATTGAAGATGGCCTTGGGTCTTTCGATTTCGCGAAAGAGAACCGCAGGAGGCTTCCACACGGCGACGTAATCCGGCGCGGCGCTCACCGCCGGCCACATTTCGATCGACGCGCCGGGCAACTCCGCCGCGAAGGCTTCGCGCCACGCATGAGACTGGCTGGGTGGCGTTGCGAGCAGCAGCCGCACCACCCGGTGCGAGCGCTCACTCGCCGACATCGACGTCGACCAGATCGGCGCCTTCGTGCACGCGATCACCCGCGGCGAAGTTCACCTTCACGACGGTGCCCTCCGCAGGCGCGACAATCGTGTGCTCCATCTTCATCGCCTCGAGGATGAGCAGCGGCGCGCCCCGAGCAACGCGCTGACCTGCCTGCACCAGCACCGCGATCACCATCCCTGACATCGGGGCGCGCAAGTGTCCTTCGGGCACCTCGTGCGCGCCACCATCGCCGAGGACCTCGACGCGATCGAAGCGCCGAGCCTTGCCATCGCAGAACACATGGCGCTCGCCATCGGAAGCGACGATGCGGGCGCGATGAACGCCTTCGCTGGTGGCGATCGTGAACATGTCGCCGGCGACTTCGAGCAGCGTCGCGGCGATGGGCGTGCCGCGGTCGACCGAGATTTTCCAGCTCGAACCCTGCGTCATGGCTCCATCGGTGCCGGTCTCCGCAGTTGCCGCAGAACGCATCGCAATCGAGATCGGGCGAGCATCCTCGCGATAGTCGAGGCGCACCGCGTGCGACTCACTGTTGAGCCACCAGCCGTCGGTACGCCGCCAGGGCGAGAACACGTCGTTCCCCCGCATCGCCTCGCCCGGAGGCGGCGCCGCAAAGCTGTGCCACTCCGCAAGCGCGAGCGCGGCAAGCACGTGACCTTCGGGCAATGGCATCGCCGCGAAGAGCTCCGCCTCGTGCACCGCGATGAGCCCCGTGTGTACTTCGCCCCGCGCAAACGCACCCTGCCTCACGATCCGCCGGAGAAATGCAAGATTGGTTGCGACGCCCACCACCTCGCACTCGGCAAGTGCGCCCGCGAGCTTCTTCAGCGCTTCCGGGCGATCGACCCCGTGCACGATCAATTTCGCGATCATCGGGTCGTAATGTGGCGAGATCGCATCGCCCTCCCGCACGCCCGTATCGACGCGCACCTCGCCGGTCTCCGTGGGGAAACGCAAATGGGTGAGGCGGCCGACCGAGGGTAGAAATCCGCGCCGTGGATCCTCGGCATAGATCCGCGCCTCGATGGCATGACCGCGCGGAACCACATCGCCTTGCGACAGCGGCAACGCCTCGCCGGCCGCGACGCGAAGCTGCCATTCGACGAGATCCGTACCGGTGACCATCTCGGTGACCGGATGCTCGACCTGCAGGCGCGTGTTCATCTCCATGAAGAAGAACTCGCCGTCCTGCACGAACGATCGCGGCACGATGAACTCGACGGTACCCGCGCCGACGTATCCGATGGAACGTGCGGCGGCGACCGCGGCCTGTCCGAGGCTCGCCCGGCGTTCGGCGGTGACCCCGGGTGCGGGAGCTTCTTCGAGCACCTTCTGGTGCCGGCGCTGGACCGAGCAATCGCGCTCGAGGAGATGAATCACCTGGCCGCGCGTGTCCGCGAACACCTGTACCTCGATGTGACGCGGCTCGACCAGGTACTTCTCGAGCAGCACGCGGTCATCGCGGAACGAGGACTTCGCTTCGCGCTGCGCCGATGCGAGCGCCGTTGCGAAGTCGGTGCCTCGCTCGACCACGCGCATGCCTTTGCCCCCTCCGCCCGCGACCGCCTTGATGAGGACCGGGTAGCCGATCGCGTCCGCTGCAGTCCTGAGCCGCTCTCGGTCCTGGTCTTCGCCGTGATAGCCGGGAACGACCGGGACCCCGGCCGCAGACATGATTCGCTTCGCTTCCGATTTCGATCCCATCGCGGCGATTGCGCGTGCCGGCGGTCCGATGAAGATGACTCCTGCGGCTTCGCAAGCGGCGGCGAATGGCGCGTTCTCCGACAGAAATCCATAGCCGGGGTGAATGGCCTGGGCCTGCGTGCGCTTTGCGATCTCGATGATTGCGTCGCCGCGCAGATAGCTCTCACGCGCTGGCGCAGGTCCGATGCGATACGCCTCGTCACAGGCCGCGACGTGCATCGCCTGCGCGTCGGCATCCGAATAGATCGCGACCGTGCGCACGCCCAGGCGGCGTGCCGTGCGCGCCACCCTGCAGGCGATCTCCCCGCGGTTCGCGATCAGGATCTTGTCAAACACGCGACGGAGGATGCCGCTCGTCGCGGGCCGTGATCACGCCGGAAATGGGCTGCGCGCCAGAACGCCCGGTCACCCGCCGCACGGCGCCCGAGATGAAGCGCCAGAGCTTCGGGATGAGGAAGAGCATCAGCAGCACCGATGCGAGCACGAGCACACCGGCGGCGATGGGATGGGTGAACGCGAGCCACAGCATCGTCCCCACGGCGAGCTCCTCGCCGAACGAAGCTGCCCAGTTCGAGAACGGTTCGGGCGAGGTGTTGATGAGTGCGCGCGCACCCGTCTTCGTAAAGTGCGCACCGGCCGCGAGTCCGCCGCCCAGAATGGCCGCCGCGATGGTCCCTGCACCCGGCGCGTCGCTGAACACGCTCCCGGCCAGTGCCGCGCCCGCCGGTATGCGAATGAAGGTGTGGATGATGTCCCACAACGAATCGAGGCCGGGAATCTTGTCCGCGAAGAACTCCATGGCCGCCATGAAGCCGGATGCCCCGAGCACCCAGGGATGCGACAGCACCTGCAACCCGTGCGGCAGATCGGTCCAGCCCATCCAGCCGATGACACCGACAACGAAGAGGACGACGTAGAGCCGCACGCCACTTGCCCACCCAAGCGCACTTGCAAGCGCGATGAGTTGCAGGGTGTCGAGCTGCGCGATGCCAGGCAGATGGTTCATGGCTTGAAACACCCGGAGTTGGTGATCGACAAAATAAGGCGACCGCATGACATCGCGGTCACATGCGGAACACGCCGAAGCGTGTTTCCTCGATCGGCGCGTTGAGGGAAGCCGAGATGGCGAGCCCGAGCACGTCGCGAGTGTCCTTGGGATCGATGATCCCGTCGTCCCACAACCGCGCGGTGGCAAAGTACGGATGACCCTCGCGTTCGTACTGCGCCCGGATCGGCGCCTTGAACGACTCCTCTTCCTCTGCGCTCCATGAGCCGCCACGTGCCTCGACGGCATCGCGGCGGATCGTGGCGAGCACGGTCGCGGCCTGCTCGCCGCCCATCACCGAGATGCGTGCGTTCGGCCACATCCAGAGGAAGCGCGGCCCGAACGCCCGCCCGCACATTCCGTAATTGCCCGCACCATAGCTGCCACCGATGATGACTGTGAACTTAGGCACCCGCGCGCACGATACGGCCGTGACGAGCTTCGCGCCATCGCGTGCGATGCCGCCCGCTTCGTACTTCTGGCCCACCATGAAACCGGTCACGTTCTGCAGGAACACCAGGGGAATGCCGCGCTGGCAGCAGAGCTCGATGAAGTGCGCGCCCTTCTGCGCCGATTCGGAATAAATGACGCCGTTGTTCGCCACCACGCCCACGGGATAACCCCACAGGCGCGCAAACCCCGTGACAAGCGTCGTGCCATACCGCTGCTTGAACTCGTCGAACTCGCTTGCGTCGACGATGCGCGCGATCACCTCTCGCACATCGTAGGGCTTTCTGATGTCCGCGTTGATGACGCCATAGATCTCGTCGGCACCGTATTGCGGCAGCACGGGCTTCGCGGGTTCGACCGCAATCCGCTTGCCGCCGTTCAGATTGGCGACGATCCGTTTCGCAATCGCGAGCGCATGGGCATCATCCTGCGCGAAGTGATCGGCCACACCCGACACGCGTGTGTGCACGTCCGCGCCGCCCAGCGTTTCTGCATCCACGATCTCCCCGGTCGCGGCCTTCACGAGCGGCGGACCGCCCAGAAAGATCGTGCCCTGCTCCTTGACGATGATCGCCTCGTCGGACATCGCGGGCACGTAGGCGCCACCCGCCGTGCACGAGCCCATCACCACGGCGATCTGCGCGATGCCCTGCGCCGAGAGCGTCGCCTGGTTGTAGAAGATCCGGCCGAAGTGGTCACGATCCGGGAAAACGTCGACCTGGTTCGGCAGGTTGGCCCCGCCGCTGTCGACCAGGTAGATGCACGGCAGGTGATTCTCGCGGGCGATTTCCTGCGCCCGCACGTGCTTCTTCACCGTGAGCGGGTAATAGGTGCCGCCCTTCACGGTCGCATCGTTGCACACGATCACGCATTCACGACCTGAGACTCTGCCGATGCCGGTGATGATGCCCGCGGCTGCGATGTTGTCGTCGTACATGCCGTACGCGGCGAGCTGCGACAACTCGAGGAACGGGCTGCCCGGGTCGAGCAGCATGGCGACACGGTCGCGAGGCAGGAGTTTGCCTCGTGCGGTGTGCTTCGCCCGGGCGGCGTCGCCCCCGCCCTGCTCGACGATCGCCACCTTGTCCCGAAGGTCGGCGACCAGCGCCATCATCGCCGCGCGGTTGGCGGCGAAGCTCTCGTGCCGGGGATCGATCGCGGTTTGCAGTGCCGGCACGGTCAGCGGGCCGCCGCTGGCAGCGGATGTCCGGGCATCAGGTCATACGGATGTCGCCACCCCGGCGTCGAACGCAGGCGCGTCAGCCAATCGTCGAGGTGCGGATACGTTTGCCAGTCGACCCCGATCTCGTCATCGAAGAAGAGGTAGCCGCATAGCGACATGTCGGCGATGGTGAGGCGCTCGCCGACGATGTACGTACGCGCGGCCAGATGCGCATTCAGAACGCCCCAGGCGCTTTCCGCCCGACCGCGCAGGAACGTGAGCACGGCGGGGTCGGCGCTCTTGTCGAACGTGCGCAGGAAGCGGTAGGTGGCCGTATAGCTCGTGAGCTTGTGGTTGTCGAACAGGATCCAGCGCAGCACTTCCCTCCGCTCGGCAGCGTCACCGGGCGCGAAACGGTGCAATGTCTCCGCGAGGTACTCCAGGATCACACCCGATTGCGTGAGCAGCGTGCCGCGGTGCTCGAGCATCGGCACCTCGCCCATGACGTTCTTTTCGCGATAAGCCGCGGAGCGCGTCTCGCCGCCAAAGTAGTCGACGAACCGCGGCGCCCAGTCGGCGCCCGACAGCGCGAGCATCAGCGCGGCCTTGTACGCGTTGCCGGATTGCGCGAAGCAATGCAGGGTGAATTCAGCCATGGGTGAATCGTACCCTCAATTGTTTTTGGGGGCCGCGGCGAGGCCCCGGGCAGTGTGCGGGCGCTTGGGAGGCCGGTCGACTGATGGAACGCGCGATGGACCTCGCTTCGGGTCGACGCGTTGCGCGTTCATCGGGCTAGGCGGCGATTGCACGTCCGATCACCATGCGCTGAATGTCGCTCGTGCCCTCGTAAATCTGGCAGACGCGCACATCGCGATAGATGCGCTCCACCGGAAAATCCGCGACGTAGCCATACCCCCCGTGGATCTGGATCGCATCCGAGCAGACGCGCTCGGCCATCTCGGACGCGAAGAGCTTCGCCATGCACGCCTCCTTGAGGCATGGCTCCTGCGCGTCGCGCAACGAAGCAGCGTGCCAGAGGAGCTGCCGCGCGGCCTCGATCTGCGTCGCCATGTCGGCGAGTCGAAAGTTGACCGCCTGATGTTCGATGATCGGCTTGCCGAACGCGTTGCGCTCGCGTGCGTAGCGCAATGCCGCCTCGAAGGCGCTGCGCGCCATGCCGACGGCCTGGGCTGCGATGCCGATGCGTCCGGCCTCGAGGTTCGCGAGCGCGATGCGATAGCCTTCTCCTTCGGCGCCGAGCAGGTGGTCCGCCGACACCGTGCAGGCCTCGAGGGTGATCTGCGCAGTGTCCGACGCGCGCTGACCGAGCTTCTCCTCGACATGCGTGACGGTGTACCCGGGCGTGCGGGTCTCCACGATGAACGCGGAGATGCCGCGCTTTCCGGCTTCCCGGTCGGTCACGGCAAACACGATCGCCACGTCGGCGTTCTTGCCGGTGGTGATGAATTGCTTGACGCCGCTGAGCACCCACTCGTCTCCGCGGCGCGTCGCACGGGTCGTGATTGAAGACGCATCCGAACCCACGTGCGGCTCGGTGAGGCAGAAGCAGCCCAGCCATTCGCCGCGCGCGAGCTTCGAAAGATAGCGTTCCTTCTGAGCCTCCGTGCCGAATGCCTCGAGTGGACCGCAGACCACCGAATTCTGCACGCCGACGATCGTCGACGTCGCGCCGTCTGCCGCGGCGACCTCTTCCATTGCGAGCGCAAGCGACACGTAATCGAGTCCCGCACCTCCCCAGCGCTCGGGCACCACCATGCCGAGCACACCGAGTGCGCCCAGCCCGTCGATGGCCGCGCGTGGAAACACGTGGTCGCGGTCCCGGGCAGCCGCATGAGGTGCGATCTCGCGTTGCGCAAAGTCGCGCACCGCCTCGCGGATCATCACCTGCTCCTGCGTCAGTCGCATGCGGGCTTGCGCCGCCTAATCCCGGCACATCTCGAGAGCCAGTGCCGTCGCTTCGCCGCCGCCGATGCAGAGGCTCGCAATGCCACGGCGCGCACCACGCTTTCTGAGCGCGCCGAGCAAGGTCACGATGATGCGGGCGCCTGAAGCGCCGATCGGATGACCGAGGGCACATGCGCCGCCATGCACGTTGACGCGATCATGCGGGAGCTCGTGCTCCTTCATCGCCGCCATCGTGACGACGGCGAACGCTTCGTTGATCTCGAACAGGTCGACGTCACGCGGCATCCAGCCGATCCTGCTGTAGAGCTTGTTGATCGCGCCGATCGGGGCCGTGCTGAACCACGCGGGCTCCTGCGCATGCGTTGCGTGACCGACGATCACGGCGAGCGGCTTCAACCCGCGGCGCTCCGCGGTCGAGCGCCGCATCATCGTGAGCGCTGCGGCGCCGTCGGAGATCGAGCTCGCATTGGCGGCTGTGATGGTGCCGTCCTTCTGGAATGCCGGTCGCAGGCTGGCGATCTTCTCGGGCGATGCCTTGGCGGGTTGCTCGTCGTGGTCGACCACGATCTCGCCATGGCGGCCGGGCACGGTGACAGGCGCGATCTCCCAGGCAAACGTGCCGTCGTCGTTGGCTGCGCGCGCGCGTGAAAGCGAGGCGACGGCGAAGTTGTCCTGCTCCTCGCGGCTGAACTGGTACTTCGCGGCGCAAGCCTCGGCGAAGACGCCCATCAGCTTGCCCTTCTCGTAGGCGTCCTCGAGGCCGTCGAGAAACATGTGGTCGTAGACCTGGCCGTGGCCCATGCGCAGCCCCGCGCGGACCTTCGGCAGGAGATAGGGCGCGTTGCTCATGCTCTCCATCCCGCCGGCCACCATCACGTCATTGCTCCCGGCGATGAGGACATCGTTCGCGAGCATGGCGGCTTTCATCGCCGAGCCGCACATCTTGGATATTGTCGTGCAATGGGTGGAGGTGGGCAGGCCCGCCTTGAGCGCCGCCTGCCGCGCGGGCGCCTGGCCCTGCCCTGCCATCAGGCAATTGCCGAAGATCACTTCCTCGACATCCGCCGCCGGAACACCGCTGCGTTCCACTGCAGCCCTGATGGCCACCGCGCCGAGATCACTCGCCGAGAGCGATGCAAAATCGCCCTGGAAGCCGCCCATGGGCGTACGCGCTGCACCGACAATGACCACGGGGTCGTTCACCATGTGCTGCCTCATTTGGTCTCGTTGAAGAGCTCGCGCCCGATGAGCATCCGCCGGATTTCGGAGGTGCCGGCGCCGATCTCGTAAAGCTTCGCGTCGCGCCACAGACGGCCCGTGGCGAACTCGTTGATGTAGCCATTGCCGCCCAGGCACTGGATCGCCTCGCCCGCACACCAGGTGGCCTTCTCCGCCGCATAGAGGATCGCCCCTGCGGCGTCCTTGCGCGTGGTCTGCCCGCGGTCGCATGCGGCGCCGACGGCGTACACGTAGGCCCGGCAGGCGTTGAACGTCGTGTACATGTCAGCGAGCTTCGCCTGGATCAGCTGAAACTCGCCGATGGCCTGGCCGAACTGTCGCCGCTCATGCACGTAGGGGAGCACGAGATCGAGGCACGCCGCCATGATTCCGAGGGGGCCGCCCGCAAGCACTGCGCGCTCGTAATCGAGACCGCTCATGAGCACGTTGACGCCGCGGCCTTCCTCGCCCAGCACGTTCTCGGCGGGCACCTCGCAGTCCTCGAACACGAGCTCACAGGTATTCGAGCCACGCATGCCGAGCTTGTCGAGCTTCTGCGCCGTCGAGAAGCCCTTCATCCGCTTTTCGACGATGAACGCGGTGATGCCGCGGGCGCCGGCGTCCGGATCCGTCTTGGCATACACCACGAGCGTGTCCGCATCCGGCCCGTTGGTGATCCACATCTTCGTGCCGTTCAGGACGTAATGATCGCCCACGCGCCGGGCACCCAGGCGCATCGACACCACATCCGAGCCGGAGCCCGACTCGCTCATCGCCAGCGCCCCCACATGCTCGCCGGACACGAGCTTCGGCAGATACCGGCGCTTCTGCGCTTCGCTGCCGTTGCGCCGGATCTGATTCACGCACAGATTGGAATGCGCGCCGTAGGAGAGGCCGACCGATGCGGAAGCGCGACTGATCTCCTCCATGGCGACGATGTGGGCCAGATAGCCGAGCGCCGCACCGCCGTATTCCTCCTCGATGGTGACCCCGAGCAGACCCACGTCGCCCAGCTTGCGCCAGAGGTCCGCGGGAAACTGGTTGTCGCGATCGATATCCACCGCCCGCGGCGCAATCTCGGCAGCGGCAAACTGGCGCACCGTATCGCGCAGCATGTCGATGGTGTCGCCCTGGTGGAAGTCCAGCACGGGATAAGCCTGCATCATCTGCTCCTGGCGGCGGCGCCCGTGAAGGGTCTGGTCGCTATGCGAGCCGCGGCGCGCGGGCAGGGTGAGCCAGGCCGCCGAGCCGCGGCGCGCGCGGGCTCAGCCATCAGCCTTCCCGTGCATGACCATGAGCGTCTGCTGCATGATGGCGACGAGGGTGCGCTCGCCTCCCCTTTCGGCGTGCACTTCGCCACGAGTGATCGCCAGAGTGCGGCCCGGTTTCACCACGAATCCTTCGGCGATGAGCCGCTCGCCGGCTGCGGGCGCGAGCAGGTTCACCTTGAACTCGACCGTCAGTACGGCCGCATTCTCCGGAAAGAGCGAAAACCCCGCGTAACCGCCGGCCGTATCCACGATCGTGCTGATCATCCCGGCGTGCACGTAGCCGTGCTGCTGGAGGAGCGCGGGCTTCACGGGAAGAGCGATGGAGCAGTAGCCCGGGCGCACCTCGAGGAGCTCTGCGCCGATTGTGCGCATCGCCCCCTGCCGGGAGAAGCTCGCGCGCACGCGTTCGACATAGTTCTCGGCACGGGGCTCGAAAGAAAGGAGGCCGGGTGGGATCATGCGGTCACGCGTCGGGGCGCATGTTACGTAGGAGCAGTCATTGCGGCTGAGCGCGAAGTCAGGGGCCACAACTGTCATGTCGAAGCTTCAGACGCCTCGCTCGCTCTCTCGATGATCCACGGCGGCGGGCGACCGGTCACGGGCCTTGGCAATGAAGCATTCACCCCATCTGCGTCAGGCGGTGAACGGCCGTCCATCTCGGGGACGATACCATAGCGTCTGCGTGAACAGGCTCTGGTCTCCCCCGGGGCAGCGCGTCCGCTTTCGCACGTTCACCCATCCGACGACGCCTGATTGCTCCCGTGACTGCCGCCCTCCCTCTTCGCCTCGACTACCCGCACGCCGACCCGCCGCTGTCGGGCGGTGCGCTCGAGGTTGTGCCCGGCGTGAGGTGGCTCCGGATGCCGCTCCCCTTTGCGCTCGACCACATCAATGTATGGCTGCTCGCCGACGGCGATGGGTGGACGCTGGTCGACTGCGGGTACGGGACCGAAGAGACGCGGGCGCTGTGGGAGCATCACTTCGCAACCACGCTCGAAGGCCGGCCCCTGCGTCGGATCATCGCCACGCACTATCACCCGGATCACATCGGCAACGCCGCGTGGCTTTGCGCGAAGGCGCGATGCACGATCGCCATGACGCACGCCGAATTCATGACCGCACATGCCGCCGCAGAAGGCCGCAGCGGCTATGGGGTCGAGAAGGTGATCGGGCTCCTGCGCCAGCACGGGATGATCGAAGCGCATGCCGACGCCCTTGCCGGCCGCGGCAATGCCTACCGACGCGGGGTGCCGAGCCTTCCGGCATCGTTCGAGCGCCTGCACGACGGCGACACGGTGGCAATCGACGGCCAACCGTGGCGGGTCATCGAAGGGCACGGCCACTCACCCGAGCATGCGTCGCTCTTCGCAAGCGCTGCCGGCGTGCTCATCTCGGGTGACATGCTCCTGCCGCGGATCAGCACCAACATCAGCGTGTGGGCGGTGGAGCCTGACGGTGACCCCTTGCGGCGGTTTCTGGAGTCGCTTTCCCGCTTCGAGAGCCTGCCGCCTCAGACGCTGGTGCTGCCCTCGCACGGACTGCCGTTCCGGGGCATCGCCTTGCGCGTCGCGGAGCTCAGGGCGCATCACGCCGCGCGGCTTCAGGAGCTCGAGCAGGCCCTGCGATCCCGCGGCCCGTCGACCGCCGCCGACGTCCTGCCCGTGCTCTTCAGGCGCGAGCTCGACCTGCAGCAGCGCTTCTTTGCCATGGGCGAGGCCATTGCGCACCTCAACTACCTGTGGCATGCGGGACGCGCCCGGCGTCTGACAGGCGATAATCACATCCTGTTTGCGAGCCACGCTCCGTGACCCGAGTCACGGAAGATCAACCACGAGACCTGCCTGATGCCTGAAACCAGCACCGCCACTGCCAAACAACCCGCCTACGATCCGGTCGCTCTTGCCGAGTCGCTTGCCTCCGCTGCAGAAAAAAGCGCCACCGTGATGGGCGAGTTCGTGAAACGCAAGGGGCTTCGCCCCGTGGTCACCGACGAGCTCGGGGTCGGCAAGGCGTTCATGGAACTCGCCGCGAAGATGCTCGCCAATCCGTACCGCATGGCCGAGTCACAGATGAACCTGTGGTGGGAGTACATGAATCTGTGGCAGACCTCCACCTTCAAGATGCTCGGCGCCCCCTCCCAGCCTGTTGCTGTTCCCGCCAAGGGTGACAAGCGATTCAAGCACCAGGACTGGGAATCGCACTTCCTCTTCGATTACATCAAGCAGAGCTATCTCATCGCCGCGCGCTGGATGCACGAGTCGGTCGGCAGCGTCGAGGGCCTCGACGAAAGCACGCGCAAGAAGGTCGATTTCTTCACGCGCCAGTACATCGATGCGATGGCGCCGTCCAACTTCGCGCTCACCAATCCCGAGGTGTTTCGCGAAACCGTTGCGACCGGGGGCCAGAACCTGGTCAAGGGGCTCAACAACCTGTTGCACGACATCGAGCGCGGCAACGGTCAGCTCAAGATTTCGATGACCGACGCGAATGCCTTCGAGCTGGGCGTGAACATCGCCACCACGCCCGGCAAGATCGTGTACCAGACCTCGCTCATGCAGCTGATCCAGATCGAGCCGACGACCCCCAAGGTGCACAAGCGGCCGCTCCTCATCGTACCGCCGTGGATCAACAAGTACTACATCCTCGACCTGCGCGAGAAGAACTCCTTCATCAAGTGGGCGGCGGACCAGGGGGTCACCGTCTTCGTAGTGTCCTGGGTCAATCCGGACGCGAAGCTCGCGCACAAGGACTTCGAGGATTACATGCTGGAAGGCACGCTCGCGGCACTCGATGCCATCGAGCAGGCCACCGGCGAAAGCGAGATCAACGCGGTCGGCTACTGCCTGGGCGGGACTCTGCTTGCGGCAACCCTCGGCTACATGGCCGCGAAGCAGGACAAGCGCATCGTGAGCGCCACGTTCATGACGGCACTCGTCGACTTCACGATGCCGGGCGAGCTCGGGGTGTTCATCGACGAGGAGCAGGTGACCTCGCTCGAAAAGAAGATGGGCGAGCGCGGCTACCTCGACGGCTCGGAGATGGCCAGCACGTTCAACATGCTGCGTGCGAACGACCTCATCTGGTCGTTCGTCATCAACAATTACCTGCTCGGACGCGATCCGTTTCCGTTCGATCTCCTGCACTGGAACTGCGACTCGACGCGCATGCCGGCGAAGATGCACAGCTTCTATCTGCGCAACATGTACATGCACAACCGGCTGCGCGAGCCCGGCGGCATCACGCTTGCAGGCGTGCCGATCGATCTTTCGAAGGTCAAGGTTCCTACCTACTTCGTCTCCGCGATGGAGGATCACATCGCGCCGTGGAAGACGACGTTCGAAGGACCCAAGGTTCTGCGAGGCAAGTCCCGGTTCGTGCTTTCGGGCTCCGGCCACATCGCGGGCATGGTCAATCCACCCGCGGCCAACAAATACGGCTACTGGACCAACGACGCGAAGATCGACGAGCCCGACGCATGGCTCGAAGGCGCCCAGCAGCATGAAGGTTCGTGGTGGGCCGACTGGCGCGCTTGGCTGGGCACCCATCTCGGGCCCGAGGTTGCTGCGCGGGAGCCCGGCAAGGGCAAGCTCAAGGTGCTCGAAGCCGCGCCGGGCAGTTACGCCCGAATCCGTGCCGAGTAGAAGCTTCGCTCACGGGAAGTGGGCATTCACAGAGGAGAGCACATGTTCTCGAAGATGATGCGTGGGTCGGCCGCGATCACCCTGGCAGCCCTTCTTGGCTTCGCTCCGGCGGCCCTGTCGCAGGTTCGGTGCAACAACGATTGCGGTCGTGTGCAGTCGATCCGCAATGTCGAGCGGCAAGGTGAAGCCTCCGGGTTGGGAGCGGTCGCCGGGGGCGTGGTCGGTGGCGTGCTTGGCCATCAGATCGGGAGTGGCCGCGGCAACACCGTCGCCACCGTGGCGGGGGCGGCGGGAGGCGCGTACGCCGGCCACGAGATCGAGAAGAACCGCAAACGCACGAACGGCTGGTCCGTGGCGATCAGGATGGACTCCGGGTCGACACGCACGCTGAGCTTCGCGAGCAACCCTGGCGTCCATGAAGGCGAACGGGTCAAGGTGATGAATGGCGGCAGACGACTGGCACGCGTCAGCGGTTGAGGCAGGTTGCAAATACGCGCAGCCGGTGCGCTCTGAATGAGCAGCCGGTGCGCTCTTGGCTCGCCATTCGACGTGCATTGCCGTACCTTCGATCAATTCCCTAAGACCAGCATCGCTGGCACACTCGGTGGCCATAACAACCCAGGAGATGTTCGTCATGCAATTCGTAAAGCGCACTCTGCTTGCCAGCGCGCTCGCGCTCGGCGTCTCGGGCGCGGCGTCCGCGCAGTTCAGCAACATCTATTTCTTCGGCGACAGCCTGACTGACGTCGGCTCCTTCAAGCCAGTGCTTCCCGCGGGGACAGGGCTCTTCACCACCAACCCGGGGCCCGTGTACGCAACCCGGGTTGCGAACCAGTTCGGGTTCACGGCCACGCCCGGAAATCAGGGCGGCAACGACTTCGCACAGGGTGGCGCCCGAGTCACGCAGCTCCCTGGCGTGCCGACAACGCCCCCGACCGGCACCGCGGCACCGGTGTCGACCCAGATCGCGCAGTTGCTCGCGCGCGGCCCCGTCGACCCCAACGCGCTGTATTTCGTGTGGGCCGGAGCCAATGACATCTTCACCCAGCTCACCCTCGCCGGCGCCGGCACGATCACCTCGGCCCAGGCGCAGAGCGGCGTGACCACCGCGGCAAGCGATCTCGTGGCCCAGGTGGGGCGGCTGCAGGCTGCAGGCGCACGCAACATCGTCGTGTTCAATCTGCCCGACATCGGCCGCACGCCTTCCGGCACTGCATCCGGCCAGGCCGGCACCATCACGGCGCTTTCGTCTCTCTTCAACAGCACGTTCTTCGCCGGTTTGGACCAGACCGGCGTCCGGGCGTTACGCCTCAATGTGTTCGGGCTCCTGAACGAGGTCGTCGCCAATCCGGGCGTGTACGGATTCACGAATGCCACAGCGCCGGCGTGCGGCACGACCGCATCGCTTCTCTGCACTTCGGCCAACCTCGTGACTCCCAATGCCGCGCAGACGTTCGTGTTCGCGGATGGCGTGCATCCGACGACCGCAGGCCACGCCCTGATCGCCCAATACGTCGAGTCCACCCTCGCAGCACCGCAGCAGATCGCCGCGCTCGCCGAGGCGCCGATCGCGGCCGAAGCCGCGGCGTTCCGCTCCCTCGACGCGCGCATGATCTCCGCCACCAACGCGCCTGCGAAGGGCAAGTTCGAGGCGTGGGCTACCTACGATTACGCCAATCCTGACCTGAAGAGCGGCTTCCTGTCCGGTGATGGCAAGCTCGACACGGTGTCCGTCGGTGCCGATGCGAAGCTCAGCCAGCGGCTTCTCGTCGGTGCGGTTTTCGGCTACACCGAGAACAGGGTCAACTTCGCGCAGAGCGGATTCAAGCTGCGCGAGGCAACGGGCACGCTCTACGCGGGCTACGGCGAGGGCCCGTGGTATCTCGGCGCCACGATCGGCGCGAGCGACCTCGACTACCGCGACGTTCATCGCGACATCACACTCGGCGCAGCCACGCGCACCGAAACGGCCACCACGCGCGGCTATGCCACGACGGCGCGCGTGCTCGGTGGCTACTGGTTCAACCTGGGCAGCAACATCATTCACGGTCCGAGCCTGCGTTACACCTACCAGGACATCAAGGTGCGGGCGTTCTCCGAGGCTGGCTCGAGCAGCACCGCAATGTCCTTCGACCAGCAGTCGCGCAAGTCAGGTGTGGCGAGTCTGGGCTGGCAGATCGCCGGCACCTTCGGCGCGCTGCGGCCGTTCGCGCGCGCCTCGTGGGAGCTCGAGACGAAGCATGACGAGCGTTCGGTCACTGCAAGCGTGTTCGGGACCGGCGGCAGCTTCAGCAGCCCGGCGTACCGCCCCGACAAGGACTACGCGCTCTACACGGTCGGTGCGTCCACGGATCTCGGACGGGTGACAGCCTTCGTGACCGGGCAGGCTACGGGTGCAAAGAATGACGGCAACGCTCGTGCGGTCACCGTCGGAGTGCGTGTTCCGCTCTAATCGTCAACCCATCGTTATCTCGCGGCGCAACGCCGCGAGATAGTCCATTCCCCTGATGGCGCGTGGTCCATACCACGAGGTCATCTCGCCGTCGATCAGGTGCACGCGCGGACCGTGGAGCCTCGTCAGCGCTTCCACGTCACGCCGCACGAACGCGTAGGGTTCGCTCGAGAGCAGGATACGGTCAGCGCACCGCCATGCCTCGTCATTCTCTGCCACGTGCGGGTAACGGCACCTCGCATTGCGCGGCACGACCGCTGTCCAGTGTGCTGCGGACAGTGCGTCCGCGATATAGGTGTCGGTGGAGATCGTCATCCAGGGCTTCTTCCAGATGAGGTAGAGCACCGTTTCACGGGGCATGCCTTCGACTGCGCAAGCA
>JALYXY010000105.1 GCA_030946875.1 Pseudomonadota bacterium | reverse complement strand
GCTGAAGCGGCCGTTCTGGAGCAGGAAACGGCAGCGGAAGCCGCCGCGATCATCGAGGCCGTTGCGGAAGGCGCGAAGGACGAGGGCAGCGTTTGATCTCCCCCGTTTAGTTCATCCCGCGGATCCGCGTTTTTCAGCGATCGACTCGCCAAAGCGCGTCGCAAGGGTGTCGAGCGTGCGATCCATGCCCGCAAGCTCGGGGCAAATGGCGATGGCATCGCGCGCGCCAACCGCGAGCTCGCGCAGGCGCTCGATGACGAGCCGTGTCTCGATCGGGCCGCGGAACAGGGGTTCCACACTGCGCAACATGGTGAATGTCACGCCGGCATTCTCTCCCGGCGTATCCGCGGAGGCGGGTCGTTGCGCAAGGGCTGATGCTGTCCTGCCGAGAAGCTGCATGAGTTCGATGGCTGCAGAAACGTGCTGGCGTTGCTGCCGTGCGCTGTCGACGCCTGTCTGTCCGAACGCCTGCACGAGGAGTCGCAACAGCAAACCGTAGATCGCATTCGCCAGGTCGAGCACGCGAGCAGATTCGGAGTGGTTGACGAATACCTTGTTCTCGGGTTCGGGCGGACGCCGCATGACAGGGTTGTGCACCGTTGGCCAAGCGGGACTGAACCGCGGATTGGCGCTACAGAGCTGGCGCAACTCCGTTCGCACCGACAGAAAGCGCTGGTAATGCGAGTTGGCGCGATCGTCCAAGGAGCCTTCGCCCTGCTCGAGGATGAGCCCCACCGCAGTCCGTGCCTCATCGAGGTTCGACACTGTCATGACCCGATCGAGATCCACCGCCTTCCGGCCCATCTGAGCCTCCACCGGGCCAACGAACAGGGCCTTCTCGCCAAGCCGATGCGCCGATGCATCGAGGTTCGTCAGGAGCGCGTCGTACAGATGCCCCACCGTTGCGTACTCCTGCAGGCTCGGCATGAGCCCGTGATAGGCCTCCTCACGGACGTACTCGGCTTCGTGGTGAAAACCAGAACCATCCTCGAGCACGACACCGCGCGGACGCTCGACGAAGATGAAGTGGTCGAGCGTCTCTTCGCAAAACGGAGCCAGCTTGAGGATCAGTCCGGAAGGAAAATGGCCCGTGGCCACGGGAAAATTGGGGCGCCCGAAGTGCGGGCGACTGCCGACGGCGATCGACAGGTTCGCCACGAGCAACAGATGCACCATCTCCTCGATTGCCACTGACATGATCACCTTGCGCCAGCGTGCCACCGCTGCCGCTTCGTCGGCGCTCAGGTCTTCGGAATTGCCCTGCTTCAGGCTGAATGCGGCATACAGGTAAGTGCACATCAAAGCGTGCTCGACTTCCGCAGCTTCGGCCAGGAGATGAAAAAGCTGCTCGCGCCCGCCGACGATTACGCTCGGCTCCTCGGGGCTGCTCGACAACGGTGCGGTGCTCAAGAGACTTGTCCCTGTGGGGTGTGGGATGTTGCGCATCGGGGAGCAGCGTTATGCCGGAAGCAGAGGCCGCGCCAATTCAGGGTCGCTGCCCACGAGATGAGCATACGACCTCTTAGTACCGGGAGTTCGTCCCTACGGCGGGGTCGCTGACGTGCCCGCCGTAGCAACTTGCGTACTTCCCCTCTTACCGCGGCGCTCCCGGAGGTGTGGCTTGCGAACCGGCGGCGTAATCTGCGGACCCGGGCGGGTTGTGCGCCCAGGCGGGGTCCTCATTGGTATTCGGCAGAAACTCGCGGTAGCTGACTTGCGAGCCCTGTGCCGCGCAACCCGCGAGACCGAGTGCGACCAATGTAATGATGACGGATGTGCGCGCAGACACGATTGAGATCCCTCTCAGGTGACGATTTAGCCGGTTTGATGCGCACGTTTTCACCAAGGTTCCCAACTCTAGAGCCGTCGATCATCACAGCGGCATGTGGGCTGCCTCGTTGAACACTGGTGCCTACGATCGACGCCGTGCGGCAAACTGCACGCGCTAGAGTGTTAGCGGGCAACATTGCAAGGGGCGCATCTGTGCTCACAGGTCTGTCTCACACGCCCCTACCCATCGCAACAGCAGAGTCTCACCTGACGCCGTGAGCTCGCGGGTCGCCCCATGGCTGCGCCAGAGAGGAAGGGTCAGCGCGGAAGCCATGCGCGGAAAATGGTTTCGTGAGGGTCGCTCGATACGAGCTCTACACGTCCTTCGTGAGCCGTCGCAATTTCTCTCGCGATGTAGAGCCCGAGGCCCAAGTGGTTCCGCGCGCTAGCCTCGTCGCCGGCACCCCGCCGCAATGCATCGAAAATCTCACCCCTGAACTGCGGCGGAATCGCCGGGCCCGGATTCCTGACCTCGAGGACCACGCCGCTGGCGTCGTCGTCGGAGCCACTGACCGAGACCGTCACGGGCGCCGCTCGAGCCCCATGCTTCAACGCGTTCGCCACCAGGTTCGAGACAAGCTGGGCAATGCGTTCACCGTCCCATGTTCCGCTGGTGTCGCCAGTCACTTCAACCGCGATCGACCGGCCCGGATGTGCAAGCTGCAGCTCGCCCGTCGCTTTTCGCACAATGTCGCCCAGGTCGCACGGCGCGCGTCTCAGCGGCGCCCTGGCACCAAGACGGGTTCGCGTGAAGTCGACCAGATCCTCCAGCATCCGATCCATGCGCTTGCCACTTTCAGTGATGCGTTCAGCGATCACATGATCGTTCGGCACCAATGACTTGGACCGCAGCAATGCCGCGGCTGACAGGGTGATCGCGTTGAGCGGATTGCGCAGGTCGTGCCCGAGCACCGCAAGAAATAGGTCCTTGTCCCGATCGACCTTGCTGGTGAAGCGTGCCACCGACTCGGCAAGGATCTGGTCGATGGCCTCGTTGAATCGGATGAGCTGCGGCCCCTCATCCACCAATGCGCCACCGCTTTCCGTGATCCACAGCCTCGTCACGACAGCCCGCAGCGCGCGGAACTCCGAAATCATCTGTGCAAGGGTGAACCCTTCAGCGAGTCGCTGAACACCATGTGAATGCGCAGCCTCGTCGATGGCGGCGGGACCCACACCTTTGGACTTGTTCGCCTGTTCAGCTGGGGACTGCTGGCTATCAATATTGCGCGCGATGAAACGCAGCATGCGTTCAGCATCGTCGCGCAGAGCCTGTGCCGTGAGCGGGCGATCGGTGGCGAGTGTCTCCGCGAAGCGATCCCACTCCTGCATGATGCGGGGAAGATGAGCCAGGATGAATTGAGACAGTCGCATCACACGTTCCGTTACAGAAACTTCAGGCTCATGCGAACGATGTCGTGAGCGTCGCGATGACCGGCCAGCTTGCCCGGCAACCTGCCAGTGACACGCCCGTTCCGGCCGGTAGATCTTACATGATCGAGGTGCGCCCTACCTGTGCACGACCGGGGGGCTTCAAAGCTCGAGGCCCTCGCATGTATCGTGCTTCGAGCACTGTCATTCAAAGTGAGCAGAACGGATGTCGTTACAATCGACAACCCGTGAATATCGTCAGGGACGACCCGCGGCTCGTCTGGTTCGCCTGATGCAAGTAGTGAACCGGTCACACATGCGTTTGCCCGCGCGTTTCACTTTAAATGACCGCACAATATATCTCGCAGAACCGCCGGTCCGGGCCGTATGCGGGAGTGAGTCATCTGCAGAACCCTTCGCGCTTTGCCCTTGCCGAGAATCTTTTGAAGAAAGTCTATTCATGAAACGCACACTTGCACATCTCGCGCTGTCCATCTTCTTCATCGCCTTTTGTGTGTCGGCTCGCGCGCAAGGTACCGCCGGAACCGTCCTCACCGATCTCTGGGGCAATGCGGCGGAGCCCGGGTGGGGCGTGAACGTCGACCATCAATCCGACGTACTGTTTCTCACGTTCTTCATCTACCGCACCGACGGTTCGCCGTACTGGGTGACCGCTACATTGACGCGAACTACGCCTGGAAACGGAACCACATTCCCCATCTCCTTCTCCGGCGTCGTGAACGAGACCCGCGGAACGCCGTACAACGCGCCGTTCAATGCCGCGCAAGGAGACCTTCGCCAGGCCGGCACGGCAACGTTCAATGCTTCGAACATCAACCAGGCGACGCTCACGTACTCCGTGGACGGCAACGTGGTCATAAAGTCCGTCCAGCGGGAAACTCTGCGTTTGATCAGCTACCAGGGTACCTACACCGGCGCGACCCTTTCTCAGACGTCCGGATGCTCGCAATCGTCCTTGAACGGCCAGGCAGTGGCCGATCCGGAAACGATCACCATCGTGCATTCAGGATCGTCGTTTTCCTTGCGAGCGCAAGGGATCGCGGCGACTTGCGTCTACAGTGGCACTTACTCGCAGGCCGGATCTCTGGGGAACGTGGCCGGCACCTTTGCCTGCGCGGATGGAACCAACGGTCAATTCACCCTTTTCGCCATGCAATGGACGGTATTCGGGATGAGTGCCGGGTTGACGGGGCGAAACCAGTTCTGTCAGTTCGATGGCACCATTGGCGGAGTGACGGGGAACCACTTTCTGCCGTAGCGCTTTCCCGGGGAGCGGCTGGCGACCCTTGCGGTGCCTGCCGCATAGAAATGCTCGCCGCGCGTCCGGCGAGCGGGCTCACAGGGGTGCGCACATGCCGACCGCGTCTGGCCCGTAACCTTCCGGGATCCAGCCTTGCGCGATCATCCCCGCGCGCGTGGCAAGGCTCGTGGTGTAACGATGATTGGGCGCTGCGCCCATGCCGTTGTTGTAGAGCCGATAGACAGGCTGCGTGCCAGGGACACAAGTTCCGTTCGCATCCGGGACCGCAATGTTGAAAACCCTGGCCTCGAATTGCCAGTTGGGATCGCGCTGAACGATCGCGCATTCTGACGGGCTCGGCGTGTAGAAGTGAGAACTCTTAGGTGCGAACGACGTGCTGAAGAAGCGGCAGACCGGGCTGGTGCCAACCTGGTCGGCAGCGTAGGCGTTGAACGCAGCGCCCGTTCGCGACCATCCCGCGAACGTTCCGTTATCGAGTTTCG
Organism: Pseudomonadota bacterium; assembly: GCA_030946875.1. Taxonomy (GTDB): domain Bacteria; phylum Pseudomonadota; class Gammaproteobacteria; order Burkholderiales; family Casimicrobiaceae; genus CAIWHR01. Next base: position 6,704 of record JALYXY010000105.1, on the reverse strand, counting down.
CGATTTCGTCCGGGATCGCCGTCATGAAGTAATGATCAAACCCCGCGTGGCGGTATTCCACCAGGGTGACCTTCGGCGCCGGTATTGGATCGAGACGAAACGCCTGAGGGCACACCAATGTCGCCGTACAGCTCATCGCCACGATCTGCCCGGAGTCATTGACGGCGCTGGCAGTCGTCAGGGTTGCACCACCGAGGCCGGAAGTGATGCTATTGAGGTCGATCATTGACCCCACGGCATACGCGAACGCGTGCAGCGCTCCCTGGGCGTTCGTGGATTCACCGACGATGGTATCGGCCGCGTTGACGGCTAGCGCCCTGCCGACCGTTCCGCCAAGCGTACCTATGTCAACCATTGCGGTGCCGTCTTGCAGGAACGCGCGCGGCCCGATATTCCCGGCAAGATAAGTCTCGCCCACGACGTGTCCGCTGGCGCTGATGGCTCGCCCAATGCTCGAACTCCCCCCAAGGGTGCCGAGGTCAGTGAGGCCGCGGTTGTCATATCGAAACGCGTGAGCATCCTGCGACGGCGTGTGCGCAAAGCCGGTTACTTCTCCAAAGACGTTGATGCCGTACGCCTGACCGGTCGTTCCACCGAACGTGCCGAGGTCACTGATGCTTGTGTTGCTGGCGAGATAGCGAAAGGCGTGCGCTGCGCCTCCCGAAGTGAAACCGCCGGCAATGTCGCCTCGGGTGTTGATGGCGTATGCGTTACTGATCGATCCCCCGAGAGCAGAGTTCAGATCGAGCGTTGCTCCGCTGCTGAACAGAACAGCATGCAATTGCGAAAACCCCGCACCATTCGATGCGCCAACGACCTGCCCCAGATCGTTGACGGCGTACCCAAAGCTTTGCGTTCCGCCGTTCGCGCCGAGGTTCGTGAGGGTGCCGTTGCTATACAGGAATGCGTGCCTGTGAGCTGCGCCTGCCGCATCAGTATCCGCCCACCCGGCGATTTGGCCGCGGGCATTGATGGCCGTTCCGTAGATCGAGACCCCGCCGAGGGACCCGAGCGGTACCGCTACGTAGGCGGGTGCCGCGGATACCACAGCCGAAATCGCGCATCCTGCAATCATCGTGAGCGACCATTGACAATGCGTCATCGCAATCTCCTGAAGGGTGCCAAAAAGTGTAGCAGCTAGGGTGCGCAGACTACAACATGCGACATGCCTGGAGGCACATACTCCCGGACAGGGCGAGATCGATATGAGCGAAGTGATGGCTGAGAAGATGCTCGAACTCCAATTCGTGAGGGTGGTTTGATGTTCGTCAGCCAGGCAGCCCTATCCGACCGCCGCAAACAGTTGCCAGCCACCCGGCACCCCCTTTGAGCGCGTGTACCTGGGACATCGATCTGATCCCTGACCCCGCAACCGAGTCCCTCACCGCGTGACACCAAAATTTGGCCCGGCAGCGCCAACGCAGCGAGGCGCGTGACCACGTGGCGGCGACACCGGGTCCCGCCATCATCAGCGTGGTGGCTGTGAATCTCGAACTCGCCGTCACATGACGGACGGGTGCAGCGGGGGCCCGTGCGACCGCTAGGCCGGCTGTATTTTCGCGTAAGCCAAGAACTTCTTACCGTCACATTCGCTCGAGTGGCTTGCGAATGTAGGGCTGGGTGTCCGGTGCGATACGTGCTTACGCATCCGGTATCAAACCTGCTGTGAGCCATTAACCTGATCTGTGCCGCCCGCGCGCGAAACCGTCGCGAGGGCACTCATCAGTGCTTCGCCTCACCTACCGTAGTGCCCTACTGGAGCTGCTATGACATCGGCTGCTAAATCGTCGAACGAACCCGCCAAACGTTCTTTGGAAATTCTGCGCAACCCCAAGGCCCTTTGGGAACTGGTTCGTGATTCCGTATCCGCCTGGGTCGATGACTTCGCCCCGAGCATGGGCGCAGCCATCTCGTATTACAGTGTGTTTTCGATTGCTCCCCTGCTGCTGATCGTTATCGCTATCGCAGGCCTGGTCCTTGGGAGAGATGCAGCGTCAGGCAAGATCTTCGAGCAGCTCCAGGGTCTAATGGGCAATGAGGGCGCGGCCGCCATTCAAGGCATGGTCAAGAGCGCAAGCAGCCCCGGCAAAAGTGTTCTGGCCACCGTAATCGGTGTGGTGACCTTGCTGCTCGGCGCAACAACGGTGTTTACGGAGCTGCAAACATCGTTGGATCGCATCTGGCGAGCTCCAGCGGCAAAGAAGAAGGAGGGAATCTGGAATCTCCTCCGCTCGCGCGTGCTGTCGTTCGGGATGATTCTCGGAATCGGCTTCCTGCTACTGATTACACTCGTCGTGAGTGCGGGTCTCGCGACAATTGGGTCGATGTGGGCGCCACTTTTCGGTGGTTGGGAGATCCTTGCCCACATCCTCGACTTTCTGGTCAGTTTCGCTGTCGTCACGGCACTGTTCGCAATGATTTACAAGTGGTTGCCGCGTGCGAAGATCGCATGGCATGACGTATGGATCGGGGCCGCGGCAACGGCATTGCTTTTCACGATCGGCAAGTTGCTGATAGGGCTTTACATCGGCAAGAGCAGCGTTACATCCGGCTTTGGAGCTGCCGGCTCGCTCGTTGTGCTGTTGGTGTGGGTGTACTACTCCTCACAAATCTTCCTGCTCGGTGCCGAATTCGCGTGGGTGTATTCGTTCCGTTATGGATCGCGGCGCGGAGAGAAACCACCGGAGCCCGCCGTGCCGGCAAGTTCCGACGTGCCGAAGCAGAAGCGCGCCGATCCGCCCGAAGCAGCCCCGCCGCGCCGCGGCGCTCGCGTTTCAACATCTTCCGGCCGTGGAAGCGCGGTAGCAGCAGGCAAGATGGCCAAGACCAAGCAAGGTCGGAACGCTGAACGCCCCCGTTCGGTGAAATGGGCCATCGTTGGCCTTGTGCTTGCGTGGGCGCGAGGCCGTTCCGGAAACAAGCGCACCGAAGGACTGCGGCGCAACGATGTGAGCGGCTGAGCCGAGAGCCGCAGGGCTCCAACGAGGTCGGTTACGACGCAGAGGCGAGCGTAGTCGCGGCACGCCGCTCGATGCCCTGCTTCATCTTCCAGGTGGTGAACATCGCCGCAACGGTGGCGCATACCACCACGTAGCCGACGACCGGAAACTTCTCGAGTTCGCCATTGGGGGCCAGCGTGACGATGTGGCCGGCGATCACCGACGCGATCCCGCCTGAAACCTGCTGTATGGCCGAACCGAGGGCGTTGTACGAACCGCGCTTCGTCATCTCGGGCACGGAGGTTGACATCGCCTGAAACGGGATGATCCGCGAGAATATCCCCGCGAACAGCACCACGTTGACCACGATCACCACCACTAGCGACACCGGCGGCAGGTGGGTGTAGATCAGCACCATGAGGATCGACAGGATGCTGCCTCCCAGGAACACAGGGTACTTGCCGTGCCTGTCGGCTAACTTCCCCACCAGCGGCCCGATGAAGATCGTGAACACGCCGGTGATCAGGTAGATCGTGGGCAGACTCGCGAGCGGGATGTCCAGGTTGTTTACGAGGTAGGCGCTGCCGAATGGCATGAGCATGAAACCACCTGTCGCGAGCAGCATCAGAGTGAGGAAGGCGCTCCAGTGGCGCGGCTCACACACGGTGTCGTAGAGGTGCATCCACGGGCTACGTTCCTGCCGTTCGTTCAGGTGCGCCACTACCGGTTGCAGCTTCCAGGCGATCACCACGCCGCCAACGAGACCTAACACCACCATGACCAGAAAGGGCGCATGCCAGTCCCAGTAATTGGAGAGGTAAATGCCCGCGGGCAGACCCAGGATCTGACTTGCGGCGAATGCCGTCTGGATGAAGCCCATGACGCGGCCGCGCTGACTCGACTCGAAGAGGTCGGTGGCAATCGCCGTGACCACCGAGCCAATGACGCCGCCGAATATGCCGGTGACGATCCGTGCGGCCAGCAGCGCATGGAACGAGTTGGCCACGCCGCACCACAGGGTTCCTAGCACGAAGCCGACGTAGAAAAACAGCAGCAGCTTCTTGCGGTCGTAGCGGTCAGCAAAGCCCGCCACAAGAAGACCGCTGGCACCAGCACTGAATGCGTATGCCGACACGATGAGCCCGAAATCGCGCGGAGACATTGCGAGCGCGGGCATTACCAACGCGCCCAACGGCGCCACGATCATGAAGTCGAGGATCACCGCAAACTGCAAGAACGCGAGCGCGGCTACGACAAACTTCTGGTAACGCGTGAACGGGGCGGCGGATTTCTTGTGGGCGCGTGGCATTCAGAGAACTCGGTGGAATTCCCTCAATGATATAAGACGCCCCTTCGCGGATTGTCACGAAGACGTGCCAGCGTTGCCGTGTCCGGCCGTTCGCCACGTCGCACGTCCATAGAGAGCGCGATCGCGTGCCGGCCTGTTTGACCACATGGAATCGTTCGACATCACGCGCGCCGGCGACAATCTAGCGTCTTGTCGGAGAAGCGGGAATGCGAGTAACCGATCCAAGCGTCGTCCAACCACCGTGCGAGCGGCTGACGCTGCGGCCTCACTGAACGGTGCTACCGAGGTAACACTCTCCTCGGCTATTAGCCGGACGCGCAAATGATCATTGCGCGATATACCGGTCTTCCCCATCAAGCGACCAGTATTCACCACGACTTGGCCCGGGCGATATTACCTGGCGAGAAGGTCGCGACCTGACATTCGCCCGTTGAGCCGAAAGGGATACTCCGCGGCGGCGCAACAAGGCCAGCCTGCAGACCAAAGCGACTTTCCCCAGTGCGAGACCTGAAGGCTCGGGGACTGCCCGAGCCGGTTCGGCAAACAGGACATCGTTCATCGCGACCGTATCATCGTTCGAGTTTCCGAGTACACCGTTGGAGACGATCGTATTCAGACCCGAGGTGATCCGCACACGATTGATCGCCCCGCCAGTGACCGTCGTGCCCAGGAAGCTCAAGCTCTGGTTGCCTCAACCAGAGCGTTGTCCGAATAGATCAGCGCATTCGCCGCGTCGAAGAACTCTATCCTGGTGAGGTCGGCAACTTCGATGTCGGTGAAGATCAGGCCGAAGGCGGCCAAGCTTGCGCCGTGAACAACACCTGTAGTGGCTCACAAGCCGAAAATCGCCCCCCAAACGTCAAGTGTCTTGACGTCGTAGTGCATCTGGTGATTCCCCGATCCCGTGTACGACTTCGCGATCACAGCCCCGAACAACTCGGCGTTTCCGGAGAGCGTAACGCTTGCCCCGGGTGCATAGACCGTCAAGTATCCGGCAGCGTTACCGCTCATGGTGAAACCGTTATTGCCCGTATAGCTGGTTGCGATCTGCAGACTGCGAGGTATGCCGCCCGGATTGGCCACGCTGTTGCCGGTCGCGCTGAACGGGCCCGTGAGGTTGATCTTCACAGGGCCATTCGCCGCCAGCTTCGCGCCCCCGCTGAGCGTGATCGAGTTCAGACAGTACGTTCCGCTCGCGAGCGTCACCGTGTTCTGGCCGCTGACCGTCAAATCGCCCTTTGTCGCGTTATACGAGTAATTGCCACTGATCCACCCGCTCGGAATGGCTGGAGTAAACGGACTGCAAGCAACAACTGCAGGCGCGACAATCGCCGGCAACGGTTGATTCGGCGCCATGGTGCCTTGCACGATCCCGGCATTCGAGATCGTCGTCCCGGCAGTTACATTCCCCGTCACCAACGTTTGGCTGCTCAGCACAACGTTCGCGGTGACCGACTGCACGTTGCCTCCCACGTCTCCTTGCACGTTGATCGTACCGTTGCTGAGTACGTTGACCTTCGCGCTCTTCGTGGCCGCATAGCCGCCCGTGACACTCGAATCGAAGCTGTCGACCAAGGCGTTATCGGAGCCGATCGTAAGGCTCGTAAGGCCCGCGAGGCCGCTCAGATACACCTTGAACGACCGCACCACGTTATCGGCCGCTGCATAGTTAGAACCCGTTCCGGACTGGCTTGCGGTGACAGTGCAGACACCCGGCGCCACCAGTTTTAGCGTCCTCCCGTCCTGCGACAGCGTGCACGCCGTGGTGCCCTGTACCGTAAACGTGACTGGCAGATTCGATGTGGCGGATGCCGCGAGCGCGAACGCCGCAGACCCAAGGGCTCGATCTGCAGGCTGGACGAAATCGACAGTCTGCGGAGTGCCGAGGATCTGGAAGCTTTGTGCCGGCGCGACCGCTTGGTAATTGGCATTGCCGGGAGCCGCCGCCGTAATCGTACAGATCCCGGATCCTGTCAGAGTGACCGTCGCCGGCGGGGTTACGCTGCTCAGCGTACATTTGCCCGACGATGACAGCGTGACCGGCAGGCCGGCAGGACTCGTCATCGGATTCGGGCTTACGGGGAACGGCCCGTCGAGCCCAAAGGTCTTGGTCGGAATCGTCACGAAATTGTCGACGGTTTGCCCCGCCTTGTTCACCGTGAAGCATTGCGTCAGCGGGGTCGCTGCGGTGTAGAAGACGTTGCCAGCCTGCTTCGCGGTAATGCTGCACGTCCCCGTCCCTACTCCACCGATCTGCACGGACGTGACACCGGTCGGCGACGTCGTTACCGAGCAGTTATCGCTCGAGGTGAACGTCACGGATTCTCCTGAACCGCCGCCCGTCACCCCCACAACAAAGCCTGGCTGGCCATACGTTTTGACTGGAGAGCCGCAGGCTGGTGGCGATGAGAGGCCCGCGATGCCGATCGTTTGCGTGGCCTTGTTGATGTGGACGG
>JALYXY010000084.1 GCA_030946875.1 Pseudomonadota bacterium | reverse complement strand
CCGCACGGGTCGGCGTTGCGTCCCGCTCACCGACCCTTCACCTCGACCGGGAGCTCCGATGAAGCAGTTTTTTGGTTTGCTCAGCGCGTTAAGTTTCTTCCTCGCGCTGCCGGCGCTTGCCCAGATTAAATGGGATCTTCCCACCGCGTATCCGGCGAACAACTTTCACACCGAGAACCTGCAGGCCTTCGTGAGCGATGTCGAGAAGGCCACCGGCGGCAAGCTCAGGATAACGCTGCACCCGAATGCGTCCCTGTTCAAGGCACCGGAGATCAAGCGCGCGGTACAAGGTGGCCAGGCTCAGCTCGGCGAGATCCTGCTGGTGAATTTCGAGAACGAGGATCCCCTGTACGGACTCGACGGTGTGCCGTTCCTCGCGACGTCGTATGCCGACGCCTTGAAGCTGTACAAGGCAGAACGCAAGGCGCTGGAGGACAAGCTCGCACGCCAGGGCATGCGTCTTCTCTTTGCCGTGCCATGGCCGCCGCAAGGCATCTACACGAAGCGCACCCTCAACAGCGCGACGGATCTCAAAGGACTCAAGTGGCGAGCCTACAGTCCGGCGACCGCGAAGATTGCCGAGCTCGTGGGTGCGCAACCCGTGACGGTTCAGGCCGCCGAAGTCTCGCAGGCGCTCGCGACGGGTGTGATCGATTCGTACATGTCGTCAGGTGCGACCGGCTACGACTCCAAGACCTACGAGCACATCAAGAACTTCTATGACACGCAGGCGTGGTTGCCGAAGAACGCGGTGATCGTCAACGAGAAAGCATTCGCCGAGCTCGACAGGACAACCCAGGCCGCGCTCACGAAGGCCGGCGCCGATGCCGAGGCGCGTGGATGGAAAGTTTCGGAGGAAAAGAACCTCTGGTATCTCGAGCAGCTCGCGAAGAACGGCATGAGCATCATCAAGCCGCCGGAGCAGCTCACCGCGGATTTGCGCAAGGTCGGCAATTTCATGCTCGCGGAGTGGCTGCGCAAGTCCGGAGACGACGGCCGCAAGGTGATCGACGCCTATCGCAGGATGTGAGGGGCCGGAACTCTCAATCAGCCTCGTGCGCCGCGCTCTCGATCGCCTGTACGATGCCGCGGCGCAACTGGCGGCGCTGTTCCTGATTGGCACGCTCGTCATGGTGCTCATCGGTATCGCTGAGCGCTTCCTCGGTTTTCATCTGCCCGGCACCGATGCATTCGCCGGATACTGCATGGCCGGCGCCGGCTTTCTCGCACTCGCGCATACGCTGAAGCGCGGCGAGCACATCCGGGTGACGTTGCTGCTCGAGCACGCGCAACCGCCGATGCGGCGAATCCTCGAGCGCGGGGCCCTGCTGGTCGCGACAGCGCTTGCTGCATTGCTGGCGTTCTACAGTGCGAAGCTCGCGTACCAGTCGTGGGACTTCCACGACATCTCCACCGGCAACGATGCGACGCCGTTGTGGCTGCCACAGCTCACCATGGCACTCGGCACGGCCGTGCTCTTCATCGCGCTCGTCGACGAGCTCGTGCTCGAGTGGCGCGGCGTGCGGCGAGCGGTCGCGTCTTCCGAGGTGTTGCACAACGAGTGAACATCGACGCGCTCATCACCACGCTGCTCATCGTGTCGCTCTTTGCCCTGCTCGCGGGGGGCGTCTGGATCGGACTCGCGCTTTCCGGTGTCGGCTGGATCGCGATGGAGCTCTTCTCCTCGCGTCCGGCAGGCGATGCGATGGCTGTGACCATCTGGGGTTCGGCTTCGTCGTGGACCCTCACGGCGCTGCCGCTCTTCGTATGGATGGGTGAAATCCTCTTTCGCACCCGGTTGTCCGAGGACATGTTCCGCGGGCTCGCACCCTGGCTCGAGCGAGTGCCGGGTCGCCTGTTGCACACCAACATCATCGGCTGCACCATTTTCGCCGCAGTTTCCGGATCGTCTGCGGCAACGTGCGCGACGATTGGCAAGATGACGTTGCCCGAGCTCAAGGCGCGCGGCTATTCCGAGGACGTGACGATCGGCACGCTCGCCGGAGCAGGAACCCTCGGGCTCCTCATTCCACCGTCGATCATCATGATCGTTTACGGCGTCTCGGCGAACGTTTCCATCGCCCAGCTCTTCGTCGCCGGCATCATTCCCGGGCTCATGCTCGCGCTGCTCTTTTCCGGGTACATCGTGGTGTGGGCGCTCTTGCATCCGCAAGCGATTCCGCCAATGGCCGAGCACACGAGCTTCGTGCAGAAGATTCACGCATCGCGCCACCTCATCCCGGTGATGCTGCTGATCGTGGCCGTGCTCGGCTCGATCTATGCGGGCATCGCAACCGCCACGGAGGCCGCCGCGCTGGGCGTCGTGGGCGCGCTCGTCATTTCGCTCGCGCAGGGATCACTCGATCGGCGCACGTTCACGGACAGCCTGCTCGGGGCGACGCGCCTCTACTGCATGATCGCGCTCATTCTCTCCGGTGCGGCCTTTCTCACCCTCGCGATGGGCTACATCGGTCTGCCGCGGCATCTCGCAGAGTGGATTTCCGGCCTGCACCTGTCGCCGTTCCTGTTGATCGTTGCCCTGATGGTGTTCTATGTCATCCTGGGATGCTTCCTCGATGGCATCTCCATGATCGTGCTGACAATGGGCGTGATCCTGCCGACGGTGGAAGCCGCCGGCATCGATCTCATGTGGTTCGGCATCTTCATCGTGCTGGTGGTGGAGATGGCGCAGATCACGCCACCAGTGGGGTTCAATCTCTTCGTGCTCCAAGGCATGACCGGGCGACAGATCACCTGGATTGCGCGCAACACGCTGCCGATGTTCTATCTCATCGTGGCGGCGACGCTCCTGATCTGGTTCTTCCCCGGACTGGTGACGACGTTGCCGCGACACATGAAGCTCGGATGACGCAGATGCACCCGCTTGAATGCCCGCCTACCGAGAATGCCGCGCACAGCGACTGGAGCGCAGCCGTACGCGCGCCCTTCGCGGTACTCGGGATCCGCACGGGCGGCGGATGCATCACCCAGATCCAGTATTTGCCGCAGGAGCACCTGGAAGTTGCACCGCGTGACCGAGTTGCAGCGCGCGCGACGCGCGAGCTCCTGCGCTACCTTGATGATCCGCAGTTCACGTTCGGGCTTCCGCTTGCACCGGAAGGGACCGAGTTCCGGCGGCAGGTCTGGGATGCAATTGCACGCATTCCCATCGGCGAGTCGCGCACATACGGCGAGCTTGCCCGCGCCTTGCACAGCGCACCCCGTGCGATCGGCGGGGCGTGCGGCGCAAACCCGATCGCGCTGGTGATTCCCTGTCATCGCGTGACCGGCAGCCGCGGCGCGCTGGGCGGCTTCATGAATGCGGCCGAGGGTGATCCGATCGCCATCAAGCGATGGTTGCTCACGCATGAAGGCTACCGGTTCGGGCTGTTGTGAGCCCCTCGCCCGCCAGCACTCCCGCGGCGGCCCTGATCGACGCGTTTTGCGATCAGGTGTGGCTCCAGGACGGGCTCGCCCCCGCATCGCTGGACGGTTACCGGCAGGACCTTACCCGGTTCGCTGCGTGGCTCGAGAGCCGCGGCTCGCATCTTTTGTGCGCGCAACGTGCTGACGTCGAATTGTTTCTCGCAGACGAGTTCCGTGCCCACAGCAAGGCAACGTCGATTGCGCGTCGGTTGTCGGCGTTGCGTCGCTTCTATGCAATGGAGCTGCAGCAGGGGCGGCTTACCTCCGATCCCACCCTGCGCGTGCACTCGCCGAAGCTGCCTCGCCGACTTCCCAAGAATGTGACCGAGACGCAGGTCGAAGCGCTGCTCGCGGTATGCAACGGAGAAACGAGCATCGCGCTGCGCGACAGGGCCATGCTCGAGACGCTGTATGCGACGGGGCTGCGCGTTTCGGAGCTCGTCGGCCTGCGCCTGTCGCAGGTGGCCCTGGACATGGGCGTCGTGCGCGTCCTCGGCAAAGGCAGCAAGGAACGACTCGTCCCGCTTGGCGAGGAATCGATCACGGCCTTGCGGCGCTATCTGCAGGAGGGACGACCCGCCATCGCCGGCCGCGCCAAGAGTGACGCGGTGTTTCTCACCTCGCGACATACCGGAATGACGCGCCAGGCATTCTGGCTACTGATCAAGCGCTATGCAGCGCGCGCAGGCATTCCTGCCGAGGTGCTGTCGCCGCATGTACTGCGACATGCCTTCGCGACGCATTTGCTCAACCACGGGGCCGACCTGCGGGTGGTGCAACTCCTGCTCGGACATGCAGACATCAGCACGACCACGATCTACACGCACGTGGCCCGCGAGCGGTTGAAGCAGTTGCATCGCGCCCATCACCCGCGCGGGTGAACCTGCGTGCCGCGCCGCATGAGAGGCAGCTCACCCGCCGGACGTACCGACCTCCTGACCGCGTCAGCGATGACGCCGGTCGGGCGCTTGCATTACCGCTTGCGCTCGATCATCACTCCGACTTCGCGTACGCCCGCCAACGCGCCAAGCTTCGCGACGCGCACCTTGACCCAGGTGGCATTGAACTCGTGCAGAGCGATGTCGGCGACGGTCTGTGCGAAACGCTCGAGCAGCTGATGCCGATGCTCCGAAGCGAGCATCTGCAGACGCTTCACCACTGCGGAGTAGTCGAGTGCGTCGGCGAGCTGGTCCGATGCGAATGCAGCATCGCCGGGAAGTCCCAGGTCGACGTCCAGACGCAATGTTTGCGGCAGGTGACGCTCCCACGCGTAGACACCGATGCGCGTGCGGACGCGCAGGTCGTGAATGAAAATGGAGTTCATCGCATTCGCCGCGCCCGGTCAGGCGAGGCCGCGTTTGCCGGTATCATCCGTTGCATTCTAGTCCTGCATGCACGCATGCCTCGTCGCCGCCCATGCTGACAGCGATTCTGCTCGTCATCGTCGCCTACCTCATCGGCTCCGTCTCGTTTGCGGTGGTGGCGAGCAGGATTTTCAAGCTGCCTGATCCGCGCACGTACGGCTCGGGAAATCCTGGCGCGACCAACGTGCTGCGCACCGGCCACAAGCCGGCGGCCGTGGTAACCCTCATCGGCGACTTCGCCAAAGGTGCGATCGCAGTATTTCTCGCCACGGTGGTGACCTCGATGTACGACGTGCCCGCGTGGACCATTCCCGCTGTCGCGCTGGGGGTCTTCGTCGGTCACATTCTGCCGGTGTTCCACGGCTTTCTCGGCGGCAAGGGTGTCGCCACCGCGGCAGGCGTGGTGCTCGCGTTGCACTGGCCGCTGGGTCTCGCGCTGGTCGTCATCTGGCTCACGATTGCATTCGGCTTTCGAGTCTCGTCTCTTGCCGCGTTGGTGGCAGCCCTCGTGGCCCCGATCGGGGCGTTCTATTCGCTCGGCAATACACTGACCGCCTGGACCATGGTGCCGATCTCCCTCCTTCTGTTCTGGAGACATAGCGGCAACATCCGCCAGCTCTTTTCCGGCCAGGAGCGACGCATCGGACGCTGAGGTCAGGCGAGGCCTGGCGCGGCGAGCGACTGCAGGTCCCACCGCGGGCGCACATTGAAGGTGTCGGGCGCCTGCGCATCCGAGCCCGCGAGGCGCAGCGCACCCACGAGCGCGATCATCGCGCCGTTATCCGTGCAGAACTCGAGATCGGGAAAGAAGACCTCACCCCCCGCTGCGGTGACGTCGCGCACCAGGCGGCTACGCAGCGCCCGGTTCGCACCCACGCCCCCTGCAACCACGAGGCGCGGCATCGCCGTCTGTCGCAGCGCCTGCAGGGCCTTGGTGGCCAGCACATCGACCACCGCGCTCTGAAACTCGCGCGCGATCGCCGCCTTGCGGGCGTCCGTAAGTGGGGCCCGCCGGGAGGCAATCAGAACGGCGGTTTTGAGTCCGCTGAAGCTCATCGCGAGATCACCACTGTCGATCATCGGCCGCGGCAAGGCGATCTCTCCCGCCTGTCCCTGCTCCGCGAGTTCGGCCAGCGCCGGCCCTCCGGGATACGGCAGCCCGAGCAGCTTGGCCGTTTTGTCAAAAGCTTCTCCTGCAGCATCGTCGAGCGTATCCCCCAGCAGGCGGTATCGACCCACGTCGGTTACCTCGAAGATCTGGCTGTGGCCTCCGGAGACGAGCAAAGCCACGAACGGAAATGTCGGACGCGGCGAAGCCAGGAGCGGGGACAGCAGATGGCCCTCCAGGTGATGCACACCCAACGCAGGCTTTCCCAGGGCAAAGGCGAGCGCAGTGGCTACGCCCGCACCGACCAGCAAGGCTCCGCCGAGCCCGGGGCCTTCCGTGTAGGCCAGGCCGTCGAGATCGCTGAGGGCAAGCCGTGCCTCGCGCAGCACCTGCCGGGTCAATGGCACGACGCGCTGCACGTGATCGCGCGAAGCGAGCTCCGGTACGACTCCACCGTAAGCCCCATGCAAGGCAACTTGAGAATGCAGCGCATGGGCGAGAAGCCGTCCCCCACGACGGTCGCCGTCATAAATGGCGACACCGGTCTCGTCGCAGGAGGTCTCGATGCCGAGGACGCGCATGTGCTGTCGGGGAGCTTGGGGGCAGGGACGCGGCCGGACCGACCGTGCAGCACGCTGTGCGCCGGGCGCGACAGCACCGGTGATAGACGGAGCTGCCGAATTATAGGGCCTTGTCGCCATGCCCCTGGCTTGCTATAGTCTTGGGTTACCGCGATTAGTGCTCTACGGGAGCAGGACGCCCACGCGCCCTCCGCCGGAGGCCGTGATGCCCGTATCAGGCGACGGGCTCGTGACCCGCCTCGAGCCCAGCACCATTCGCAAAACCTCCGAACAGAATAGAAGGATCGAGTCAATCCATGCCAAGCGTTCGCGTCCGCGACAACGAACCTTTTGAAGTGGCCTTGCGCCGCTTCAAGCGCACCATCGAGAAAACCGGCCTCCTGACGGAGCTTCGGGCACGCGAGTTCTACGAAAAGCCGACCGCCGAGCGCAAGCGCAAGCTGGCTGCGGCCGTGAAGCGCCATTACAAGCGCCTGCGCAGCCAGCAGTTGCCGCCCAAGCTTTTCTAGACTTCCGGCCGCCCCGCGGCCCCGGTCAAAAATGTGCATGAGGGGCGAAGCGATTCGCCCCTCATTTTTCGCATTCTGTTCACAAGGTAACGGCCGCCACGACCGATGACGCTCAAGGAACGGATCACCGAGGACATGAAGGACGCGATGCGCGCGAAGGATGCGCCGCGGCTCTCCACGATTCGTCTCCTGCTCGCCGCGATCAAGCAGCGCGAGGTGGATGAGCGGATCACCCTCGCCGATTCCGATGTGCGTTCGGTAATCGATCGGATGGTCAAGCAACGCCGCGACTCGATCAATCAGTTCGAAGCGGGGCATCGCAAGGACCTCGCCGATGCCGAACGTGCCGAGATCGAAGTGCTCGCGACCTACATGCCCCAGCCCCTCTCCGACGCGGAGATCGATGGGCTGATCGAAGCCGCCGTTGCTGGCGTGGGGACAAGCGGGATGGCCGCCATGGGCAAGGTCATGGCAGAGCTGCGCCCGCGCTTGGCCGGTCGCGCGGACCTTACGCAGGTTTCCGCCAAGGTGAAGGCACGGCTCGCAACCTGACGGGCCGCTGGCCTTGGCCCCGTGGCTGCGCCGCGACGGCGCTCATGGCGGGACATTGACCGGCTCAGGGTCATGCTGACGAGTGTCCGTAGCGCGGCGAGGGCACTGCGTTCACACTGCCTGCACCGATGATCCCGAACGACTTCCTCCAGACGTTGCTGGCGCGCGTTGACATCGTGGATGTAGTCGACCGGCACGTGCCGCTCAAGAAGGCGGGAGCAAATTACGCCGCTTGCTGCCCGTTCCATAACGAGAAGAGTCCGTCCTTCACGGTCAGCCCGACCAAGCAGTTCTATCACTGCTTCGGCTGCGGCGCGCACGGTACCGCAATCACGTTCCTGATGGAGCACGGTGGGCGCTCCTTTCCGGAGGCGGTCGAGGAGCTCGCGCGGGACATCGGTCTCGAGGTGCCGCGCGAGGAAGCGTCGGATCGTGCGCGAGGCCGTCAGGAGGTTCAGGCACGCGGACTGCCCGAGATCATGCTGGAGGCGGCGCGGTTTTTCCGCAGCCGGCTCAAGGAGTCGCCGCGGGCGATCGAATACCTGAAAGCGCGGGGGCTCACCGGAGCCATTGCCGCTCGCTATGGCATCGGGTATGCGCCGGACGCCTGGCAGCCGCTTGCGCAGGCGTTCGAACGTTATGACGATACGGCGCTGGAAGAGGCCGGGCTCGTCATTGCAGGCGAAGGCGGCAAGCGGTACGACCGCTTCCGCGACCGGGTCATGTTTCCCATCCATGACACGCGGGGCCAGGTGATCGGCTTTGGCGGTCGGGTGATCGGCAAGGGAGATCCCAAGTACCTCAACTCGCCGGAGACGCCGCTGTTCTCGAAGGGGCGGGAGCTCTACGGCCTGTATCAGGCGCGCACCGCGATCCGGGAAGCAAGCCGGGTCGTCGTCGTGGAGGGCTACATGGACGTGGTTGCGCTCGCCCAGCACGGTGTGACGTACGCCGTGGCGACGCTGGGCACCTCCACCACGCCGGTGCATGTGCAGAAGCTCTTCCGGTTGACCGATCACGTGGTGTTCTGCTTCGACGGCGACAACGCAGGACGCAAGGCTGCGTGGCGGGCCCTCGAGAACGCGCTTCCGGTGCTCGCCGACGGCAAGGACGCGAGCTTCCTGTTCCTGCCCGAAGCGATGGATCCCGACGACTTCATCCGCCAACAGGGCAAGGCCTCGTTCGAGGCGCTGATCCGGCAGGCCTCTCCGCTTTCCGAGTTCATGCTGGGTGAGCTCGCAAGGCAGAATGTGCTCGCGAGCGCAGAAGGCCGCGCGGGATTTGTGGCAGCTGCGCGGCCTCTCCTCCAGCAGCTCACGGCGCCGGTGATGGCAGCCGTGATGCGACGCCGCGTTGCGGAGCTCTCCGGGCTGCCCGATTCCGAAATGGCAACCTTGCTAGGCGCCAAGGAGAGCCCGCACGAGCGACGGCGACAGGAGCCGGCCCGGCGGGGCATGGCGCTTGCCCGGCGTCCCCAGCCTTCGCTCGTACGCTCGATTCTCCAGCGGCTGCTGCTCAATCCCGAACTCGCACGCAAGGTGGAGATGCCGCGACCCGAGGAAACGAGTGCCGAAGCGGCCGCCCTCAACGCGGTCGTGGATTACTGCGGGAGCTCCACCGGTCCGCTCACCACCCCCGCCGTGATGCAGTCGTTGACGGGCTCTCCACACGAGGCCGTCATCGCAGAAGCACTCGCCACCGCTGAAGACCAGGGCCTGACCGAAGAACATGCGGCACTCGAGCTCGAAGCCGGTGTCTCGAAGTACTGGCAGCTTGCGCGCAGGGCGGGCCAGGCCGGGCCGCAGCAACCGGGCGAAACCCTGAGCCCCGAAGAAGCAGAGCGAGAGCGACAACGGATTGCAATGCGTCTGAGAACCGCCGGGACATCGTAGTGGCGGCACATGCGCCAACGGGCTTCGCGAACCTGCCCTCGAATGTTAAAATTTGAGGTTTTCCTCGCCGCCCCCACCTAAGCTGGAATCACCGAATATTAGGACGTTTATGGCCAACCAGCCCGCGAAGCCCGCTCCCGGGAAGCCCGCCCACAAGGCGCCCGCCAAATCACCCGCGCGCACCGGCAAGAAGCCCTCGCGGAAGGCGCCGACGAGCCGCGCACCCGTGGCCAAGCCCGCGCAGAAGAAAGCTGCCAAGCCTGCTCCCAAGGCAGCAGCGCCGAAAAGCAAACAGCTCGCCAGGACCAAGCCGATCGCGCGCTCCGCCACGAAGAAAATCGTAGCGAAGGGTCATGCGATGCAACCTGCTGCGACACCGAAACCGAAACCGGTGTCGAAGGTCGTAAACAGAAGCGTTGCGAAGCAGGTCAAGGCTGTGCCCAATCAAGATCAGAAGCAAAAGACGTCGAGCGCGCCTGTGCAATCGACAGGCAAGACGTCAGCCGGCAAGCCTGCGACGCGCACTGCCGCCATCGCACAACACGCTGTCACTGCACGCGGGGCCGTCAAGGCATCGAGCACGGCCGCGAGCCTAAAGCCCACGACGGTCGGAGAGATCGCCGCCAAGCTTGCGGGCAAGCGTGCCGAAGACTTCGCGTCGAAGAAAGGTCGCAGCGGCAAGCAGGCAGAGGTTGCGCCGCGCGAGCTCACGCCGGCGGACGTCGAGGCCCGCAAGCGGCGCCTCAAGACGTTGATCGTGCTCGGCAAGGAGCGCGGCTTCCTCACCTTCGCCGAGATCAACGATCATCTCCCCGACGATGTGCTCGATGCCGAGCAGATCGAGGGCATCATCGGGATGATCGGCGACATGGGCATTCAGGTGTACGACGAGGCACCTGATGCGGAGACGCTGCTCATGTCCGAAGCGGCGCCGTCGGCGCCCACAGAGGACGTCGAGGAAGCGGCGGAAGCTGCCGTGTCGACGCTCGACTCCGAATTTGGCCGCACCACCGACCCCGTCCGCATGTACATGCGCGAGATGGGTTCGGTCGAGCTCCTGACGCGCGAAGGCGAGATCGAGATCGCCAAGCGCATCGAGGAGGGCCTGAAGCACATGATCATGGCGATCTCCGCATGTCCGATGACGGTCGCGCAGATTCTCGATCTCGCCGAGAAGATCGAAAAGGACGAGATCAAGATCGACGATCTCGTGGACGGCCTCATGGACTTCAAGGAGGAGCTCGAAGTCGAGGAGGAGGTCGACGATGAGCTCGACGAGGAGGAGGACGAAGACAACGCCGTTGCCGTGGCCGCCGAGAACCTCGAGCGTCTGAAGACCGCTGCAATGGAACGTTTCGCCACGATCCGCAAGCATTTCACGCGCATGCTCGCGTGCCTGCAGAAAGAGGGCTACAAGTCCCCGAAGTACATCGAGCTGCAGAAGAAGATCAGCGGCGAGCTGATGCAGATCCGCTTTTCGGCGCGCCAGGTCGAGCGTCTGTGCGACACCGTGCGCAGCGAGGTCGACAGCATTCGCCAGATCGAACGCAAGATCCAGGACCTCGTGGTGAACAAGGGAGGCATGCCTCGCCCCGATTTCATCAAGAAGTTTCCGGAGAGCGAGACGTCGCTGCGCTGGATCGACCGTGAAGTCGCGGCCAAGCACAACTACAGCGAGCAGCTTGCCAAGTACCGGCAGGCCATCGTGGAGCAGCAGCAGAGGCTTCTCGACCTGCAGAAGCGCGTCATGGTGCCGCTCAAGGACCTCAAGGACATCAACAAGCAGATGTCCACCGGCGAGGCACGTGCGCGCAAGGCCAAGCGCGAGATGACCGAAGCGAACCTGCGTCTCGTGATCTCGATCGCCAAGAAGTACACCAACCGCGGCCTGCAGTTCCTCGACCTGATCCAGGAAGGCAACATCGGGCTCATGAAGGCCGTTGACAAGTTCGAATACCGGCGTGGTTACAAGTTCTCGACCTACGCAACGTGGTGGATCCGCCAGGCGATCACGCGCTCGATCGCCGACCAGGCGCGCACGATCCGAATCCCGGTGCACATGATCGAGAACATGAACCGGGTCAAGCGTGCCCAGCGCGACCTGCAGCAAGAGCTCGAACGCGAACCGACGATCGAGGAGATTGCCCAGCGCTGCGACCTCCCGGTGGAACGGATCCGCGAGATCCACCGCATCGGCCTGGATCCGCTGTCGCTCGATACGCCGGTCGGGGAAGAGAGCGATTCCAGCCTGGGGGACTTCATCGCCGACCAGACGGTCGAGGGGCCTGCAGATCTGGCGACGAAGCGGATGCTGACGTTCGCGGTGGAGCAAGCG
>JALYXY010000076.1 GCA_030946875.1 Pseudomonadota bacterium | reverse complement strand
AGCTGCAGCCACACCCGCAGCTGCTTTCGACCGAGCACGACGAGCGCGTGCCGCAGCGACGTGATGGCATGCGTGGGATTGAAGGCCACCGAGTTCACGAGCCGGAGCAGGTTGATCGCGAGGTTCGGGTGGCGCTTGAACTCATCCTCGATCTCCCGCGTCTCGGCATCGTTCAGGGCGAGCGACAAAAGTCGCAGGAGCGCGAGCTTGGCCGGCTTCGCGCGCTTGCCCATGATGATCTGCGGCCGCGCAAAGTGGTAGCCCTGAAAGAGCTTGATGCCGAGTCCCTTGGCGATCTCGAACTGCTCCGGAGTCTCCACCTTCTGCGCGACGAGTTGCACCGGGAACGGGCGGAGCATCGCCACGATTTCGGGCAGGAGAATGGCATCGATCTGCTGCATGTCGAGCTTCACGACATCGACAGCCGACATGAGCTCGCCGAGATCCTGAAAGTTGCCGACGAATTCAGACAGTGCGATGCGGTAGCCTCGCGACCGCAGCTCGCGCAGTCGCTCGAGCGTCGGCTCTTCGAGCATCCGCGTCTCCAGAAGCTCGAGCACGATGCGTTTCGGGGGCAGCGCCTCGATCAGCTCGGAGAACAGGAACTCGGTGTCGACATTGAGATATCCGTCGAATGCGCCGAGCACTTCGGCAATGCCGATCTCCGTGAACACGTTGGCAACCACGGTTGAAGTTGCATCGATGCTGTCGGCGATGTCGGCTGCGTTGTCTTCGGTCGAGCGGAAGAGGAGCTCGAACCC
The DNA here is from genome assembly GCA_030946875.1 of Pseudomonadota bacterium. Taxonomy (GTDB): domain Bacteria; phylum Pseudomonadota; class Gammaproteobacteria; order Burkholderiales; family Casimicrobiaceae; genus CAIWHR01. The sequence continues at coordinate 16,878 of JALYXY010000076.1, read as the reverse complement.
CGTGAGCTCCTTCTGCGCGTCGACAATCGGCTGACGCGCAACGTAGATGTTCTCGAGTGACATGCGATTCTCCGGATTACGACGTGGCGCTCACGCGGCCTGCAGTCGCCGCGATGGCGACGATGCGCGCGGGAATGGCTGGCAGGGGAAGCACCTCTGCGACCCCACCCAGGGCGATGGCCTCGCGGGGCATTCCAAACACCACCGAAGTCGCCTCGTCCTGCGCGATGGTCTCGCCGCCTGCATCGCGAATGGCAAGCATTCCGTGCGCGCCGTCCTTGCCCATGCCGGTGAGAATGACTGCGATCACACGCGAACCGATCTCGCGCGCGGCAGAAGCGAAAAGGACATCGACCGATGGCTTGTGCCGGTTGACCGGCTCGCCGTGGGTGATCGCGAGCACGTGACCGGCACCGCGACGCACCACCTCGAGGTGCGTGCCGCCTCGCGCAATGTAGACGTGCCCCTGCCGGAGCGGTGTTCCGTCCACCGCCTCGGCTACTATCATCGGGCAAACCTTGTCGAGGCGGGCTGCGAAGGTGTGCGTGTAACCCGGCGGCATGTGCTGGGTGACGAGTACCGGCGGCGCATCATGAGGCAGGCGCTGCAGGATGCTGCGAAGCGCTTCGGTGCCACCGGTCGAGGCTCCGATCACGATGATCGCATCGCTCGCGGCGCCGCGGCCGGCGAAGGCCGGCAACGGTGTCGACGGTATCGGCTCGCGTGCACGGCGGCGGCTGACCCGTGCGGCCATGCGCAGCTTGGCGACGATCTCGTCCGCGTACTGCTCCATGCCGCTTGCTACATCCAGCATCGGTTTCGCGACGAAGTCCACCGCGCCGAGCTCGAGCGCCCGCAACGCGGCTTCGGAGCCCTCGCGGGTCAGGGTCGAAACCATGATGACCGGCATCGGGCGCAGGTGCATGAGCTTTTCCAGGAACTCGAGGCCGCTCATGTGCGGCATCTCGATGTCGAGCGTCAGCACGTCGGGGTTGAGGCTCTTGATCAGATCGCGCGCGGCGATCGCGTCGTGAGCTGCACCGACAACCGTCATGTCGGGCTGACGCGAGATGATGTCCGTGAGCACGCGCCGGATGAGCGCCGAATCGTCGACGATGAGCACACGGATGGGCACGCCACGCGCGCCGGCCTCAGCCAAAGAGCTCAACATGACCCTCCACAGGGTGTGCCAGGAGGCGGACGCGATAGGCACGCTCACGCTCGAGGATCGTATCGTTGTGCAAGGTCCGCAGCTTCTTGACCAGGGTGCGGCCGGTGTGCGGGAAGTAATAGACCTTGCGTGCGTGCACCTCGAGGAGATCGCGCGCGGCCACGCGGATGCCCTCGCTATGCAGGAAATCGAGCACGAACGTGGCGTTTCGCTCACCCACACTGCGCCACACCTGCGGCGCCGGACGAAGGCGCGTTGCGGAGGGTGCACGCTTCGGTACCTTCGTATCGGTGCCGTGGTCCGCAGCCTGCGGCTCGGCAACGCCTCCGCCGCCGAACACCTTCGCCTCGAGGCGCCTGCGATCGGCACCGTGCTTGAGGAGATCGTTGACCAGAACTTCCATCGCGTACGCGCCGTAACGAGCGGACTCGGTTGCGATTCCGCAAGGATCGCTGCCTTCTGGAAGCATGAAGTGATTCATCCCGCCGATGCCCAGCCGGGTGTCGCGGATGCAAGCGGCCACACACGATCCAAGCACGGTCACGAGCATGGTTCCGTGGCCCGCCACCTGGTATTCGCCCGGCAAGAGCTTGATGGCGCGCGTACGAAAATGCCGGTCGTAATAGGCTGTGTGGGCGGTACCGGAGAAGATCGCTTCGCTCATGTCGGCGCATCCATCTGACCGGGCGTGCCGCCCTTGGCGTAGACCGTGTTGCCAAGCGGCCTGAAAAGATGACTCGCGTACGCAAGACTCTCCGAATGCCCGGCGAAGAGCAGGCCTCCGTCCGCGAGAAGAGGCGCGAACCTCGAGAGCACCGCGAGCTGCGTTGGCCGGTCGAAATAGATCAGCACGTTGCGGCAGAAGATCGCATCGATCCGCCCGGCCATGTTCCATGCGCCGTCGCGCAGGTTGATCCGGCAGAACTTGACGAGCGCGCGGAGCTCCGGCTTCACCCGCACGAAGCCGCTGTTCGCACCGCGGCCCTTGAGAAAGTAGCGTCGCAGCATGGTGTGGGGCATTCCGCGCATGCGGTCCATTGCGTACATGCCGCGATCCCCAGTGGCGATCACTCCGGTGTCGATGTCGCTCGCAACGACATGCACGGGTGGGGTGAGGGTTCCGAATGCCTCGCACGCGGTGATCGCGATCGAGTAGGCCTCCTCGCCTGTGGAAGCGGCTGCGCACCACACGATGATGTCGGACCGCTTGCGAATCGCAAGCAGATGCTCGCGCAGGATTGGAAAGTGATGCCCCTCGCGAAAGAACGCGGTGAGGTTGGTCGTGAGCGCGTTGGTGAACGCCTCCCATTCGGCCGCGACGGGGTCGGCTTCCAGCATGTCCAGGTACTCGCCGAAGCTCGACATGCCGCACGCGCGCAGGCGCCGCGAAAGGCGCCCGTACACCATGTTCTCCTTGCGCGGGTTGAGCGCGATTCCGGCGCGTGCGTGGATGAGCGCCGAGACCCGCACGAGGTCCCGCGCACTGAACGCGAACTCCCGGGTCTCGATGGCGTGCTTTTGCGCTGCCTGCATGAGGTCGGTAACCGCCGATAAAGCTCACGTACGACGAATCTCGACGATGGTCAGAACTCCGTCCAGTCATCGTCGGTGCCGGTTTTGGCCATCTTGACCGGTGCCTTGGTCGGGCTCGTCGGGAGGCGCGTCACATTGCGCGCGCGATTGGGGCTTCGCCGTTCCACCGCTTGGTTGGCCGCGAGCTGCTCGACCGTGCGCGACACGCCGCTCGGCTTCGCCTCGAGCTTGAACACCGAAACCGCATGTGCGAGATGCTGCGCCTGGTCCTGCAAGGATTCGGCTGCGGCTGCTGCTTCTTCGACCAACGCAGCATTCTGTTGCGTCGCCTGGTCCATCTGGGTTACCGCCTGATTGACCTCCTCGATGCCGGAGCTCTGCTCCTGGCTCGCAGCCGTGATTTCGGCCATGATGTCGGTGACGCGCTTGATCGAGTTCACGACCTCGGACATCGTTGCGCCGGCCTGATCGACGAGAGCCGCACCGCTTTCCACCTTGCCGACCGAGTCCTCGATCAGCACCTTGATCTCCTTGGCCGCGGCGGCGCTGCGTTGCGCCAGATTGCGCACCTCGCTTGCGACGACCGCGAAGCCACGCCCCTGCTCCCCGGCCCGCGCGGCTTCGACGGCCGCATTGAGCGCAAGTATGTTGGTCTGGAAGGCGATGCCGTCGATCACGCCGATGATGTCGCCGATGCGTTTCGAGCTTTCGGTGATCTCGCCCATCGTGTGGACCACATCGCTGACGACCGTTCCTCCACGCACCGCGATCGAGGAGGCGGAGGCCGCGAGCTGACTTGCACGCCGCGCATTGTCGGCGTTCTGTTTGACGGTGCCCGTCAGCTGCTCCATCGAGGACGCCGTTTCCTCGAGGCTCGACGCCTGCGCTTCGGTGCGTTGGGAAAGGTCCTGGTTGCCGGCTGCGATCTCTCGCGAGGCCGTGGCGATCGCCTCGGTTCCGGCGCGCACGTCGGTCACGATATGCGCGAGGTTCTCGTTCATGCGCCTCAGCGCACCGAGGAGGCGTCCGGTTTCGTCCTTGGACGTGACCTCGATCCTTGCCGAAAGATCTCCATCGGCCACCCGGTCAGCCACCTTCACGGCCTCGGCAAGAGGCAGCACGATCGATCGCGCCAACGTGATGTTCATCCACACGCAGAACACGGCGAATGGGATACCAAGCAACATGGAGAGCGCCATCGATCGCTCGGCCCGCGAAAGAACGCCCGCATGCCACTCGCGCTGCTCCCGGTCGTAATCGGTGAGGAAGGTCTGCACGGCGCTTTGATACGCGTGGAGGGCCGGCAGGAAGCGCTGGTCGTAGGTGCTACCTGCCGCCTTGTCCGCTGCGCGCTTGAACTTGATCACCTCCTCGCGGCTCGCGAGGTAGCTCGCACGTGCGGTTCCGACCTCCGTGAGAAGCTTCTTCTGCTCGATGGTGAGCGGAAGAAGGCTGATCTGCTTTTGCAATGTATCGATACGGGCGCTTGTCTGCTTCATCTCCGGCGCGAGGCGCTCGGCGAGCACGGGAGTCTCGCTTTGCAGAATCGCGACCGTTCGGCCGGCATTGAGGGCCGTGAGCTGCTGCCACTCCGAAAGAGCGATGCGGGTCTGCAGCCGATCCGGCGCTTCGGCGAAACGATCGCGCAGGAAGATGAGATCGGTCGCTCCGTGCACCGCCATGCCGCCGACGAGCATGCCGAGCAGCGTCAGCATCACCGCGATGCGCTTGCTGACGCTCATGTTGAGTAGGAATTTCATAGCGTGCTCCTGTGGGGGCCGGAAGCTCCGGTCGGTTTGACGTTCATGCAAGGATCGGATCGCCGGCGTCTTCAACGCCGGTGTCGTGCAATTCCATCTCGCCGCTCGTCATCCAGCTCGCGATGTCGAGCAGGATGAGCATGCGACCGTCGATCGTTCCCAGGCCGACGATGTGACGCGTGTTGACGGTTGCGCCCAGATCGGGCGCTGGGCGGATCTGCTCGGCGGTGAGCGTGAGCACGTCCGAGACGCCGTCCACCACCATGCCGACCACACGCCCGGCGATGTTGAGGACGATCACCACGGTGAACGTGTCGTACTGCACGTCACCGAGGCCGAGCTTGATGCGCATGTCGACGATCGGGACGATTTCGCCGCGAAGGTTGATCACGCCCTTGATGAAGGCTGGTGCGCCGGCGATGCGCGTCACCGCGTCATAGCCACGGATCTCCTGCACGGCGAGGATGTCGATGCCGTATTCCTCCTCGGCGATGGTGAAGGCTAGGTATTCCTTGCCCTGCACCTCGGCCGCCGGTCGTTGCACGTGCATGTCACGACCTCCGCTTCTCGCTGCTGCCAGCATGCGATCTCCTCAATGCAGTGTGATGTGTTGCGCAGGACTGCTATGCCGCACGATTGCACCGAGGTCCAGAATGCATGCCACGCGTCCGTCGCCCATGATCGTGGCGCCCGCGAGTCCGGGCACCCGCCGGTAATTCGCGTCGAGGCTCTTCACCACCACCTGGTTCTGACCCAGGAGCTCGTCGACGGCGAGCGCAACCTTCGTGCCCTCGGTTTCGACCACCACGATCATCACGGGTGAGGCCGCCGCGCAGTCACCCTGGCGCGAGGCAATGCCGAAGAGCGTCGAGAGGAACACGACCGGCAGGAACTCATCCCGTACATCGATGACGAGGCCTTGGCCTGCCACCGAACGAAGCGTCGCCCGATCGGTTTGCAGCGATTCGAGAATGCCGGCCAGCGGCACGATGTAACGCTCCTCACCGACGGCTACCGCAAGGCCGTCCATGATGGCGAGCGTAAGCGGCAGACGGATGCTGACGCGCGTGCCGGCTCCCGGCCTGGAGTCGATCAGGATGGACCCTGAAAGGCTCGCGATGTTGCGCTTCACGACGTCCATGCCTACGCCGCGACCTGAGACGTCCGTCACGACTTCGGCAGTCGAGAAGCCCGGCTCGAATATGAGCGCCCACACCTCGCGGTCGGTCGCGGTATCACTGACGGCCATGCCGCGCTCCCGCGCCTTGGCCAGAATCCTGTCGCGGCAGAGTCCGCGTCCATCGTCGCAGACCTCGATGAGAATGTTCCCGCCCTGGTGCCGTGCGGTGAGCGTGAGGGTGCCGGTGCGCAGCTTGCCGGCGGCGAGACGGTCCTCGACGCGCTCGATGCCGTGATCGATTGCATTGCGCACGAGGTGCACGAGCGGATCCATGATCTTCTCGATGAGCCCCTTGTCGAGCTCGGTGTTCTCGCCTTCCATACGCACGTGCACTTCCTTGCCGAGCTTGCCGGCGAGGTCGCGTGCAAGGCGCGGGAAGCGTTCGAATACTGACGCGATCGGCAGCATGCGGATCGACATGACCGATTCCTGCAGATCGCGCGTGTTGCGTTGCAGGTCGGCGATGCGCGTGAGAAGGCGCGCCTGGTTCACCGCATCGATCTCTCCGATGCACTGCGCGAGCATGGCCTGCGTGATCACCAGCTCGCCCACCTGGTTGATGAGCTGATCGACCTTTTCCACGCTCACCCGGATCGACTCCTGGTGCGCCGCCGCCGCACTGGAAGCTGTAGCTGTAGCCGCAGCACGCGGCGCATTGGGCGCCTGAGCTGAAGCCCCTGAAGGTGACGTGCCCGGTGGGATGGCTCCCCCGACATGAGCCTCTGCATGCGGGCTCTGCGCGGGTGCTTCCGTGGAGCCTGTTTGAGTCGATGCATCGGCCGTGGCCACGGCTTCTGCGTTGGCTGCGCCTGCGTTCGCGTCCACCTCGCGCACGCTCACCTCGCGTGCATCCATGACGAAGTCGAAGAGCGTGAGCACGATGTCATCAGCCGAATCGGTGATGAGATGGATCACCGCCTTCGTGCTGTCGCCATGAGGGAGCGCCTCGACCTGGCCGAGCTCCGCCAGCTGGCCCAGGACCTCGTCCACCGTCGCCGCATCCAGCGCCTGCGACGGGTAAGTGATCTCGAGGCGTCGCGACGTTGCGGTTGACTGCGCGACAATGGGCGCGGGTGCCGCGGCGGGGCCGACAGCACAGGAGCGAATGCGCTCGCAGACTGCATCGACTTCCACCTCGGGTGCGGGTCCGGTGCAGGCACGAAACGCGAGTTGCGCGCGCACCACGTCCGCTCCGTGCAGAAGCACATCCACCATGTCGGGCGTCAGCGCGAGCTCGCCTTTTCGCACTTTGTCGAGCAGGGACTCGAGCTCGTGTGTCACGGCCGTGGTGTCGGCATATCCGAACATGCCGCTGCCGCCCTTGATCGAGTGCGCAGCGCGGAAGATGGCGTTGATGTCGTCTGCGATGGGCGCGACGGGGTCGATCGCGACCAGCAGGTTTTCCATGGCCGCGAGATGCTCGCCGGCTTCCTGAAGAAAGTCGCCCTCGAAGCGGCTCAGGTCCATTCCGCCGGACGTTTGAACGGTGTCCATCTAGACGACCACCTGCTCGATGAGCGCGAGAAGGCGGCCGGGCTCGAAGGGCTTCGCCATCCACGCGGTGGCGCCCGCTGCACGCGCGGCCGCTTTCATGTCCTCGCTGGTCTCGGTCGTCAGCATGACGATTGGAATGCTCGACGAGGCGGTCCGACTGCGGATCTGCGCAATCAGCATGACGCCGTCGGTGCCGGGTAGATGATGATCGGCGAGCACGACGTCGAATTCGGCGCGCTCCATTGAGGTGATCGCCTGGTTCGCATCGCTTGCCTCGATGACCTCGCAACCCCCCTCTTTCAGCACGAAAGACACCATCTTCCGGAAGGACGGGGAGTCGTCCACGATCAGCACGCGCGCGCGAATCTCCGCAACCGCGGGTATGGCATCGATCGAGGTGTCAGCGATCATCATGAGCGAAGTATTGGCAAGCGCCCACGAGGCGCCCGCACGGGTGCTTGTTCCCTCCTCCTTTTACGGCGCGCGCGGATTGAACTGAAGGCGGAGCAGAGGGGAAATAGCGCGCCAATTCGCGGCCATCACCGCTGCGGGGCGAAGGGCCTCGATATCGGCACATTGCCGCCTGTGCGAAACAGACACGACTGCGACGCCGGGGCCTGGCGGAGCTCCGCGGTGAACGCTCTGACAGCGGTGAACGCTGCACCGCGCAATCAGCGCGGGCATGACGGACTCGGAGGCCGCTCAGTGAACGACGAGGTTCTTGCCGTCCTTCTTGGCTTCGTACAGCGCCCGATCGGCGCGGGCGATGAGCGCCTCCTGGGTTTCGGCGGTCACCCGTTCGGCCACACCGGCACTGAAGGTGATCGGAACCATGCGGCCATCGTGCTGGAACGGGTTCCGGGCGAGATCACTCTGCACCCGCTTCAGCACCTGCATGGCCTGCTCGAGATCGGTCTCCGGGAGCAGGATCACGAACTCCTCGCCCCCGTAACGCGCAATGAGGTCAGACGCGCGCAACGAGGCGCGTATGGTTTCCGCAATGTGCACCAGGGCCGAATCGCCGGCCTGATGGCCGAAGGTGTCATTGAGTGCCTTGAAGTTGTCGACATCGAGCATGGCGAGCGATATCGCCCGACGATGCCGGTCGGCACGGGCGGCTTCGGTGTTGAAGGCGCGGCTCAATCCGCGCCGGTTGAGCACGCGCGTGAGCTGGTCTTCCTGCAGCCGGTCGGACAGCGTGACGAGCTCGTTCTCCAGCCTGTTGGTGCGTTCCTGGAACTGCTCCACGGCGCGTCGGGCGGCGAGAAGCTCGTCGCGCGAGCGGCCGAGGTCGAGCTGCACGCCTCGCGTGTCCTCCATGATGCCGATCACGAGGCTCGAGAGCTCGCTCAAGTCCGTCGCCTGCTCGATCTGCGTGCAGTACACAGCCAGGCGGTCGTGGTAGCCGCCGGCGTTGGAAGCGAGCTCGCCGATTCGCTCGATGAAGGTGGCGACCATGTGCTTCATCGCATCCTTCGCCTGCTCGAGGCTCTTCTTGAGCGCTCCCTGGCGCGCGGCGATGTCGCGCAAACCCGACTCGAGCTCGGCGATGGCCTTCAAGGTCATGTTGCCGTGCGTGAGTTCGGCCAGCGCATCGACCTGCGCGCTGATCCATGAGCCGTCGCCCACCAGCTCGCTCACGTTCGCCGAAAGAAGCTGCAGCAACCGCAGCAAACCTTGCTGGATCGCACGATGCTCCTTGCCGGCACGACCCGTCTTGGCGAGGAGCGCCCGGACGCGCGTATCGAGCTCCTGCAGTATCGCAGCGCTCGCGGCCTCGCGGACCTCGCGCGAAAGCCCGTGGGCTTCGTCGACAATGTCCTGTGCGAACCCGACGTCCACTGCGACGTACGCGGTCAGAGCATCGGCGAGAAGAGCGCGGCAGGCATGGGTGGTTTGCTGCCATTTGTTCACGGCTGCACGGTGCCCCTGCTCACGCTGGATTTCGGTCTGCGGGCGAGGCACCGGGCTCGTCGCGACGGCGCGGCAGGCGTTCACGATCACTTCGCGCACCCGCGTCCAGTCACCGAGATCGAGCGCGGCACGCAAGGCCGATCCCGTGTCAGCCGACCCGGTGCTGTCGCTGGAGAGCTCGCCCGCGATCTCCCGCAGCGCTGCAAACGCACCTCCCCCGGCCTGCCGCTTCCCGGGGTACGCAATGTCGTAATACACGCGGGCAAAGTTGTCCGGCGTGGGTGGCATGCGCATCGTGGCGAGCTGACGCAAGGCGTCGCGGGCGATCGCCGAGGGCGTGCCCGCAGGGTCGGCGGCCGGCAGCTCCGAGATCGATGCGACTGTGCTAGCCATGGCGAGCCCCCCGTGAAAGCGTACCGTTGATCACAGGAAATTGAACAACGAAAGACCTGACGTCTTCAGAAACGACTTCTGGGCCGCTTCGAGTGCCATCTGCTGTTGCGAGAACATCGAGAGCGCGCGGTTGTAGTCGAGATCCTCGAGCCGCGACAGCGTCTGTTGATATTGCACGCTGCGATCCTCGTTGCCCGAGCCGAGGCCATCGAGCTCGCGCAGGTTGGCGCCGACTTCGGAGCGCGCCGTCAGCACAGTCTCCAGCGAATGGTCGATGTTTTGCAGCGCCTCATTGAGTCCGTTGGTGAGATTGGCGCGCTGGGTGTCGGTGGCCGTCGGCGACTGCAGCACCGTGATGAGCTTCTGCAGAGTGGTGAAGACGCTTTGCGACGTGCTGGGGGCGAGCGTGAACTTGTCGCCCGTTGCCGGTGCCCCGGTGAGGCTCACGGTCATGCCGGCGAGGGTGATCGGAGCCCCGGCGGTGTAGGCGTTGCCCGAGGACAGTGTCGTACTCGATGTCACGTCGACGATGTCATAGGTCGTCGTCGATCCGCTGACGTTGAACTGCAGCGCATAGGTGTCGCCGGTGAGACTCGCTGCGTTCGCCACCGCGGTGGAACCGACGACACCGGTACCGGTATTCGCTGCCGCCGGCGTGGTGACGAACGTGCCGTTACCGTTGCGGATGGTCTCGAAGAGTGCGCTGCCGGTTTGCGTGACGTTGATGTTGCGAGTGGGGCTCACTTGCACCGACGACATGCCCTGGTCGCCGCCGTAGACCACCGGAGAGCCCGCGCCTCCGGTGAAGGGCGGTGCAGAATTCTGAAAGCCCGCGTACATGAAGTTGCCGTTGCTGTCGCGGCTGTTGGCGAGTCCGATGAGCTCGGCCAGGCGGCTCGCGACCTCGGAGCTCAACGCCGCGCGGTCGCTTGCGTTGACGGTGCCGCTGCCGGCATTGATGGCGGTCGTGCGCACACTCTGCAGGACTTCGCTGATGCTTCCGAGCAGCGAGTCGTTCTGCCCAAGCAGATCGCGCGCGTTGCCGATGTTGTCGCCAAAGCGATCCGTCTCGGCCTTCGACTGATGCACGACGAGCGCCTGCGCCGCGGCAACAGGATCATCCGACGCCGTGAGCATGCGCCGACCCGATGCAATCTGCTGTTGAAGGTGCAGCAGCTGCGACTGCTGATCGGTGATCGCGCTCACCGCCTGCTGGTATAGAAGTGGGGTGCTGATGCGCATGGGCTAATTGCGACCGATGTTGAGGATCGAATCGAAAAGCGTCGCTGCGACGCTCATGAGCTTGCCGGCCGCGAGATACGCCTGCTGGTAACGCTGCAGGTTCGCGGCTTCCTCGTCGAGATTGACTCCGGACGCTGCCTGCTGCGCGCTTTGCGCCTGGTGCAGCAGATGGGTCTGGGCGTCGTTCTCCACCTGCGCCTGCTGCGCTGCACTGCCTATGCTGCCGACGAGCTCACCATAAGCGGCGTGCACCGATTGCGTGCCGCCGACCACGTTGCTGCGTGCGAGCGATGCGAGCAGCTGGGCATTGCGATTGTCGCCCCTCGCGCCGCTGTTGGGTGCCACGGTGAAGCTATCGCCGTCGGCAAGCGTGCCCGAAATCGTGAACCGCGGGCCAAAGCTGATCGTTGCACCGGCCGTGTACGGCACGGGCGTGCCGGGCGCATACGTGGTCGTCGTGTTGCCCGTCTGCACGGTGACCGGCACGAGAGGCGGGAATCCCGTCAATGTGCCGGCTGATTTCGAATAGGTGATCACGACGGCCGAGGTGAGCGGCGCCAGCGGGTACCCGGCATCGACGCTGCCCTGCGAGATGGTTCCGCTGCCGAGGTTCGTCACGGACACCGACGTGCGGATCGGCGCTGCGGCCGCTATCTGCGCGGGGCTCGTCAACGCGACGCCGATGTCGCGCGCGCCGTAACGGGTGGGCTGCACGAGAAATGTGTCCCCCGCAGCGGCGGCTCCGGAGCTCAGCGTGAAGGTGACTCCATCCACCGTCTGCGGCAACGTCGCGAACGTTTGCGCGGCGCTGTCGGAGAGCCGCGTTACGACGTAGTTCGTGCCATCGTAGGCAAGCCGGTAATCGCTGGTGGTGATCTGTGTCCCGTCGGCAATCGCCGCCGTGACGCTCGCGTTACCGCTGTTGCTGAGTGCGGGCTGCACGTTGGGGGCCGGCACGCTGAAGAAATCACCGCCGGGAACGCCGTTGAGGTCCTGTCCCAGCCGGTGCTGCACGTTGAAAGCCGATCCGAGCGCCACGGCAATGCGGCCGATCGAGTTTTCGGCTGCGGCGAGATCGCCATCCCGAAACGCCAGCACGCCCTGAAGCTCGCCGCCGGCAAAGTCGCCGCTGTGGAAGATGGTCGTCTGTCCCGCGTTCACGAGGCCGATCACCAGATTGCGCGGGTCCTGCGGGTCCGCGGTCGCGCTCACGGTGAGCGTCTGAACGCCCGTGACGAGCGCCTGCCCATTCGACAGAAAGACGTTGTAGGTGCCGTCGCTCTGCGGCACGGCCGTTGCGCCGATGCTCTTGTTGAGGTCCATGACCAGCTGGTCGCGCTGGTCCAGAAGATCGTTGGGAGGCGTATTGCCGGCGCCAGCGCTGGCGGCATTCAGGATGCGCGCATTGAGGCTCGCAATCTGCGCGCCGATATTGTTGATCGATGTCACCGTCCCGGCGACGCGCGTGTTGGCGGCGTTGCGCAGATCCGTGAGTTGACCGTCGAGCTGACGCAGCCTTCCGACCAGTCCCTGCGCAGCAGACAGCGCGGTCTGTCGCGACGACGTATCCGCAGGATTGGCTGCAACGGCATTGATGCCCGCGAAGAACGTGTCGAGAGCGGGCGACAGTCCGCTGGTGACGTCGCCGAACATGTTGTCGAGCTGACTGAGCTGGTCCTGTCTGACCGACATCGCACTCGACTGCGTCTGCGATGACAACGCCCGCGCCGCAAGGAATTCGCTGTAGCTGCGGCGCACCGTCGCGATGTCGACACCCTGCCCCAGGTACCCGCCGCCTGTGAAAAGATAATTCCGATCGACCTGGATCGCTTCCTGGCGGCTGTATCCGGGCGTGTTGACGTTGCTGATGTTGTGCCCGGTCGTGACCAGACCCGCCTGGGCTGCGGCTATCGCACTTGCGCCGATGCTGAGAATGCTGTTGGCCATGGCTTGAGCGGGAAGCCTTTTCAGCTCGCCGTTCTGGCTTTATCGGCCGGCGTCGCGCCAACTTGAACGGGCGGGCTGGTGACAGGCACACCGAGCTTGCGCGCGACGAGCTCGATGCTGCGCGCAAGCTTGGCGCCGTAGTGCGGGTCGGTGGCGTAGCCGGCGCGTTGCAGGCCCTCGGCGTACGCGCGCGGATCGGCGCTCTTGGCTATCACCCCGGCATAGCGCGCGCTGTCCTTGAGGAGCGTCGCAAAATCCTGGAACGCCTCGGTAAACGAGCCGTAGGCCCGAAAGCGCTCGGTGGTCCGGACCGCCTGACCCTGCACCACCTCGGTGGTCGGGGCTTCGGCAGTCGCCCCCTTCCACTGCGTGCCGGCCTTGATGCCGAAAAGGTTGTGGCTCGTCTGCCCGTCGGCGGTTCGCGGCAGGCTCTTGCCCCAGCCGGTCTCGAGACCCGCTTGCGCAAGGAGGTAATGCACGGGAATGCCCGCGGCCTGCGCGACGGCCTCGGCGTGCGGCCGCAACTTGTCGATGAAGGCCGCGACCCCTGCCGGTATGAGGCCCGGCGCCTGATCCATGACAGCGGTCGCACCCTGCGCAGTCGCTGAGGGTCGCACCGGCAACGCGAAAGACGCCTTCTGCAAAGAGGTTTCGGTGCGCACGCTCTTCGGGCTCGCAGGGTCCGCATCGCTGGAGCTCGCGGCCGTACCGATCTGGCGCGCGAGCTGCTGCTCGATCACCTTGCGCAGGCCAATCCCGCGGCTGGAGAGCTGCTGCGCAAGCTGCTGATCGAACATCGCGGTGTAGCTTTTTTCCGCATCGCTGGACAGCGGCCCGTCCTGTGGCAGTGCTTCACGCATCTGCTTCATGAGCATCTGCACGAAGAGCGCTTCGAACTGCTGCGCCGCCTTGCCTATGGCTTCGCGCGGCGCAGTCTTGGCCTGGTTGCGCAGATTGCCGAGCGCGTTGGCATCGATCGCGAGTTGCGCGCCTGCCTCTGAACCCAGCGGGCGCATCAGATCACCTCCAGCTCGGCCTTGAGCGCGCCTGCGGATTTCATTGCCTGCAGGATCGCGAGCAGATCGCCGGGAGTGGCCCCGAGCGTGTTGAGCGTTCGCACCACGTCGGCAAGTCGCGCGCCAGCCTGCAGCGCCTTGAAGCCACTGCCTTCCTGCTTGATGTCGATCTGTGCACGCTCCGTGACGACCGTTTGTCCCTGCGAGAGGGGGGCGGGCTGGCTCACCACGGGGTCGCTCGTGATCGTCACGGTCAGGTTGCCGTGGGCGATGGCGCAGGCGTCGATCGTCACAGCCTGGTTCATCACGATGGAGCCCGTGCGTGCGTTGAAGATCACCTTGGCTGATGCAGGAGCCGTCTCGACCGTCACTTCCTCGAGCTGCGCCAGGAACGCGACCCTCGCGTCCGGCGCGGTCGGCGCCGTCACGCGCACGGTGCGGCCATCGATCGCGGTCGCCACCGGCGAGCCCATTGCCGCATTGATCGCTGCGACCATCTGGCGTGCAGTGCCGAAGTCGGTATCGCGCAGCTCGAGATGGATGTACTCGCCCTGTCCCAGCAGCGTCGGCACGGACTTCTCCACCATCGCGCCATTCGGAATGCGTCCGGCGTTGAGCTGATTGACCTGCGTCTTGCTGCCGCCGGCCGATGCACCTGCACCCGCGACGGCGACATTGCCCTGCGCGAGCGCATAGATCTGCCCGTCGGCACCCTTGAGCGGCGTGAGGAGAAGCGTGCCGCCGCGCAGGCTCTTGGCATTGCCGAGCGATGACACCGTGACGTCGATCTGCTGACCGGGTCCGGCGAATGCGGGCAGCTGCGAGGTGACCATGACCGCGGCCACGTTCTTCAGCTGAAGACTGGTGCCCGGCGGCAGGTTGGTGCCGAGTTGCGAGAGCATGGCGACGATGCTCTGCACCGTGAACGGCGTCTGTGTCGTCTGATCGCCGGTACCGTCCAGGCCCACGACCAGTCCATAACCGATCAGCTGGTTGCTTCGCACGCCCTGCACGTTCACGATGTCCTTGATGCGCTCGGCGGTGGCTGTTGCCGACCACGCCAGTGACAGCGCCAGCGCCAGAACTGCAAGGCGGAGCGGCGTCATGACGGCGAGTGCTCGTGCGCGGCGGCGGTTCATGGCGGTTTCCCTGGGGACAAGTGCGGTCAGAATGGCAACACGCTCAGGAACACGCGCTGCAACCAGCCCATGGTCTGCGCTTCGTCGATGTAGCCGGTGCCGCGATACTCGATGCGCGCATCGGCCACCTGCGTCGAGGACACCACGTTTCCGGCAACGATCGTGGTCGGATTCACCACGCCCGAAAGGCGGATGAACTCGGAGCCCTGGTTGATCCCGAGCTGTTTCTCACCGGACACGATGAGGTTGCCATTCGGCAGGACCTCGATGACGGTGACGGTGATGGATCCCGTGAACACGTTGTTGGCCGAGGAGTCGCCCTTTCCCGAGAAGTCGCTCTTGGAGTCCGCGGCGAGCGCGGCATCCTTCAACCCCTTGATCGGAATCCCCTTGACGGTTGGAACCTCGAAGTTGACGCTGCCCCCCTTCGCTGTCGAGCTGCTCGCCTGTTTGCTCGCCTGCAGCTTTTCATTGATGTTCACCGTGAGCGTGTCGCCAATCGCCCGGGCGAGCCGATCCTCGAAGAGAGGCCGATACGCGGCCGCCTGATAGATCGCGCCATGAGTCGAGGGCGCGGTCACCTGCACCGCCGGACGTGCGGTGACGGGCTGCTGAACCTCCACCTTGCGCAACGGATTCGCGCACCCGGCAATCGCAAGCACGACCACTGCGATCACGATGCGCTTCGCCGCGAGGCGCAGGCTTCGAGTCCGTATCTGCATCACTGTCCTTGAGGATGATCAGAGCTGCGAGAGACGCTGCAGCATCTGGTCCGAGGTTTGTACGGCCTTCGAATTGATTTCGTACGCACGTTGCGTCTGGATCATGTTCACGAGCTCCTCGACCACGTTCACGTTGGAGGTTTCTATGAATCCCTGCTGAATGGTGCCGAGCCCGTTTGCTCCCGGGGCGTTCGTGGTGGGTGCACCCGAGGCGGCGGTTTCGATGTAGAGGTTTTCGCCGCGCGCCTGCAGGCCGGCCGGGTTGAGAAAGTTGGCGAGCTGCAGGGACCCGACCTGGGTCGGCGCCGCCTGCCCGGCGAGAGCGACGCTCACAGTGCCGTCGCGACCGATCGTGATCGTCTGTGCGTTTGCCGGAATAGTGATCGCCGGTTGCATCGGGTACCCGCTCGATGTCACGAGCTGGCCCTGGGAGTCCGTGTGCAGCGAGCCGTCACGGCTGTAAGCGGTGCTGCCATCGGGTAGTTGCACCTGCAGGAAACCCTGGCCGTTGATTGCCACGTCGAGGGAGTTGCCGGTTTGCTGAAGGTTGCCTTGCGTGAACACCCGCTCGGTAGCCACGGATCTCACGCCCGTGCCGAGCTGCAGACCCGTAGGCAGCTGCGTCTGCTGCGACGATTGCGCGCCCGGCTGGCGCAGGGTCTGGTACAGCAGATCCTCGAATACCGCGCGCGAGCGCTTGAATCCGGACGTGCTGACGTTGGCGAGATTGTTCGAGACGACGTCGAGCTGCGTTTGCTGGGCGTCGAGGCCGGTCTTGGCAATCCAGAGTGAGCGAATCATGTGTTCCTCTCGTGAGCGTGAGGCCCGTGTTAGCCGGGCGTCGTGGACAGGAGCTGCGTTGCGCGCTGCGCGTTGCCTTCGGCGTTCTGCAGGAGCTTCATGTGCATCTCGAACTGACGCGCGAGATTGATCATCTCGACCATGGCGGCCACGGCATTCACGTTCGACGATTCGATGCTGCCTGCCACCACCGAGACCGAAGGATCCGCATCGGCGGGCGTACCGCCCTTCGTGCGAAAGAGCCCATCCGGGCCCTTGATGACATCCGCCCGCTCGGGCTTCACGAGCTTGAGCTTGCCCAATACGGTGACATTGGCGGCCGACTGGCCGAAGCTCGTCACCGAAACCGTGCCATCCTTGCCGATGGCGACCTTGCTGTCGGGCGGAATGTTGATGGGCCCGCCTTCGCCGAGCACGGTGAGGCCGCTGCGCGTCGTGAGCTCGCCGTCCGGATTGATGGACAGGCCGCCGTCGCGGGTATACGCCTCGCTGCCGTCACGCGCCTGGACACTCAGGAACCCGTCGCCTTCGATGGCCACATCGAGATCGCGGCCGGTGGCCTGCAA